>JAAFHV010000138.1 GCA_013297655.1 Myxococcales bacterium | reverse complement strand
GCCACGACGGTCGACCTCGAGGGCGCGCGCGTCTGCCCAGGATTTTTGGACGCTCACGTCCACCTGACCGGGGGTGGTGGCGAGTCGGGGCCGAAGTCTCGCGTTCCGCGCGTGCTCTTTTCGGAGCTCACACGTGCCGGCGTGACCACCTGCGTGGGCGTCTTGGGCACCGACGGCACCACACGCACCGTGGAGAGCCTCGTGTCGGCCGTCCAAGGCTTGCGCGAAGAAGGCCTCGACGCCTACGCCTGGACAGGCAGCTACGAGATCCCGCCCATCACCCTCACGGGCTCGGTGCGCCGGGATCTCGTCTATGTGGACTCCATTCTCGGAGTCGGCGAAGTGGCCCTCTCGGACCATCGCTCTTCGCAGCCCACCTTCCACGAGCTCGCTCGCCTCGCCGCCGATTGCCACGTCGGCGGGCTCATGTCCGGAAAGGCGGGCCTGCTCCACCTGCACCTCGGCGACGGCCCGCGCGGCCTCGAGCTCGTGCGGCGCGTCCTGGACGAGACCGAGCTCCCGGCGCGCGTCTTCTACCCGACACACGTCAACCGCAAGACGCGGCTCTTCGCCGAAGCGCTCGATCTCGCACGCCGAGGCGCGACCGTCGACGTCACGGCGTTCCCCGTCGAAGAAGGCGAAGACGCGTACTCGGCCGAAGACGCCATCGAGCGCTTCCTCGCGAGCGACGCCCCGAAGAACCGACTGACCGTCAGCTCCGATGGGGGCGGATGTTTGCCCACATTCGACGCCGAGGGTCGGCTCGCAAGAATGGACGTCGGTCGGGCCTCTTCGCTGTCCGAGACCCTCGCGGTTTTGCTCGGCCGAGGGCACCCGCTCGAGTCGGTCTTGCCGATTTTCACCTCGAATGTCGCGGATGTCTTGCGTCTGCCGAAAAAGGGTCGTCTAAGGCCGGGAGCGTCCGCCGATCTGGTCGTCCTCGACGACGACCACGGCATACGCGACGTGATGGCGCGTGGACGCTTCGTCGTCCGAGACCATGTACCCACGGTGTGGGGCACGTTCGAACGACGCGGATAAGAGTGAGCCCCAGCGACATGAGCCCAGCGAAAATCGAAGGCGATAAGCGACGTGGATTCATCGTGCCCATCGGCGGCGCGGAGGACAAAGAAGGCACGAGCGACATCCTTCGCAAGTTCATCGAGGTCTCCGAGGGCAAGCGCGCCCGCATCGTCATCATCCCTACGGCCTCGAGCCTCGAAGACACGGGACGGCGCTACGAAAAGATCTTCCGCAAGCTCGGCGCGGACGAGGCCAAGAGCCTCCCCTTCGCCTCGCGAGAGGACGCCGGAAAGCGCGAGTGGCTCGACTACATCGAGCGGGCGACGGGCATCTTCATCACCGGCGGAAATCAGCTACGGCTCACCACGATTCTGGGCGGTACGGCCGTCGCGAGGGCCATTCGCCGCGCCAACGCGCACGGCGTGACGGTGGGAGGCACGAGCGCCGGAGCCGCCATCTTGAGCGAGCACATGATCGCCTACGGCGCCGAAGGCAACACGCCTCACGCCGGCGCGGTCACGCTCGTGCCGGGCTTCGGGCTCACCAATCGCATCATGATCGACCAGCATTTCCGCCAGCGCGACCGCTTGGGACGTTTGCTCACCGCCATCGCCTACAACCCGTTCGCCGTCGGCGTCGGCCTCGACGAAGACACGGCTGCCTTCATCGATCACACGAAGAAGCTCTCCGTGGTCGGAGCGGGCGCCCTCACCATCGTCGACGCGTCGGAGCTCGGACACTCGTCCATTGCCGACGTGAGCGAAGGAAAGCCCGTGACGATGACCAACGTGCGCCTCCACATCCTCGCGCACGGAGCCTCGTTCGATCTCGAGACTCGAAAAGCGGCGACCAAAGACGCCTGAGGGCCTGCGCGCACCCACGTCCGACGAGGCACGAGCGCCTGGTTGCGTAGCGAAGAAGTGCGCTCGCGAGACCCGAAACGCGCCGGAAACGCGCCGGAAACGCGCCGTGAAATGCGCGACCGGAAACGGGTTCGTCACCCGCGAAAATTCGGGTCCCTGTAGAGTGAACGCGATGGAGCTAACGGAGCGCCGTGTCTACCGCGGCCCAAGCCTCTACGCGCACTTCCCCGTCATGCGTCTCACGGTCGACCTCGGCCCGCTCGAAGACTGGCCCAGCGCCAAGATCCCGGGCTTCGTCGACGGCCTCCTCGAGGCGGTGCCCTCCCTGCGCTCCCACACGTGCTCGTACGAGAGCGCGGGCGGTTTCGTACGCCGGCTCTCGGAGGACGGCGGCACATGGCTCGGGCACGTGCTCGAGCACGTCGCGATCGAGCTCCAGCAGCTCACCGGCGCGAACGTGGTCTTCGGCAAAACGCGAAGCGCCGGACCCGCCGGCGTCTACCACGTGGTGTTCGAGTTCGAAGAAGAGCGCGTCGGCGAGGCGGCGGCCGATCTAGCCATCGAGCTCCTCCACCACTTGCTGCCCGAGGACCTTCGCCCCAAGCGGGCGCGTGACGGAGCCGAAGACGAGCCGCCGTTCGACTTCGGCGCAAAGCTCGTCGAGCTCGTGGACTTCGCGCAACGACGCCAGCTCGGTCCTTCCACCGGAGCCCTCGTTCGTGCCGCCGAAGCGCGCGACATTCCGTGGATGCGCCTCAACGACCAGAGCCTGATTCAGTTCGGCCACGGCAAGCATCAAAAGCGCATTCAAGCCACGGTCACCTCGGAGACCCGCCACATCGCGGTATCCATCGCCTCCGACAAAGAGGAAACGAATCGCATTCTGGCCGATCTGGGGCTCCCCGTTCCGCGCCAGCGCGTGGTCCGCTCCGCCGAAGCCGCCGCGAGCGCCGCGTCACGCCTCGGATACCCGGTCGTCGTGAAGCCTCTCGATGCCAATCATGGCCGCGGGGTCTCGCTCGATCTCAAAAATGGCGACGAGGTTCGGGCCGCGTTCGACAAGGCTCGCGAGCACGCCCGCAGCGTCGTCGTCGAGAACTTCCTCTCCGGGTTCGATCACCGCATGTTGGTCATTGGCGGCGAGCTCGTCGCCGTCGCCAAGCGCGTCCCCGGACACGTCGTCGGCGACGGTGTGCACTCGATTGCCGAGCTCGTGGGCATCGTCAACGCCGATCCGCGCCGCGGCATCGGCCACGAGAAGGTGCTCACGCGCATCGAGCTCGACGCCCAGGCCGAGCGCCTCATGGCCCAAAAGGGCGTCTCCGCGTCCACGGTCCTCCCCAAAGATGAGGTCTTTTTTCTCCGTGGAACGGGCAACTTGTCCACCGGCGGCACGGCGATCGACCTCACCGACGTCGTGCACCCGGACAACCGCGAAATGGCCATTCGCGCGGCGAGCGCGATCGGGCTCGACGTGTGCGGAGTGGACTTCATCACCGACGACATCGCGGAGAGCTACCGCGAAGTGGGCGGCGGCATTTGCGAGGTCAACGCGGCCCCCGGCTTTCGCATGCACGTGGCCCCGACCGAAGGCAAATCGCGCGACGTCGCCGGCCCGGTCATCGACATGCTCTTTCCCGCGGGCACTCCGTCCAAAATCCCTATCGCCGCGATCACGGGGACCAACGGCAAGACGACCACGTCCCGCATGCTCGCCCACATCCAAAAGATGAACGGGCACACCGTGGGCCTCGCCACGACCGACGGCGTCTACATCGACGGCGTGCGCACGGTGGCCGGCGACATGACGGGCCCGCAGTCGGCGCAAATGGTCCTTCGGGATCCGGCCGTCGATCTCGCCGTCCTCGAGACGGCCCGCGGCGGCCTCTTGCGCGCCGGAATGGGGTATCGAAGCTGCAACGTCGGCGCGGTGCTCAATGTCACGGCGGACCACCTCGGCATCAAGGGCATCGACACCCTCGAGCAGCTCGCCGAAGTGAAGCGCATCGTCATCGAGGTGGCGCGCGACTGCGCGGTCGTGAACGCGGACGACCTTCATTGCCTGAAGATGGCCGACCACACGAAGGCGGCGCGCATCGCCTACGTGACCATGAATCCGAAACACGATCTGGTGCGGAAGCACATTCGTGCGGGCGGCCTCGCGGCGGTGCTCGAAGAGGGCATCAACGGCCAGATGATCACCCTCTACGACAAGGGGGTTCATTTGCCGCTTTTGTGGACCCACCTCGTTCCCGCCACGATGGAGGGGAAAGCCCTCCACAACGTGCAAAACGCCATGTTCGCGGCCGTCATGGCCTACGCGATGGGCGTCAAAGTGGAGAACGTACGGCAGGGCCTTCGCACGTTCGACACCTCGTACTTCCAAGTGCCCGGTCGTATGAACGTGTTCGACAAGCTGCCGTTCAAGGTCATCCTCGACTACGGGCACAATCCTGCGGCGGTGCAAGCGATGGCCGATTTGGCGCGTCGCCTCGACTGCGGTGGACGCCGCATTTGTGTGCTTTCGGCCCCCGGCGATCGGCGCGACGAAGACATCGAAGAAATCGCGCGCATCGCGGGCAAGGTGTTCGATCGCATCGTCGTGCGCCGCGACGACGATTTGCGTGGCCGCGGCGCGGACGAGGTCCCCAAGCTCCTCGAGGCGGCGCTCTTGGCGAGCGGCTATCCAAAGGAGCAAATCGAGGTCCTGCCGGACGAACAAGAGGCCATTTTGGCCGGCCTCGCTGCCGCCCGCGCGGGCGATCTTTTGCTCATCTTTGCCGACAAGATCTCCCGAAGCTGGAAGCAGGTCATCTACTTCAAGCCGGACTGGGAGCCCGAACGCCGGTCCTCGCCCCCGCCTCCACCAAGCTCCCACGCCCTGCCCCTCGGCCTCGAAGTGGCGGGCGCGGCGAGTGACGAAAGCGCTGCAGGAATGACGGTGATCGCGGACGAACGCGGTGTGCGTCTTGCTCGCGAGCAGGACGACTGACCCACGTGCAGCTCGTCGACGCTCGTCGCCTCACTGGCAAAAACATCCTTGGCGAACGCCCTCTCGTCATCGTGGAGCTCGCGCTCGAGGCGGGCGAAACCGTGTCTTCCGCCCGAGCCGCCTACCTCACGGAGCTCGGGCGCATGCGCGCGGCGCTGGGGCTCACCGCCGACGTGAGCCTCGTGACGCGGCCCCATCACGGGGGGGTGGTCTTCGGGTATCCCGCGCCTTTGGACACCATGCTCGCGCACGCGGAAGCGAGCGAGTGGGCCGCCGAGAGCGCCGTGAAGCTGGTGGGCGGCCTTGCAGGGTCGGCGCTCGATCCAAAGCGACTCGAGATCTCCGCCATGCTCGCCAGGCTCGAAAATCCGCGGTTCGCGCTGCTCGCAGACGCCTGCCACGCAAAACGGATTCCCTTCTTGTGGGACGACGAGGCCATCTCGCTCGGTGAGGGTCGGAGCTCGCGCACGTACCCGCTCGGCTCGCTTCCGGCCCTCGAGGAGGTCGCGTGGGACGCGCTCTCGAGGGTGCCGACTGTGATGGTCACCGGGACGAACGGAAAGACCACGTCGTCTCGTTTGCTCGCGTTCATGGCGCGGAAAGCTGGCTTCGTGGTCGGCCTGACCTCGAGCGACGGTGCCCTCGTGAACGACGAGGTCCTCGCGAGCGGAGACTTCACGGGCCCTGCCGCGGCGCGGCTCGTCTTGCGCGACACGCGGGTCGACTTCGCCGTCTTGGAGACCGCGCGCGGAGGCATCCTGCGTCGTGGCCTCGCCATCGACGACTGCGACGTGGCGCTGCTCACCAACATCAGCGCGGATCACCTCGGGGGCTACGGCATCGACGATCTTGCCGCCATGACCGAGGTCAAGACCGTATGCGCCAGAGCGGCCACGAAGGCCGTCGTGCTCAACGCGCTCGATCCGAGCCTCTTGGCTCTCATTCCTGATCTCACCGTCCCCGTGATCCTCTTCGCCGACGTCGAGGCCCATCCCGAAGGCGCCCGTGCTCTCGCGGCGCACGCCGAAACGTGCCGCAAGGCAGGCCACGAAGCGACCACCGTCTTCACGCAGAATGGCCAGCTCGTGCTCTCGCGAGGCGACCAGGAGACGGCAGCGATCCCTGTGCGCGACGTGCCCATCACGTTCGGCGGCGCGGCGCGATACAACGTCGAAAACGCCCTCGGCGCCATCGGAGCGGCCGTCGCGTTGGGGCTTCCGGAAGCGGCGTGGCTCTCGGGGCTTCGCGAATTTGGTCCGCGCGACAACCCCGGCCGCGGCGATGTCGTCGCGATGGGCGGCACACGCTTCGTGCTCGATTACGCCCACAACCCCGAAGGAGCGCAGGCCCTCGCTTCTCTCCTGAGCGGCCTGAAGCGCCACGAAGATGGGCGATTGACGGTCGTCGCGGGCAGCCCAGGCGATCGCTCGGACGCGGACATCGTGGCCTTTGCCGAGTCCATCGTGGCCATGAAGCCCGATAAGGTCTTGGTGAGGGAGCTCCCGAGCTACCTACGAGGCCGCGCGCTCGGCGACGTTCCGGAGCTCTTCCGAAGGGTCGTCGAAGGAGCGGGCGTCGCGTTCGGCCTCGTGGAAGACGAAGTGGACGCGATCGACCGCTGCGTGCGCGATGCGCGACCGGGCGATTTGGTAGCGATTTTCCCGCACGTGGATCGGGAGCAAGTGGCCACGCGTTTGGCCAAGGGGAAGTAGGCCTGCCGGGCGACGTGAATGGCGAGGAATTCGCCGGCTGCGTGCTGTCGTGGATCGGCAAGGTCATCCCCAGCCTCTCCGGTCTCTTCGACTGCGCCCGGGTTCGGCGGCGCCCTCGTCGCTGGTGGTGTGGACACCACCATGGGTGGGGCGAGCGCTGACGCGTTGCCGAAGAACGTGGCTGCCCCGGCGGACTCGAAGGCCAAGTCGTCACTCGTGCTCGATGCCGGAGCTCGGTGGTCCGTTTGCGCCTGGAACCTCGGTGATGTGCACCGATCACGGACCTTCCGCATGTGGAAGCTCGCCGAAATGCGCAAATCATGGGGCTTCTACACGCGGAACCTCAGTGATGTGCGCCGATCACGGACCTTCCGCATGTGGAAGCTCACCGAAATGCGCAAATCATGGGGCTTCCACACGCGGAACCTCCGAACAAGACGTCTTCCATGGTTCTTCCGCGCGTCGGTTGCTGCGCTGCGCCAGCGAACAGCGCGTTCGTGAGCGACGCTCGCTGAGCTACGCTTTCTGCAATGGCCGAAAACGACGACGGAAACGCCCTCCGCGATCTCGCGAAGGCCTTGGCCAAGGTCGAAGAGATGCTTCAGTTTTTGCCCGACGGCGCGGCCAAGAATCTCGTGTCCAAAATTGGAACCCTGCGCGGGCTCCTCCTCGAGCAGCGGCCCCCCGCGTTCGTGCTCGTCGGCCGGCGCGGCGCGGGCAAGTCGTCGCTCGTGAACGCGCTCTTCGGGCACAAGGTCGCGAACGTGGGCCACGTGCGAGGGCAGACCGGTCGCGGCACCTGGTACGAGCACACCGCGGAGGCCGGCACCCTTCACCTCCTCGACACGCGCGGTCTCCAAGAAGGCTCCGCTCCGGTCGAGGCCGACTATCCCGACGCGAAAGGCGCGAGCCATCGCGACGCGATCACGTCGGTCGCGGTGGAGCTCAAGAAGCGCGCCCCCGACGCCGTCGTCTTCGTGGTCCGCGCGCAAGACGTCGACAGCGCGATCGACGCGGACTTGACCGGGATCGAAGAGGTCATGGGCGCGATCGAGCGCGCGCACAAGTTTCGTCCGCCGATCGTGGGGGTGCTCACCCACTGCGATCTCTTCGAGCCCAAGCGCACCCGCCTCCACCTGCCGAAAGAAGAAGCAGAAGAGGCCCTCCACGAGAAGCTCTCCTACGTGAACGAGGCCGAGGGCGTGCTCGAGCGAAAGCTCAAGTCGCGTGGTCTCCTCGCCCAACACGTCATCGGCGTGCGCGGCGTGAGCGCGTACCTCTCGTTCGACAAAAACGGGAACGTGCGCGACGACGAGCGCTGGAACATCGATGCACTCTGCACGCTTCTCTACGCCCACATGCCGAACGCGGGGCGCGGCATGTTCGTGCGTCTCTCGCAGGTGCGCGGCCTGCAAGACGACCTCGCGCAGACCCTGACCCAAGCGACGGCGGCGGTGTGCGCGGCGATCGCGGCGATGCCGATCCCCGTCGCCGACGTGGTCCCGATCACGAGCCTGCAGGTGTCGCTCGTCGTCTCGATCGCGTGGATCGCGGGGCGGAGGATCGAGAAAAAAGCGGCCCTCGAGATGCTCGCCTCGCTCGGCGTGAACGTGGGGGCCGGCTTTTTGCTCCGCGAAGGCGCGCGTGCGCTCGTGAAATACGTGTTCCCCGGCGGCGGCGCCGCCATCTCCGGCGCGGTCGCCTTCGCGGGAACACTCGCGATCGGCGCGGCGGCGCGCGCGTATTACCTCCGCGGCGAGAGCCTCGAGCGCGCCAAAGAGATCTACGAAAATTCCGAGAAGGAAGCGTCGCCTCCTGCGCCTCCTCCCGCGTCCCCGCCCTCGCCGCCAAAGGAGGAACCATGAGCACCCCCAGCGACACCTTCGCCTCCGCACGCGTGACCGTCGTGAAGAGCCAAGTCTCGTCGCGCACCGTCGTGAACGAGGCGTACGCCGAGGCCCCTCTCGCCCTCTCGTGCCCGAAGAACCACGGGCACGCGGCGTGGGTGTTCCCCACCGTGCTCGGCCCCGGGATGCTCAACGGCGATCGCCAGCGCTACACGCTCCACGTGCGCGAGGGCGCGTCGCTCTACGTGGGATCCATAGGCATCGCGCGTGCGTTCCAGGGCGAGGCGCGCCTCGAGACCCGCGCGAAGGTCGACGACGACGGGCTCCTCGTGATGGCTCAAGAGCCGCTCACCGGCGCGGTGGGCGCCGACTTGTCGCAAGACACGCGGGTCACCCTCGCGCCGCGCGGCTCGGTCGTGCTGGTCGACGCGCTCACCGAAGGTCGCCCCGAGACAGGGGAAAAATGGCGGTTCTCGCGCCTTCGGTCGCGGCTCGTGGTGAGCCGCGGCGCGCAGACGGTGCTCGAGGAAGCTCAAGATTTGCAACCGGGCGAGCGCGACGTAGCTCGTCACTTCGGTCGATACGGCGCGTTCGCGTTCGCGGTCGTGCTCGGCCCGCGGGTGCAGGCGTTCCGCGAGGCGTGGCTCTCCGCGAAGCTCTCCGGATCGGGTCCCACGATGCGTGTATTTTCCCCGCTCGGCCCGGAGGGCGCGACCGCGCGGATCGCGGCCGAGAACGCGGAGCTCTTGGCGGCAGAGCTGCGTGTGCTTCTTGGAAACCTTGGTGAAACGTTGGGAGACGATCCTCGAACCAGGCGGTCCTCGTAGGGGCCTCCTGCCCCAACGATGCACCTTGCCCCTCGCGACCTCGACAAGCTCGTCCTCCATCAAGCGGGATTCCTCGCGCAGAAACGGCTCGCGCGTGGCCTGCGGCTGAACTACCCGGAGGCGATCGCGCTCCTCTCCACCCAGCTCCTCGAGTGGGTGCGCGACGGCAAGACGGTCGCCGAGCTGATGGACCTCGGCAAACGAGTGCTCGGTCGCGCGGAGCTGCTCCCCGGGGTGCCGGAGCTCGTGCACGAGGTGCAGGTCGAGGGCACCTTCCCCGACGGCACGAAGCTCGTCACGGTGCACGATCCCTTCGCGCAAGACCGGGGCGATCTCGCGCTCGCGCTCTACGGGAGCTTCCTCCCGCTGCCCGCGCCCTTCCCCGCGGCGACGACGGCCGAGGTCACGATCCCTGGTGAAATCCAGGCCGCCGACGCGCCCGATCTCTCGCTCTCGGAGGGCCGCGCGCGGATCGCGATGAAGGTCACGAGCCGCGGCGATCGCCCGATCCAAGTGGGCAGCCACTACCCGTTCGAGGAGACCAACCCTGCCCTCGACTTCGATCGCGCGCTCGCGAAGGGCAAGCGCCTCGACGTTCCCGCCGGCACCGCGGTCCGCTTCGAGCCGGGCGAAATTCGCACAGTGATCCTCGTCGACAAGTCGGTCTCGCCAGAAGCGATCCCCGCGCGCCTCCGCGAGGAGAGCCGCGCATGAGCACGCTCTCCAGGAAACGCTACGTCGACCTCTACGGTCCGACCAAGGGCGACAAGATCCGCCTCGCCGACACGAGCTTGATTCTGGAGGTCGAGGTCGATCTCGGCACCTACGGCGACGAGGTCACGTTCGGCGGCGGCAAGGTCGTGCGCGACGGCATGGGGCAGATGCCCGGCGCGCTCGACGCGGAGGCGCTCGACCTCGTGATCACCGGCGTCGTCGTGCTCGACGCGCGCCACCCGGTCACGAAATGCGACGTCGGGATCAAGAACGGACGCATCGCGGGCCTAGGAAAAGCAGGCAATCCGCTCACGATGGCAGGTGTGACGCCCGGGATGGTCATCGGCGTCACGACCGAGGTGCTCGCGGGCGAAGGCATGATCCTCACCGCCGGCGCGATCGACGCGCACGTGCATTTCATCTGTCCGCAGCAGGCCGACGAGGCCATCGCGAGCGGGGTGACCACCCTCGTCGGCGGCGGCACCGGACCTGCGACCGGCACCCTCGCCACCACGTGCACACCCGGTATCGAGAACCTCGCCCGCATGCTCCGCGCGACCGATCGCCTCGTCGTGAACATCGGGCTCACCGGAAAAGGAAACTCGCGGAGGCCGGAGGGGCTCCACGATCAAATCGCCGCCGGCGCGGTGGGCCTGAAGCTCCACGAGGACTGGGGCACCACCCCCGCCGCGATCCGCGGATGCCTCGACGCGTGCACCGATCACGACGTGCAGGTCACCCTCCACACCGACACGTTGAACGAGTCGGGCTTCCTCGAGCACACCCTCGCCGCCATCGCGGGGCGCACGATCCACGCCTACCACGCGGAGGGCGCGGGAGGCGGCCATGCCCCCGATATCCTTGCCATTTGTGGGCACCAAAACGTGCTCCCGAGCTCCACGAACCCGACCCGCCCGTACACGTCGAACACCCTCGACGAGCACCTCGACATGCTCATGGTCTGCCATCACCTCTCGCGCGAGGTGCCGGAGGACGTGGCCTTCGCCGAGAGCCGGATCCGCAAAGAGACGATCGCGGCGGAGGACATCCTCCACGACATGGGCGCGATCAGCATGATCTCGAGCGACAGCCAGGCGATGGGCCGCGTCGGCGAGGTGATCACGCGCACCTTCCAGACAGCCTCGAAGATGAAAGACGTTCGCGGCAGACTCGACGGCGAGACCGGCGCGAACGACAACCTGCGCGCGCGGAGGTACGTCGCGAAGGTCACCGCGAACCCCGCGATCGCCCACGGCATGGCCGCCCACATCGGAACGATCGAGGTCGGCAAGATCGCCGATCTGGTGCTCTGGAAGCCAGGTTTTTTCGCGCTCCGGCCCGAGGTCGTGCTGAAGGCAGGCTTCATCGCGCACGCACAAATGGGCGACGCGAACGCGAGCATTCCCACCCCGCAGCCGCGCTTCGGGCGACCCATGTTCGGGGCGCTCGATCCCGGTGCGTCGTCGCTCGTGTTCGTCTCGAAGGCGGCGCTCGCGGCGGGGGTGCCCGCGTCGCTCTCGCTCCAGAAGCGCGCCTTCGCGGTCGAGGGCTGCCGCAGCCTCACGAAGGGCGACATGCTCCTCAACGACGCGCTCCCGAAAATCACGGTCAGCCCCGAGACTTACGCCGTTCACGCCGACGACGTTCTCCTCACCTGCGAGCCGGCCCGCGCGCTGCCTTTGGCGCGGCTCTACTCGCTCTTCTGAAGGAACAGGCCATGCTCGACACGACCCTCTTTCGTATCCTCGCGCTCTCGGACTCGGGTTTTCCGTCCGGTGGGTTCGCGCACTCGAACGGGCTCGAGGCCGCCGCGTCGTTCGGCGCGACCGAAGAAGCAGACGACGTGCGCGCCTTCGCGGAGGACGCCCTCGATCAAGCCGCGTCGCTGCAAGGGCCGCTCGTTTGCGAGGCACACCGGATCGTTCGCGCGAAAGTCGAGGTCGAAGAGCGTCTCGTCGCGCTCGATTCGCTCGCCGAGGCGCGCACCTCGGGGGCGGTCACGAACCGCGCGAGCCGCACCCAAGGGCGCACCTTCTTCAGCACCGCGTCCGGGATTTTTCCCCTCGAAATCGCGTCGCTCGCGGCTGTCGCGGGGCGGCTCCCTTTCATGCATCATGCACCCTTGTTCGGGGCGACCCTCGCCGCGCTGGAGGTGCCGCTCGAGCGCACGATGGGGCTCTACCTGTTCGGGCAAACACGAGGCACCCTCTCCGCCGCGGTTCGGCTCGGGCTCCTCGGCCCGAACGAAGCGCAGACCATGCTCGACGCGCTCGGGCCCGCGCTCGCCCGCGCCGCCGATCGTGCGATGTCCACGTCGCTCGAAGAAGCGGCGAGCGTGTCGCCCCTCCTCGAGCTCCGCGCCCAGCTCCACGACGCGCTCTACGCGCGGCTCTTCGTCTCCTGAGGATTCCCGAAATGCCCCACGACGGCCCGCGCGATCACACCCACGAGCACCTCCCGCACCCCGGTTTTTTCCGCGCGCGAAAGCCGCGTATTCCGCGCGATTATGAAAAACGCGCCTTCACCGTGGGCATCGGTGGACCCGTCGGCTCGGGGAAGACGGCGCTCCTCTTGAGCCTCTGCCGCGCGCTCCGCGACAAGGTCTCCCTCGGGGTCGTGACGAACGACATCTTCACGCGCGAGGACGCCGAGTTCCTTCATCGCAACGAGGCGCTCCCCGCCGATCGCATCGCCGCGGTCGAGACCGGAGGCTGCCCCCACGCCGCGATCCGGGAGGACATCAGCCACAACCTCGACGCCCTCTTGGGGCTCATGAGCGCGGTCTCCCCCGAGCTCATGTTCGTGGAGTCTGGCGGCGACAACCTCGCCGCGCAGTACAGCCGCGAGCTCGTCGACTACACGATTTACGTGATCGACGTGTCTGGCGGCGACAAGGTCCCGCGCAAGGGCGGCCCCGGGATCACGCAGAGCGATCTCTTGATCGTAAACAAGATCGATCTCGCGCCCCACGTCGGCGCGAGCCTCGAGGTGATGAAGAACGACGCCGATCGCATGCGCCAAGGAGGTCCCGTCGTCTTCGCCCGCGCGAACGACGGCCACGGCGTCGACCTCGTGATCGAGCATATTTTCAAGGCGTTCCGCGAAGCCGTGCCCGCCGTCCGCGCGGCCGTCACGTAGCGACCCGCTTCCGACGAGCGCGTCGATACGTGCAGTATGCACGCGCCGCGAGACCAGGTACCCGCCACCGGCGCACCGCCAACGCGTCGCGAAGGAGCACGGCGCGCACCGCACGGGCGACGCGCCGCTCGTCGCTCGGTTACTTCTTCGCCGCGCCCGCGTCTTTGTCTTTTTTCGCGCCGCCGTCGCCCGCGCCGCCATCGGTCGCCTCGACGATGTCGACGAGCTCGACGTCGAACTTGAGGCCCGCTTTGCCAGGGATGTTCGGGGGCGAGCCGTTGTCGCCGTAGCCGAGGTCCGAGGGAATCGTGAGCTGGCGCTTGCCGCCGACCTTCATCCCGACCACGCCCTGGTCCCAGCCCTTGATGACCTGGCCCTGACCAATCTTGAACTTGAAGGGCTCGTTGCGATCGCGCGACGAGTCGAACTTCTTCCCGTCCATGAGGGTGCCCGTGTAGTGCACACGCACCTCGTCGCCGCTCTTCACCTCGCGGCCTTGGCCGACGACTTCGTCCTTGATCTCGAGCTTCTCGGGACCAGGCGGGAGGGGCTTCGCTTGCGCGGGCTTGAAATCTTCCTTGGGCTCCTCGACCGGCTTCGAGCATCCCGAGATCGCGAGGGCGGTCACGAACGCCCCCAAAAGCGCGAACGTCTTCTTCATGCTGCACCTTCTACGACGGACTCCCCCGCCCGGGAAAGTCCCTCGGGAGGCAGGTGCTCTTCGCCAATACCTTCGCCTGGCCGGCGACGTCCTCACCGACAGAAAGTCGGCTCCGGGTTGGCCAGGCTCGGTCTTGACGAAGATCACCTGCCTCCCGCCCCTGTCGCCGGCGGGTTATCGGCACTTCGGAGGTCGCGAACGCTACGGGTTCGGGGAGGTGCGCCCCAAGGCTCGCTGCGACGAGGGCGAGCAGGGAGTCCAGCTCGGGGGCCGAGACGGGCATCGTGATCTTCACCCGGTCGCCGATCGCGACGGCGGAAAAGCCGGACAAAATCCCTCGGAGCGCCACTCGCACGAAGAAGGTGCCGGCGGCGCGCTCGACCGTCGCGGTTATGCGGCGGGCCACTTCCTTCGCCGCCTCCGGTGAGCTCGCCGCCGCGGTTCCTTCGAGCCGCGCCGCTCCGTCGGGCAAGAGCGTGAGCCCGAGATCGAGCGTGACGACTCCCCCGAGCTCGTGTGCCGCCCACGAGAAGCGCGACGCCGGATCGTGCACCCGCGCGCGGACCGCGAGCGGGGCCGGCATAGGATCTTCGCCCGCTTTTTCCGAGTGATCCGTCACCGAGGCGCGCGCGGCTTCTGGCGCCAAGAGCCACAGCTCGTGCGGCGCCTGGTCGCGGACGATGGCGGTCCACACGTCGTCCGCGATTCGAATTTTGCTCGCGTGGGCGCCGGGCACACCGAAATCGAACGGTCCGCCGTGGTCGATCCGTGCGCCGTAGACCGCGAGGGCCTCGTCTACGCGGGCGGCGGGGAGCGCGTGGCGAATCACCACCGCCTCCCATGCGAGCGGCGCGCGGCCGCAGAGGCGCGCCTCGTCGGCGACCTCGAACGGCACGATTTTCCGCTTCGTAGGCGCGAGCCTCGGCTCCGCCGCGAAGATCGCCGCGAGCCAAGCGCCCCTCCGCGAGGCGCGCAGCTTCGCGATGCTCACGTCGAGGCGGATCGCGTCGCAGGATCGCAGGCCCTCGCGCGGCGGCCGTGAACCTGCCTCCGTGTCTTCCGGGACCGGCACCGGCGGAGGCGGGGGCGCGCTCGTCGGCGGCGCGGAGACCGCGAGCTCCGGAGCGCGCGCGGGCCCACATCCGAAACAAGCGAGCGCAGTCACGGCCGCGAGCGCGAGCGCCGCGCGTGCGCGGTTCATCGTGGGGCTGCGGTGCTGGACGTGCCCGGCGAGGCGGTGGACGCGCCACCCGGGGCCGGGAGCTGCACCCCGAGCTGCGCGGACAGCGCTTGCAAGATGCCCTCGAGCTGCTCGCGGGTCGCGCTCACGTGCGCCTTCACGATCTTGCCGTCTTGTTTGAGGTCCACGTTCGACATGAGCCCGCGCGTCGCGATGCGGACCAAGATGCTCGCGTTCTGGCGCGCGATCATTTCTTTGGTGCGCTCGAGCACGTCGGTCGCGGCCTCTTCGTCTTTGCACTCGCCCTCGGCGTACACGTCGGCGCCGCCATCCGAGACACGCGGAACGACCCACAGCCGAACCTCGCTCATCGACTCTGGGAACTTGAGCCCCGGCACCGCGACCTGCCGGTACGGATCGCGCACCACGAGGCGCACAGCTTCCCCTGCGCGCAGCCCCGGATCGACCGAGTGCTGCTTCAAAAGAAGAGCAAAATCATGGGCTTTTGCCGGGGGCACGACCGCCGCTTCGTGCGGCTGCACGCGCAAGAACACGCGCTCCGAGTTGTCGGCGTGGCCGAGGTGCGCCTTCACTCCGGGCACCCCCGCGTCGAACGGTCCGCCCTTGTCGTACTTCTTCGTGACGGTCTCGATCGTCTTGTCGACGAGCGCGTCGGGCAGCGTGTACTTGAGGAAGATCGCGTCCTTCTCGGTGTGAATGAGGGACGGCCCGTAGATGAGGAGCCACTCCGCGTCGCGGATGGGGTCCACCATGTTCTGCGAGCCCTTCATGAAGTCGGCCCACTGCGGGATGCCGTTCAAGAGCGGCCCGATGCGCTGACCGACCGGGTGCTGGCGAATGAGCGACACGTTGAGCAGCAGCCGCACGTTCGTGGGCCCCGCCTGCACGAGCCCCGAGAAGCCAATCTTGGGAGCCCCGCCGTCGCGGACCCCGGACGCGACCTCCGCATCGGCCATGCTCGCGTCCCCCGCGCCGCCTTCGGAAGCGCCCGCGTCGAGCGCGGAGGCGTCGATCTCGCCCGCGTCTTCCGCGCCTCCCGCGTCGGCCATGAGCGCCGACGCGTCGGGCTTCGGCTTGGGGGGCGCGGCGTCGGGTTTGTTGTGGTCGCCGTTCGGATCGAGCGGAACGTTGGGCGCGGGAGGCTCCGGGGCGGCCGGCGGCGGGGGCTCGGTGACCTCGACCGCCATCAGCTCGATCGGGATCGTGAGCTCGTCGTCCACGTCTTTGAAGGTCATGCCTCCCGTGTCGGGAAGGAACGTGTAGGGCGAGAGCAAAAAGTGGAGCACGCACGAAGCGAGCAGCGTCACGCCGAACGCGATCCGCGCGCGACGGGTGGCCCAGAAGCGCTCGGGGCCGGTTGCCTTTTGTTCCGGCGCGCCCTCTTCCGCGTGCGGCGCGGTGGGGGCGGAGGCGGCGGCTCCGAGGCGCTCTTTTCCATCCGTCGCGAGGCTGATTGCCGAACGACCACGGGATCTTACGCCCGACTTCCTCGAGCGTGTCTCAGAGCCCACAGGACCCTCGCATCGCAGACACACTCTTACGGCAGAACCCGCGAGAACGCGAAGGAAGCGTTCGCCCGAGCCGGCCGCGAGCGCGACGAACGAGGGAAATTCGTGGGCGATGCGGAGCGTGGCCCCCTCGGCGCGCGTTCTGGCCGAGCTCTTGCGAAGCCCCTCGCGCGGGCGCTTTCCCGAGCGCGACGTGCGCGCGGTGACGATCACTGCTCGCAACGACGCACCGCCGAGATGCCTTCCCGGAAAACCACGGCCGGAAACTGGATCGACAGGGCAACCCGGCGGTACTAATGAGCGCCAAAGAGCAAACGATGACGTTTTTCTCCCTTATTCGACGGGTCGCGAGCACGTTCTCACGACGCACCAGCGGCGCGGTGTTCCGCCACTCGGGCGGCGCGGGGCTCGTCGCGATGTCCGCGCTCGGCGCTGCGCTCGCGGCGTGCGGCGCCCCGGACAAGCCCAAAGAGCATCCGGCCCCCAAGCCCGCCGCGCCGGTCCCTTCCACCTCCGCAGCGAGCACGGCTGCACCTCCGGCGGCCTCCGCGCAGACCACGAGCGCCGACGTGTCCGACGCGGGCGCGAGCGACAAGCCTTACGACGGGCCCCGCATCGGCGCGCTCGCCCAAGTGACGCTCGTCATGAGCGACATGGAATGGCCCCGCGACGACGCGCGACGCAGCGAGAAGAGCAGCGGTAAAGGCGCGGTCCGGGTCGGTTATTTGCGCCACGGCGCGCGCGCTCCGGTTCACCCGGAGAAGCACGTGAAATCGAACTGCCAAGAGGGCTGGTACGAGCTCGTCGCTGGCGGCTTCGTGTGCGGAAAATACGCCACCCTCGATCTCAACGATCCGCGCGTGAAGTCCGCGCCCCACGATCCGAACCTCGAAGGACCGCTCCCGTACCAGTACGGGTACAACACGACCAACGGCGCGCCGCTCTACCGCCAAGTGCCCTCCCGCGAGGAGCGCATCAAGCTCGAGCCGTACCTCGAGGGCGGTGGCAGCACGTCGACCACGTCGACCTCGCCCAACTCAAGCGGCCGGCGCAAGAAGCGCGGCACGAGCGACGGCACCTCGACCGACGTGCAAGTGCAGAACGACGTCGACGCGGGCTCGGGATCCGGGGCGGGCAGCGTGCTCGGGCTCTCGTTCGCGGCCGCGAAGACCCAAGAGGAAGCCCCCGAGTCGCCCTGGTACATGCGCGACGCGGGCGCGGGCAAACCGTCCGTCACCCTCGACGATCTCCGCGGCGAAGGCCCCATCGCGCGCCGCATGGTGAAGGGCTTTTACCTCGCCCTCGATCGCAACTTCGTCTCCGGCGGCAACTCGTGGTGGAAGACCACGAGCGGCCTCATCGCGCCGGCCGATCGCTTGTACGTGCAGAAGCCCCTCACCGACTTCAAGGGCGTGTGGCTCTCCGACAGCACGAAGCCCGTCGTGGCAGAGGCGGGCATGGCCCCGAACCCGCTCCTCGGGTGGGCCACCTACAACACCAAGAAGTACACGATCGAAGGCAAAAAAGCGGTCGCGGGCGACAAGGTGGCGCGCTTCACGATGGTGAAGCTCACCGGCAAGAACGGCGTCTATGGCGGCGTTCGTTACGACGAGACCGAAGACGGGTGGTGGCTCAAGGTGAACGAGGGCACCCGCACCAAGCCGGGCCCCTTGCCCACCGATCTCGCCGCTGGCGAAAAGTGGATCGACGTCAACATCACGACGCAGACCATGATCGCCTACGAGGGCGACAAGCCTGCCTTCGCGACCCTCACGTCGACCGGGCGCAAAGAGTCGAAAGAGAAAGATTACACCACCCCCACCGGCAGCTTCCGCATCCGCGAGAAGCACATCGCGGCGACGATGGACGGCGACGTGGTGAGCGACGGCCCGTACTCGATCGAGGACGTTCCGTGGATCATGTACTTCAACGGCAGCTACGCCCTCCACGGCGCCTTCTGGCACGCCGCGTTCGGCCACGTGAAGAGCCACGGCTGCGTGAACCTCGCGCCGCAAGACGCGCGCACCATGTTCAACTGGACCGAGCCCCACGTCCCGGAGGGCTGGCACGGCGCGAACGCCACCGCCGAGAAGCCGGGCACGCGCGTCGTGGTCCACGATTGAGGCATCGCTCGATCGCTCGACCTACGGAGGGTGGGAGGCATGCTCGCTCTACCCACAATCACGAGATTCCGCTAAAGGCTGCGTCGTGACCTCCGAAAGTGCCATGGACCAGTTCTCGGCCACGCTCGATCGCGGCTGGGACCTCGCGCAGCGCGGCGACGCCAAGGGAGCGATTCTCTGCGCCCAGCGCGCGCTCGAGCTCGACCCGCAGTCGCCGGAAGTCCATAACCTCCTTGGGTATTCCGCCGCCCTCGCCGGCGAGACGGACGAAGCGCTCGAGCACTACCGCCAGGCGATCACCCTCGACGAGACCTACTTCGAGGCGATGCTCAACTGCGCCGAGCTGCTCATGCACCCGGTCGGCGACTTCGACGAGTCGATCGCTTTGTGCGACGACGCCCTCGATTACGCGGAGACGAACGAAGAGCTCGCGGATTGCCTGCTCCTCAAGGTCGACGCGCTGCTCGCCAAGGGCGACGTGGCCGAGGCGAAGCGCGCGATGTCGCGCATCCCGGACGGCCCGTGGGAAAACCCGAGCTACACGTTCCTCGTCGGTCGCGCGCTCTACGAAGTGGGCGAGGTCGACAAAGCGCGCCCCCTCGTAGAGGACGCCGCGAAGAGCGATCCCGAGCACGTCGACGCGCACTACTACCTCGGTCTTTTGCGCGACGAGGCGGGCGACATGCGCGGCGCGGTGGAGGCCTTCTTGCGCTCCCGTGCGATCGACGCGAGCAAAGCGGCGCCGATTTGGGCCCCCTCCCCCGACGCGTTCTCGGTCGTCGTGCGCACCGCGATCACCGGCCTCGACGCGATCTTGGGCCGCTACGTCCGCGAGGCGGAGGTCTACGTGGTCGATCTGCCCGGCGCCGAGCTCGTGGTCGACGGCGTCGATCCGCGCGCGCTTGTGATCCTGGACACGCCCCCGACGGACGACGGCGAGCGCCGCTTCGTGCGTCTCTTCGTTTACCAGCGCAACGTGGAGCGCGCCGCCGGCTCCCTCGCGCGTCTGGAAGAGGAGCTCGCCGCCGCCCTCGAGCGCGAGGTCACCTCCGTGTTCCTCGACCAGAGCACCGCCGCCGCCAAGAGCGACAAACACGGCTTGAACTGAGCCGTACGCCGGCGGGTCGCGGGTCGACGGCCATGTCGCTCGACCGCGAAACCGCCCGCGGTCGTCCGATGCCTCCAGCGACGTGTGCAGGATGCACGCGTCGGCTGGGTCCGCGATCGTTACTTAGGTCGCTGGAGGAGGAACCGAACGAGGGGCTCGGCGTCGATCTTCGCGGTCGTGACGAGGGCGTCCAGGAGGCGCTTGCCGAGGCGCGCGAGCTCGAGCAGGTTCGTGATGCGCTCGAACTGCAGCTCGGCGCGGGCACGCACCTTCGGATCGGGTGACGCCTTGAGCGGCTCGAGCGAGACGAGCGCCTCCTCGAAGGCCTCGATCGCGTTCTCGACCTCCGCCTTCTCGCGCTCGTTGAAGACGCGCGAGATCATCTTCCAGAGCTGAATTTCCGCGGAGAAGTAGTCGCGCCGATCGCCCTGGACCCACACCTTGCGCACCACGCCCCAGCGACCGAGCTCGCTCAACGTCATGCTCACCGCGCCGCTCGAGAGCTGAAGGGCCTCGCGGAGATCTTCCGCGCTGAGCGGATCGGGCGAGAGGTAGAGCACGGACCAGACGCGGCCCATGTTTCGCTTGAAGCCCCAAAACTCGATGAGCCGACCCACCCGGTCGCTCACCGCCGCTTCGCTCGGCCAAAGCTCTTTTCCCTCGCGTGACACCCTCTCTGGCTTACCCGAGGCATCACGGGCTGCAAAGTCCACCGGGTCCATCGCGCTCACCCGAGCCGCGCGGTGAGCTCGACCGCGACCGCGACGAGGAGGCGCTTTGCAGGCGAGTCGGCGACCGCGTCGAGCGCGTCGCAAGCGGCTTTCGTCTCCGCGCGCGCACGATCGCGGACCTCGATCGCGGTGGTCTTTCCGGCTTCGCGGAGCGTCGCCATCGCGTGCGTATCTCCGGCGCGAGCTTTCTCCAACGTATCGAGAAGGCTCGGGTTTTTCTGGGCGGCGAGGATGAGCGGGAGCGTCATTTTTCCTTCGCGGAGATCGGCGTGCAGATCTTTGCCGATCGCCTCGCCGGTGTAGTCGAGGGCGTCGTCGACGAGCTGGAACGCGATCCCGAGGTGCTCGCCAAAGGTGCCCACCGCCGCGATTTGCGCTTCCGTCGCGGAGCTCGCGCGGGCGCCGGCGCGGAGGGCCCAGCGGAAGAGCGAGGCGGTCTTGCCCTCCAAGATGGTGCGGTACGTCTCGTACGAGGGGTCGAGCTTGGTGCGTCCGCGGAGCTGCACCACCTCGCCGTCCACGAGCTGACGCAACGTCGCGAAGAGCTCGCGGAGGGTGGCGGGCCGGCCGACGCCGCTCGTTCGCTCGAGGGCGTGCACGAGGAGCGAGTCGCCCGCGAGCACGCTCACCGCGTTCCCGTAGACGATCCGCGCCACCACTTGCCCGCGTCGTTCGGCCGAGTCGTCGACCACGTCGTCGTGGAGCAGCGTCGCGAGGTGCACCATCTCGGCGACCGAAGCGAGGGTTCGCGCCTCGTCGTCGACGTTGCCGAACGCGTGGGCGGCGAGCAGCACGCACAAGGGACGAATGCGTTTTCCGCCCGCCGTCAAAAGGTGGCGCGCGGCGTCCGTCGCAGGCGCAGCTCCGTCGGCGGTGGCGACGAGGAGGTCCGCTTCGATGCGCGCGAGATCGCGGCCGAGCAGCTCTTGCGCGTCCCGGAGCCGCCCCAGGTGAGGTGCCCCGAGATCCGCCGCCGTGGCCGTATTTTCGAGCATCCCGATCGCCGCCGCAGCTTCCATCGCACCCTCGCAAGCTCCCGTTTTTGCGGGCGCTCTCGGAAGTTTCAAAACTTTTTGAAATATGTGGGTGAGCCCTTCCGCGGTCAAGCGTCGCGTCCGAAAAAGCACACGCCCACGGGGGAGCCGCCATCGGGCTCCTCCCGCTTCGACGCGGCCGAAAGCTCCGGCTCTCTGCTTACGAACCGAAGGCGGTGGCGCCGTTGCAGATGGAGAGGGATTGGCCGGTGATGCCGTTCGCGTCGGGGCCGACGAGGAACGCGACGAACGCGGCGACCTCCTCGGGGGCCAAGAACTTCCCGGCGGGCACGCGCGCCGTCTCGTCGCGGCGGGTGTCCTCGACGCTCTTGCCGAGCCCCTTCGCGATGTCGGCGAGGCCCGCCTCGGTCATGTCGGTCTCGACCCAGCCGGGCACGATGGCGTTGCACGTGATGCCTCGTGGCGCGAGCTCGAGCGCGGCGGCGCGGACGAGGCCCTGGATGCCCGCTTTGCTCGCGCAGTACGCGCCATACTCGGGGACCCCGAATTTCCCGAGGACCGAGCTCACCGCGATGAGCCTGCCGCCCCTCTCGAGGTGCGGCGTGGCGGCGTCGAACGTGTGGTACGCGCCGAGCACGTTGGTCTCGAGGATGTCCTTCGCGCGGGCCGCTCCGCCCTCGGCGCCGAGCGCGACGCGACCGGAGATGCCCGCGTTCGCGATCACGAAATCGAGCCTCCCGAACGCCTCGCGTGCCTTCGCTACGGCGCGGACCATGTCGTCGGCGACGCGGACGTCGGCGACGAGGTGACGCCCGCGCCCGCCCCCGAACACGATCTCGCCGACCGATTCGCCGAGGTCGCGCTCGGTGCGCCCGGTGACGACGACCGCGATTTTCATCGAGCCGAGCCGCTGGGCGATCGCCCTTCCGATGCCACGTCCACCGCCCGTCACGAGGGCGACGCGGCCCTCCATGGATGCCAAAGTCATGGCGCGCGACCTTACTCGCGCGCGGCCCGGTTTCGAGCGTAAAGACGCGGCCCTGCGCTTGACGTCGTCCGGCGCGGTGGGCAGAGTCCGCCCGTGGAAAAGCGCGAAGAGTCCCCGAGAGCACGCGCGAACCGTCGCGCCACCGGGGTCATCGTCGCGGTGTTCCTCGTCGTGTCCGCCGCGTTCATCGTCGACAGCACGTGGGAGCTCGCCAAGGGCGCCTTCGACCTCGGAACGCACGAGGTCCTCAGCGACTCGCCCGCGGCGGTCGCGTGCTACGACGAGGTGAAGCGCCTCCAGGCCGAGGTCGACAACGCCGTGGTCGAGTCGGCCAAGGTGAAGATCGAGGACTCCCAAGCGACGTTCCAGCGCGTGCTCGGCGACAGGTTTTCGGACGAAAAGCTCCACGTCGTCGAGGCCTCCTGCCGCGACGTCCCCCGCGGGCTCGCTGCGTATGGCGCGCTCCTCCGGATCCGTCGCGCGGAGGAGGCTCAGCTCATCCAGCGCGCCGCGGAGGTCGGGCCCTCCCGCGGTGACTTGCTCCGCGCCCTGTCGAAATAGCATCTAGTTACGGCAGGTTATGCCGTTCGGGGGCGCTCCTCCGCGGTGCTTGGTCCGCCGTTTCCGACGAGGGGCCCCCGGCGGACGCGATTCCGTGCTTAAGTCGGCGCGGCCGAGCACGCATTTCTCGGCCAGAAAAGAAATGAACGCAGCTCCCGAAGCCGAGGCCCCCGTTACCTTCGACGCCCTTCCCCTCTCCCCCGACCTGAAAAAGGCCGTGGCAGACGCAGGGTATCTGCATCCTACACCCGTCCAACTGGCGGTCCTCGAGCCCGCCGTGCGCGGGAAAAACCTCGTCGTTCAAGCGCGAACGGGCACCGGAAAGACGGCCGCGTTCGGCCTGCCGATCCTCGACAGCCTCGTGCGAAAATCGCTCGGTGAGGTGCAGGCCCTGGTGCTCACGCCGACCCGCGAGCTCGCGATCCAGGTCTGCGCGGAGCTGACTCGCCTCGCGAAGTACAAGGGAATCAAAGCGGTTCCCATCTACGGCGGCGCGCCGATGGGCGCCCAAGTCGAGGCATTGAAGGACGGCGCGCAGGTCGTCGTCGGCACCCCCGGCCGCGTGCTCGATCACCTTCGCCGCGGCACCTTGAACCCGCGCAGCGTTCGCATCTTCGTCCTCGACGAAGCCGACGAGATGCTCTCGATGGGCTTCGCGAAGGAGCTCAACGCGATCGTCGAGACGCTGCCCCCGGAGCGCCAAGGCCTCTACTTCAGCGCCACGATCCCGCCGGACATCGAGCGCCTCGCGACCGCGCACCTGAAGGATCCGGAGTGGATCGCGCTCTCGAGCGACCAGGTCGGCGCGCTGTCGATCCAGCATTTCACGTACGTCGTCACGAAGGACAAACGCGAGACGCTCATGCGCGTGCTCGACGTGGAAGATCCCGAGAGCGCGATCGTGTTCTGCAACACGAAAGACGAGACCGAGCGCCTCGCCGAAGCTCTCCAAAACCGCGGCTACGACGCGGCCTCGCTCAACGGCGACATGGACCAGCGCGAGCGCGAGAAGGTCATGGCGCGCACCCGCGAAGGTAAGCTCCGCTTCCTCGTCGCGACCGACGTCGCCGCGCGCGGGATCGACGTGTCGCACGTGACCCACGTGATGAACTTCGACTTCCCCGAGACCGCCGAGGCCTACGTGCACCGCACCGGCCGCACCGGTCGCGCAGGTCGCACCGGTACCGCCGTGTCGCTCGTGGGCCCGAAGGATCTCGGTAACCTCTACCTCCTTCGTTTGACCTACAAAATTCGTCCGGTGGAGCGCTCGCTCCCGTCCGACGGCGAGGTGCGCACCCGCGAGGAGACCGACCTCGTGAACGTGTTCCTCGAGGCGTTCTCGGACGAGCCGTCGACCGAGGACCTCAGCCTCGCGCGACGCCTGCTCACCCACGAGCGCGCCGAAGCGGTGCTCGCAGGCCTCCTTCGCGGTTACCTCGGCGCCAAGGGTGGCGATCCGCGGGTGGAAGCGAGCGAGGCTCGCCGCGCCAAGAACCCTCCCCCCGTCCGCGTCGCCGAGCGGATCGGATCGGCGCCGGTGGTCTCGCGCGCGAACGTCGCCACGACGACGGCGGTCGCAGCTGCCGCGCCTTCGCCGGCCGCACCTTCGCCGGCCGCACCTTCGCCCGCTTCGGCGGGTCCAGCGCGTCCGCAAGAGCGCTTGCGCGACGGCGCGATCGCTACCGCGAAGTCTCCAGATCTTCAGCGGAATTCGCCCAAAGGCGGTCGCGTCCCCCACACCGCCTACGCGAGCTGGGAGCCCCCGTCCGAGAAGGACGACGACCAACCCATCTTGACCGAGCGCGACGTCGCTGCCGCCGAGGCTGCCGCGATCGACTCGCGTCGTGACCGTGACCGTGACCGCGAACGCGGAGCCTCCGACCGCACACGAGGAGGCCGCGGGGGCCGTGGTCCTCGTCCCGAGCGCATCCAAGATCCGCCCGAGACGCTCCCGTTTCGCACGCCCGATCCGATCATGCCCGGCATCACCGTGAGCGACGCGCCTGCGGTGGCACCGCGCGAGCGTCCGCGAACCGACCGCATCGAACGTGGCCCGCAAGCCGCATCCTTCGACCGTGGTCCCCAAGCCGCCCCGCAAGCCGCATCCTTCGACCGTGGTCCCCAAGCCGCCCCGCAAGCCG
>JAAFHV010000137.1 GCA_013297655.1 Myxococcales bacterium | reverse complement strand
GAAAATCCCTGCGATCGTGACGACGTCGCCCACCCCCTCCGACGTCACCACCGTCACGCGCTCGCCCACGGTGACGCCTAAATCCTCCGCCAGCCCCCTACCGATGACCACATGCGCTCCGGAGAGGTCGTACTGGCCGGCGACCAACCGCGCGCGGACGTCGACGATGGCGAGAAACCGCTCCGGATCGACCCCACGAACCACCACCGGGCGTTTCGCGCTGCCTCGCTCGGCGAACCCCGCGCCGAGCACCGAACGCGACGGACGCGTCGGGGGAGACCAACGGCCGCGCCCGCTCTTCACGGACGCGAACCGTCACGTGGGGCTGTGAGCCGAGCGTCTTTTCGACGAGGCTCGTCTGGAGCCCGGCGATGAGCGCCGAGAGGAACACCACCACCGAGACACCGACGGAGACCGCGGCCATCACGAGCGCGGTCTGAGCACGACCATCGCGCAGGTAGCGAAGCGCAACGAACCATTCGAAGGGCATCAAGGATCCCTTCGCGTGGGTCGCACCCGACGACCGGTGGGCACCTCGGCGCTCCCTGGCAGCACGAGCTGCTCGGTCTCGGCGAGGCCGTCGAGGATCTCGGTCGAGCCCTCGCCGGTGATGCCGAGCCGGACGGTCTTCTTCACCGCTTTTCCGTCCACGATCGCCAGCACCCACGGGGCCTTCGTGGCGGCGCCGCGAACCGCCTCCGACGCGACCACGAGCGCGCCTGGCTTTCGCGCCAAGAGGAGGTCGATCGAGACCGTCATGTCTGGACGGAGGTAGGCCGGCGGCTTCGGCACGCGAAGCCGCACCTCGACCGTCCCACGCTGGGGGTCGATGGACGGCGCGATGTACGCGACCTCCGCGGGGAACGTCTCGTTGGGGTAAGCGTCGGCCGAGGCCACCGCGCTCTGCCCGAGCGACAGGCTCGCCAGGTTGCGCTCGTCTGCTTGGAACGAGAGCAGCTCGTCGCCGTCGACCGCGAGCGTGAGGAGGTTACGCCCGGGCTGCACCACGTCTCCCGGCTCCACCATGCGGGCGAGCACGGTGCTCGCCTCGCCTGCGAGGATGCGCGTCTGCGAGAGGCGCACCTCGGCGGCGGACTTTTGCGCTTCGGCCTGCATGAGCGCCGCGAGCACCACACGGGAGTCCGCCCCCGCAGGCGCCGCCGCGACCTGTTGCGCTTGCGATGCGTTCTTTTGCGCGCGCGCGACGTCGAGCGCGCGGTGGGCGCTCTCGAGATCCGCCGCCGGGAGCCCTCCCGAGGCGACCAGCTTGTCCGCGCGAGCGTAGTCGGCCTCGGCCTTGTCGAGGTTCGCTCGAGCCTGCGCGAGCCCTTCGTTCGCGACGATCGCGCCGACGTGCCGGAGCTGCGCGACGCGCGCCTGCGCCGACACGACCGACGCCTTGGCCTGCGCGAGCGAGGCGCGCGCCTCCGCGTCGTCGATCTGAACCAGCAAGTCCCCTGCCTTCACGTGCTGACCGAGCGCCGCGCCCACCGCGACGACGAGGCCCGGGGTCGTCGCCGACACGCTCACCTTGGACGGCGAAAGTACGCGCCCGATCGCGACCACCCGGTGCTCCAGATCGCGCCGGGCGACGACCACCGACTCGACGGCAACCCCGCGCTGACGGACCACGACGAACGCGCCGCCCGAGAGCGCCACGAGCACGAGCGCTGCGATCCAAGAACGCTTCACGAAGGTGGCCGTATCAAGGTTCGTGCCCGCCCGAACCGCAGCAGAAGGTTCATCCGCGGGGCCCTCTCCCTGCAATCGGTGCGCCCCTCGCGCATCCGCGTCGTGCATGTATTCTACACGTTACCCGGCGAGGGACGGGAGTCGTCCCGTTCGTCGCGCTAAGCGGGTACGCCCGAACGGCGCGGCAGGTGGGCGTCCAGATCGAAGGTGACGGTTCGCGCCTGCGCCTCGAGGCGCTCCACGACCTCGAGCGCGCTGTTCACGTCGAGCCGCAGGTAGAGCGCCTTCTGATACGACTTTAGCGTCGCCGCGCTGAGCCCGAGCTGCTCGCAGATCTCCTTTGGGCGTTTGCCCATCCACAAGCCGAACGCTACGCGACGTTGCTGCGGCGTGAGGGAGCTGCGCTCGAGCGCGGTCACGACACGCACCCCACGGCTCATTTCGAGCGAGAGCTGGATGCCTACGAACGCCCCGTCGCTCGCGCCGTCGTGCTCGGCGGCGAGGCCGTAGGCGCGGAGGCGGAGACGGCCACCCGGTAGCGGAAGGGCGAGGGTCGGAGGGGCCGCGCCGTCGCGGAGCGAGCTTCCTGTGCGACGCCCCGCGTTCCAGGTCTTGCTGAGCGCGCGGCAAGCCTCCGGCAGGCGCGATGGCCGGTTCATGAGGAGCGCGCGGTCGGCCCCGGCGCTGGCGTCCTCGAGCCACGCGCGGGCGCGGTCGGAGGCCCACTGAATGACACCTTGGCCGTTCGCGACGATCATCGCCGAGTCGATTTCGTCGTAAGCGAGCAGACCGCGAGACGCTTCGTCGCCGGGTCCGCGCACGGTCGCGCGGTGGGCCGCGAACGCGTGCACGAGCCATGGGTAGAGCTTGGCGACCACGTTCACGTCCCCGAGGGTGAAGCGGGGGGCCTTCTGCTCGCGGAAGATACCGAGGATACCGAGCGGGCCGCGCGCGTCACGAATCGCGACGTCGAGGACGTGATGAATGCCGTTCCGCCGAAAGAGATGTTGGTAGGTCCCTCCCTGCAGGAAGGCATCGGTCGTCTCGATGAGCTTTCCGTAGGGCCTTCGTCTCGGGTCGAGCAGGTTCCCGAACGCGGCCGGATCGTCGCTCGCCAAAGCGAAGAGGTGCCCGCTCTCCGCGAAGAGACGGTGGCTCGCCTCGTCGAAATGCTCACTGTAGTGGTGGCGCGGAGCCGAGCGCTCGTCGACCCGGATCATCGAGAGGCTGAACGACGGGACGAGCGTCTTGATCGCCTCCGAGACGGCCGGCATCTGGCTCATCACGTCGATGCCGGACACGAGCAAGGTCTCCAAGAACGCGAACGTGCTTGCAGCAGAGGTCCTCACGGTGATTTCGAGAGTACGAAAAGCCGACCGCGGAGGCGCGCCCCTTTTGTCACTTTAGGCAATAAATTCATACATGTCGGGGAGAGCCGACACGGGCCGAACGACGGCGCTGTGGAGCTCTCAGCGAGCGCCGAAGCCCAACGACACGAACCAAGCGCCCATCGCGCGCGCCGCCGTGTCTTCGATCCGCGAGCCGGTCATCCGCGCGTCCACCATCGCGTCGAGCGATACGCCGATGCAGAGGCGCGGCACCACCGCGAAACGCGCCACGACACACTGCGACCAAAACGCGCCGAGACCGAACCCCGATCGTGCGTCGGCGCCCGCGAGCACGAGCGGAATAGCGAGCCCGGCGTCGAGCTCGACGGCGAGGTGGCGGGTGCTCCCCGCGCTCACGACGAGGAGCGGCATCTGAAGCAGCACGCGCGCTTGGGTGCCGACGGCGGGGCCGGACAAGTCGACGGCGCGTGCATAGGCCATCGACACCGACGAGAACGACGTCGCGTTCGCGCCGTACGTGAACGTCGCGCGGGTCGGCAAGAGCTCGCCGCACGCCGTGGACCCGCTGTCCCCCTCGCATCCCTGCCTGTCGCCGCGAACGCCGAGCACCACCTTCTCGAGGCGCTTCGTTCGGCTCGCTTCTGCGGCGAACCGCACCGACGACACGGAGTCCTCGCGCGGGCGGAGGGGAGCGCAGTACCGGTATCGTGGGCCGAGTGGCCCCGCCTCGTGGAACGCACGGAGCTCGTGGGTGGTGCCGCTCCTCGAAACGAACGCCCCCAAGCGTTCGCCGTGCTCGTTCGTGACGTCGAGGTCGGCGAGGTGCAGCGCGAGGGTGGGCCCGACGTCGCTAGAGACACCGACACAAAGCCAATCCATGTAGGCGAAAGGCTCGCCCAACGTGCCGAATCGCTCGAGCGGCGCGCCGGTTGGGCCGCCCTGTCCGTCGTGGTGGAGCGAGATGCCGCGAGGGGCCGTTTGCGCCGCGCTTTCGCCGGAAATCGCGAGCGACAGGGAGAGAACGACCGGGGCGATGGCGCGAGAGATCATGGGGAGTCGATACCCGTGGCGCGGCGGGTTCGACGCGCCCGGATCGGCGCTCGACCTTATCACGCGCGCATGCGCGCATGCGCGCGACGGGCGAACGGCGCGGCGGGCGGACGCAGACGGACGGCGTGCGTGCATGCGCGCGAACGGCGCGGCGGGCGGACGCAGACGGACGGGGCCCGGCTCGGCGGGTGCTTGTCATGCGCGGGCGCTGGCGAACGCGTAGCCGAAGCGGCGTCCGATCGCGCGGGTGAGACGACGAGCGGCGAAGGCTAACGCGACGCTCGGGGCGACCGTGGGGTGGTCACGCGTGCTCCGGATGGCCCCCCGCGCTTCGACCGAGGACGTGGCGCTTCGTCTTCGCGCGCGAGCACGAGACCGGTCGCGGTGCGCGCCTTCACGAGCTCTTCTGGTGGTCCGGAGAACACGATTTGGCCTCCCGCGGAGCCGGCTTCGGGGCCGAGCTCGACGACCCAATCGGCGGCGCGGATCACGTCCGGCTGGTGCTCGATCACGAGGAGCGTGTCGCCGCGCGCGACGAGCTTCTCGAGGGAGCCCACGAGGCGCGCGACGTCCGACACGTGTAGCCCCGTCGTCGGCTCGTCGAGCACGTAGAGGGTGGGCTCGTGGTTCGTGAGCGCCGACAGCTCGGCGGCGAGCTTGAGCCGCTGCGCTTCGCCGCCCGAGAGCGTGCTCGACGACTGCCCCGTCGCGAGGTACCCCACCCCGAGCTCGTCGAGCATCGAGAGCGGCCGCGCGATCTTCGGGAAGGAGGCAAAGAGGACCGCCGCGTCGCGCGCGGGCATGCGCAGCACGTCGCCGATCGATTGTTCCTTGTACTTTACATCGAGTGTCGCGGGCTCGAACCTCAGCCCCGCGCACGTTTCGCACGGGCTCGTCACGTCCGGCAAGAACGACATCTCGTGCACGATAGAGCCCTGGCCGTCGCACGCCGGGCAGCGACCACCGGTGCCAGAGTTGAACGAGAAGCGCCCCGGCGCGTAGCCGCGCACCTTCGCCTCCGGGAGCGACGCGTAGAGCTTACGGACCTCGTCCCACACCCCGAGGAACGTGGCCGGGACCGAGCGCGGGGTGCGCCCGATCGGGGCCTGATCGACGAACAACGCGCGGCGGAGGGAGCGCTCGCCGACGAGCTTGTCGAAGGGGAGCGGATCTTCGGTGACGAGCCCGAGCGCGCGGCGGACGGCGGGGAAAAACACCTTCGAGACGAGGGTCGATTTCCCCGAGCCGCTGACGCCCGCCACGACAGTGAGGCGGCCGACGGGGACCTTGAAGTCGACGCCCTTCAGGTTGTGCGCGCGCGCGCCTTTGAGCTCGACGAAGGCGTCCGGCGAGGGCCGCTTCGGGCGCTCGATACGGGACGTGCTGCGGGTCGCGAGGGCGTGGCCGGTGGGAGATCCCTCGTCCGCGAGCACGCGCGCCGCGGGGCCCTCGACGACGACGTGACCTCCGCCGGCGCCGCCGGACGGGCCCATGTCGATCACGTGATCGGCCGCGCGGATCACGTCCGCGTCGTGCTCGACGACGAGCACCGTGGAGCCGCACGCGACGAGGCGGGCGAGGTTCGTGAGGAGACGCGCGGTGTCGCGCGGGTGAAGACCGATCGTGGGCTCGTCGAGCACGTAGAGCGCGCCCGTGAGCCCGCTCCCGAGCTGGGCCGAGAGGCGGAGACGCTGCATCTCGCCGCCCGAGAGCGTCATCGCCGGCCGAGAGAGAGCCAGGTATCCGAGGCCCACCTCGTCGGCGAACGCGAGGCGACGGAGCAGCTCGGCGAGGGCGGCGCGCGACAGGATCTCTTTGCGTCCCTCGAACTTCCACCCCGCGACCGTGGCGCGAACGGAGGAGATGCTCTGCGCGGTGAGCGCGGCGTAGCTCTCGGAGAAGAGCGTAACTTTGCGCGGGATCGGCGCGAGGCGGGTGCCGCCACATGCGCCGCAAGGCTTGGTTTTCCCTTCCGCAGCAGCTTCGGGGCCGCCCGAGATGCCGGTGCCTTCGCACGCCGCGCATCGCCCTTGGGCGGTGTTGAACGAGAACCAACGCGGATCGAGCTCGGGCACACCTTCGCCGCACGTCGCGCACGACCGCGTCGTGGAGAGCACGATCTCGGTCGCCTTCGCTGTCTTCGACGGAGGGCCCTCCGCGACACGGAGCGCACCGCGCCCCATCGCGAGCGCACGATCGAACGCGACGCGGGAGATGTCTTTCGCGGAGCCGAAGTGCACGATGAGATCGATCGAGTGCTCCTTCGCTTTGTCGAGCTTCGGCGGCGGGTCCACCGCCACGATGGCGCCGTCGACCCGCGCGGTGGTGACCCCCGCGCGCGACGCGTGGACGAAGATCTCCTTGTGGAGGCCCTTTCGTGCCGCGAGCGCGGGCGCATATACCGTAATTTCGCCGCGTTTTTGGCTCTGCAGCGCCTCGTACACCTCGTCCGGGGAGCGCACCTCCACGTGGGTGCCGCAGCGCGGGCAGTGCACCTCGCCGACCTTCGCGTAGAGCAAGCGGAGGTAGTGCGCGATCTCGGTCACCGTCGCGACGGTGGAGCTCTGCCCTCCGCGGGTGGTGCGCTGCTCGAGCGCGATCGAGGGCGGGATCCCGAGCACCGAGTCGACGCTCGCGCGCGGCAACGTGGGCAAGAACTGACGCGCGTAGGGCGTGAGCGTCTCCATGAAGCGGCGCTGGCCTTCGGCGAAGATCACGTCGAACGCGAGGGATGATTTTCCGGAGCCGCTCGGCCCGGTGACGACGGTGAGCTTGCCGTGCGGAACCGTGCACGAGACGTTCTTGAGCGTGTGCTCGGAGGCGCCGCGGACCACGATCGCTTCGGGAGCCTTGGGCCTCTCGACCTTGGTTTTTTCCTTGGATCGTGCGCCATTGGCGCGCCCTGGTGCGTGCGCGCGGAGGGCCTCGCCGGTGCGCGTCGCCGTGGTCGCGACCTCTTCGGGGGTGCCTTCGGCGACGATGCGACCGCCCTCGGGTCCGCCGCCGGGGCCGAGATCGACGACGTGATCGCAGGCCGCCACGAGATCCAAGTCGTGCTCCACGACGAGCACCGTCGCGCCTCCGTCGACGAGCCCGCGGAGCGCGGAGATCACCTTCGAGACATCCTCCGCGTGGAGCCCCGAGCTCGGCTCGTCGATGACGTAGAGGGTGCCTTTTTGCACGCCCGCGAGGCCGCGCGCGAGCTTCAGGCGCTGCGCTTCTCCACCGGAGAGGGTCGAGAGCGGCTGTCCGAGCGGCAGGTAGCCGAGGCCCACCCGCACGAGCGGCTCGAGCGCGCGGGAGAGCACATAGTCGCGCTCGCCGGGACGATCGAGGAAACCGAGCGCATCGGCGACCGGCATCTCGAGGAGATCGGCGACGTTCTTTCCCTCGAAGCGCGCCTCGAGCACCTCGGGCGAGAATCGCTTCCCCCGACACACCGGGCAAAGCAGCGAAACATCTGACAAAAACTGCATCTCGACCGTCTCGTAGCCTTCGCCGGAGCAGGCCTCGCAGCGGCCCTTGCCGGCGACGTTGAACGAGAAGTGAGCCTCCGTGAGGCCGAGCCTCTTCGCGTCGGGGAGCTGCGCGAACTTGGCGCGCACGCGGTCCCACGCCTTCGTGTACGTGCCGGCGTTGCCACGCGCGGTGCGGCCGAGCGGGGACTGGTCGACGAGCACCGCGCGGACGAGGCTCTCGTGGCCGGTGAGCGCTTCGTGCTCGAGGGGGCGAGGGCCGCTCGTGTCGCCGAGCGCGCGCGCGACCGCGGCATACAGCACGTCCTCGGCGAGGGTGGATTTGCCGGAGCCGCTCGGTCCGGTGAGCGCCGTCATGACGCCGACGGGGACCTTCAAGGTTATCCCGTGGAGGTTGTGCGCGCGCACGCCGCGGAGCACGAGCGCTCCCTTGGCTGGGCGCGAGGGCCTCGCTTCTGGCTTCTTCGACCACGCGCGCCCAGTGGGCAAGTCGGCGCGCCCCACGAGATCGCGCGGCGGGCCATCGAAGAGCACGCGCCCGCCATCGGAGCCAGCGGCGGGCCCGAGCTCGATCACACGATCGGCGGCGAGGACGGCGGTGCGATCGTGCTCCGTGAAGAGCACGGTGTTGCCTGCGTCCGACAGCCTACGCATCGCCCGCGCGAGAGGGGGCACGTCGAGCGCGTGGAGGCCGACGGTGGGCTCGTCGAGGACGAAGAGCGTGCCCGTGAGCGAGGCCCCGAGCGCGGTCGTGAGGCCTGCCCGCTGCGCCTCGCCGCCCGAGAGGGTGCGCGCCTGACGATCGAGCGAGAGGTAGCCGAGGCCCACCTCGGACAGGTACCCGAGGCGAGACAAGAGCTCGCCGTGAACCCGTTTTCCCTGCAGATCGTCGGTCACGAGCGCGCCGAGCGACGCCCTCGCCTCGTCGACGGTGAGCGCGTGGAACGCCCCGATCGAGAGGCCCGCGACCCGGTACGAGCGCGCCGTCGTGTTGAGGCGCGAGCCCGCACAATCGCGGCACGGCACGTACTCGCGGAAGCGCGCGAGGAAGACGCGCACGTGCATCTTGTAGGTCTTCGACTCGAGCCAGGAGAACCAGCGCCGAACGCCGGGGAACTGGCCGTCGCGGTAGTCGCCTTCGCCCTCGACGATCATCGCCTTCTGCACCGCGGTGAGGGTGCGAAAGGGTGCGTTCGTGGGGATCTTCTTTCGCTTGCAGAATGCAAGCATCTCGCGACGCTCCCACTCGGAGCTCTTGCCGTTCCACGCTTTGACGGCGCCGCCCTCGAGCGTCTTTTCGTGGTCGGGGAAGACCTTGTCCCAATCGACCTCGATCGTGCGGCCGAAGCCCTTGCAGGTGGTGCACGCGCCGAGGGGGGACGAGTAGGAGAAGAGCGCCGGACGCGCGGGCTCGAAGCTCCGCGCACAAACGGGGCACACGAGGCCACGACCTACGGTGAGCACGCGGGTCTGCATTTCTGCGTCGGCGCCGATTTCGGCGCGGATCTCGGCGCGACCGTCGCCCGCTTGCCACGCCGCTTCGAGGGCTTGCTGCACGCGGCGTACGTCACGCGACGTGAGGCTCACGCGATCGGTCACCACGCCCACCCGGACGTCGCGCGCGGTGGCCTCGGAGGGGCGCACCTCGTCGAGATCGCGCACCGCGCCGCCGATCGTGAGCCTTCGGTAACCCGACTTGACGAGCGCGTCGCGGAGGGTGAGAAACTCCTCCGTGCCTTCGACCCGGATCGGATAGCTCACCACCGCGCGCGCACCGGGCAGCTCCGAGACCAGCTTTTTTGCCGAGTCGGCGGCCTTGGTGAACACCGCCGCCACGTCGTGGTCGGGGCACACCGGCACTCCGCAGGCGCCGTAGAGGGCGGCGACGTAGGCCTCCAGATCGGCGAGGGTCGCGAGCGTGGAGCGGCTCGACTTGATCGGCGCGCGGCGATCGACGGCGACGGTAGCTGCGACCGGATCGAGCTTGTCGAACGGAGGCCGCTCGAGGCGCTCCAAGAACTGACGCGCGTAGGGGCTGAAGCTCTCGACGAACCTGCGCTGCCCTTCGGCATAAATCGTATCGAGCGCGAGCGACGATTTTCCGGACCCGCTCGGCCCCGTAAGCGCGATCAGCGTCCCCGGGTGAAGCTCGAGGGAGACGCTCTTGAGGTTGTGGGTCTTCGCGGACGAAAGGACGATGGGCAGCACGGTTCTCGGATGCCCATACGCCTTCGCTCCGGAAAGGAAAACCCGTCGTGCCTCCGCGCGACACGCGATGTGGCGAAAAACCACACCCACGTGCCCGCCACCGCTTCGACCACGACGTGTCATGGACGGGACGGTGTCCGCTTGCTAGGTCCTCCTCGTGTCCATAGCGTCGCTCCACCACCGAGCTTGCCTCGTCCTCGCGGTCGTCATGCTCGCGCTCACCTGGGCCTTCCCGGCCCTCGCGGCGTACACCCCACCTCCCCTCGTCGGCCACGTCGTCGACGTGCCCGGGGCGCTCACTGCGAGCGAGCGCTCCGCCCTCGACGCGAAGCTCGACCACGCGCGGAAGAGCAAAGGTCCCGCGGTGGCGGTGCTCGTCGTGGGGCCACTCGACGGCACGCCGATCGAGGACGTCGCGTACCAGACGTTCAACACCTGGGCTGTCGGCGCCTCCGGAAAGGACGACGGGGTCTTGCTCGTCGTCGCCCCGAGCGATCGCAAGATCCGGATCGAGACCGGCAAAGGCGTGGGCGGCGCGCTCACCGACGTGCAGTCGAGCCACATCAACCGCGAGATCATCGGCCCCGCGCTCGCCAAGGGCGACACGTACGGCGCGCTCGATCGTGGCACCGACGCCATCCTCTCCGCGCTCGCGAAGGATCCGTCGCTCGAGACGCCTCCCGATCAGCAGCTAAAGACCAAAAAAAAGAGCCCTCTTCAGAACCCGCTCGTCATCGGCGGGATCGTGCTCGCGCTGGTCGTGATCATCGGGCTCTCGATCGTCTCGCGCACCTTCCGAATGATGTTGTTCGGGTTCTTACGGATCCTCTTCTTCTTCCTCTCGGTCTTCGGTGGGCGCGGCGGCGGCGGCGGATCGAGCTACGGCGGCGGCGGGGGCAAGTCGGGCGGCGGCGGATCGAGCGACGACTACTGACGTGGTGCGCAGTCTCGCGGAGAGTGCTCGCGCTGTCAGCGTCGCGAGCGTGCTCGGCACTTGGGGGGTGCCCGCGGATCCCGTCGCGCGGGCGGCGCTCTTGGGCGGGGTGCTGCTCGCGATCGTCGCGGCCACTCCGCGCGCGCGTGAAAAGCTCGGTGCGCTCGTCTTCGCGTCGCCTGCGCGCAGCTTCGCGTGGGCGATCGGCTTCGGCGCGGCGCTGCTCTCGCTCCTCTACGTGAACCAAGTCCTGCGCGGCGGCCCTCGGATCGTAGACGCCACGACCTACCTGCTCCAAGCGCGTACGTTCGCGTCCGGGCACGCCACCTTCGACGCAGGGTTCCCGAGCGCCAGCACCCGCGGCCGCTTCCTCGTCTACGACGAGACGTCGAACACGGTCGCGGGCCTGTTTCCCCCTGGATATCCGCTCGTTTTGTCACTCTTTGTCGCGATCGGGCAGCCGCTCTTGCTCGGCCCGCTGCTCGCCGCGGCGCTCGCGATCGTGACGTGGAGGCTCGGTCGGCGTGTGGCGATCGACCTCGGCGATACGGACCTCGTCGCGGAGCGGGCGGGGCGGGCAGCGGCGCTCTTCTCGCTCGTCTCCGCGGTGCTGCGGTACCACACCGCCGACACCATGTCGCACGGGCTCGCGGCCCTCTACATGGCGCTCGCGATGCTCTTCGTGCTGCCTCGGTCGCGGGAATCGAGCACGCGCTCCTCGCCCTTCCCGACCCTGCTCGCGGGCCTCGCGATCGGGGGCCTGGTCGCGACTCGCCCTGTCTCGGCGCTCGCGCCGCTCGTCGCGTGTGGTTACCTGCTCGTGACCCGCCGTGGTCCGGAGCCGCGTGCTCTCGCGCGTGCGATCGCGCCCGCGCTTCTGGGGCTCCTCCCGGGGATTTTGGTGCTCCTCGCGTACCAGCACGCCGTCACCGGGCACGCCTTCGGCTCACCGCAACGCGTGTATTATGCAACGAGCGACGGGCCGGCGGGGTGCTTCACGTACGGCTTCGGGAAGGGGATCGGGTGCCTCTTCGAGCACGGCGATTTCGTACGTGCGCAGCTCGCCGACGGCTACGGATTCTTCGCCGCGCTCGGCACGACCGGGCGACGCCTGAAGATGCACCTCGCCGACGCGGCCAACTTCGAGCCGTTCGTGATCCTGATCGTGCTCGGCGCGTTCCGAGGGCGAAAGTCGCGAGCCGTACGCGCGCTCGCGACCTGCGTGGGGGTGCAGATCGTCGCCTATGCCCCCTTCTACTTCGACGGAAACTACCCCGGTGGAGGCGCGCGATTTTTCGCGGACGTGCTCCCGCTCGAGCACGTGCTCATCGTCGTCGCGCTCTTACGAATACGCGGGCGCGCGGACGAGCCGACGCTCGCGGACCTCGACGTGCGCATCGTGGCCGCGCTCGCGGTGGCGCTGATCGCGCTCGGGATCCACACGAGCCACGATCACCTCGCCCTCGCCAACCGTGAGGGCGGCATACCCTATTTTCTCCCCGACGAGCTCGCGCGCGAGAACGTCGAGAGCGGGCTCCTCTTCGTCGACACGGACCACGGGTTCTCCCTCGCCCACGAGCCGTTCGCTTCTCCCTCGAGCCGCGTGCGCGCGGTGCGGCTCCACGGCGACGACCACGACTGGCTCGTGTTCGACGCCCTCGGCCGCCCTCCGACGTACCGCTACCGCGCACGCGCACAAGGGAGCGGAGAGAGCGGAGACATGGAGCGTCACGTCGCCTCGTTCGCGCCGCCGGCGCCGGAGGGCAACGTACTTCGCTTCGAGGCGGAGGCCGAGTGGCCCCCGCTCGCACAAGAAGCGGGGTACGCGTTTCCGGTGTGGAGCACGGCGGACGCTTCGGGCGGGCGTGTGCTCCGCCTCACACCGACGTCCAGCGCGATCGCCGCGCGCGTGACGATCGCAGTGCCAGCGCTGGCGGACCAAGACGTCGATGTGGTCGCGCGTGTGATGGGCGAGCCGGGAGCGCGCGGCACGGTGGCGATCGTGGGGGCGGAGGTGAGCTTCGTCGGCACCGGGGCGCTCGTCGATCTCACGCCGCTTCGGGTGCATTTGCCGCGCGGAGAGTCGCGACTTTCGCTCACGGCGGAGGGAGGACCGGTGGCCCTCGACCGCCTCGTGCTCTCCCCCTCTCCCGGCGAAAGCCATGGAACATCGGGCCCTTGACGACCCTTCGGGCCTGAGCTTAGCTAAGCCTGTGGAGGGACGATATGACCAAGAGTGAGCTCATCGACGCGCTCGCGACCCGGAGCGACCTGACAAAGGCCCGGGCCGAACTCGTCGTCAACTGCGTGTTCGATTCCATGACCGACGCACTTCAGAAAGGCGAAGGCATCGAGATTCGCGGGTTCGGGAGCTTCACGGTTCGCCCCTACAAGGCGTACTCGGGTCGCAATCCTCGTACTGGCGAGCCGGTCCCGGTGCCGCCGAAGCGCCTGCCGTTCTTCAAAGTCGGCAAGGACCTCAAAGAGATCGTGAACAGCAGCCGTCACCTCGCCATCACCGGCGGCGACGACTCCGACGACTGAGTCGTTCCGCACGAAACGACCCGTCTCCGGCGAGGATCGCGTACCCACGCGATCCTCGTCGCGCTTCTGGGCGGCCACGACTATAGAACCCGCGCCATGCCCACGTTCGCGCCCGTCTCCGAACAGCTCGCGCTCATCACGCGCGGCACCGTCGATCTCCACGTCACGGCAGAGCTCGAGGCTCGCCTCGAAGAGTCGCGGTCGAGCGGCCGCCCGCTCCGGGTCAAGGTGGGCTTCGATCCTACGCGCCCCGATCTGCACCTCGGCCACGCCGTCGTGATGAACAAGATGCGGCAGTTCCAAGAGCTCGGTCACGAGATCGTGCTGCTCGTCGGCGATCAAACGGCGATGGTGGGCGACCCTACCGGCAAGAGCGACCTCCGCCCGCGCCTCACCCGCGCCGACGTCGACGCCGCCGCCGTCACCTACACCGAGCAGGCGTTTCGAATCCTCGATCGGAGCACCACCGTGGTGCGCCGAAACTCGGAGTGGCTCGACGCGATGCGCACGAACGATCTCGTCGAGCTCATGGCCAAGAGCACCGTGTCGCGGATGCTGGAGCGGAAAGACTTCGCGAAGCGCTTCCAAGACGAGCGCCCGATCTACCAGCACGAGTTCCTCTACCCGCTGTTGCAGGGGTACGACTCGGTCGCGCTCGAGTGCGACGTCGAGATCGGCGGCACCGACCAGCTCTTCAACTTGCTCGTCGGCCGCGATCTCATGCCGAAATACGGCAAACGAGCGCAGATCGTGATGACCACGCCGCTCCTCGAGGGCATCGACGCGAAGATGGAAAACGGCGTCGTCGTGGGCAAGAAGATGTCGAAGAGCGCCGACAACTACGTGGGCCTCCAAGAGGAGCCGCTCTCGTTCTTCCGCAAGGTGATGCAGGTCGACGACGACGTCATCTTTCGGTACTTCGATTTGCTCTCCAGCCTCTCGAACGCCGAGATCGCGAGCCTCCGCGAGGAGCGCAAGGCCGGGAAGAACCCGCAAGAGATCAAGGCCGGCTTCGCGCGCGAGATGATCGCGCGGCTCTTCGACGCCGAGACGGCGACCCGAGCAGAGGCCGAGTTCAAGAAGGTCTACGCCGGCGACGCGGTGCCCGACGACGTGGAAGAAAAGACGATCCCGACCGACGGCGAGACGCTCTGGATCGCGAAGGCGCTCGCGCTCGCGGGGCTCGTGAAATCGAGCGGCGAAGGCAAGCGCCTCGTGGAGCAGGGCGGGGTCGAGGTCGATCGCGCGCGCGTGACCGACGCGCAATTGCAGCTCGCGAAGGGCACGCGCTACTTGCTCAAGGTCGGCTCGAAGAACCGCCGCTTCGTGTGGGTCACGGTCGCGTGAAACGGGGCGCGGCGGTGGCAGAGGCGGAGGCGGAGGCGGTGACGATGACGATGACGTCGGGGCGGATCGCGCGTCGCGCGCTGCTCGCGCTTCCGCTCTTGATGCTCGCATCGACGGAGAGCGCCTGCGCTCCCCCCGCGCCGAAGCCTCCCGCCGTGCCGCCCGCGACGAAGCTCGCCCTCACGCCGCTCTCGGGCCTCGTGAAGTCGCCGGGGCTGCAATGGCTCGTCGAGCTGAGGCCACGCGAGGCGCTCATGGACGACACCTGGCTCGCGGCGGTGCTCGAGGTCGTGCCGGACGATCGCTTTCGCGCGTTCGCGGAGCACAACGGGAAGATCGATTTTCGCTACCTCGAGGAGCTCGTCGTCGCGCGGTACCGAGAAGCGACGCTCGTGCTCGGGCGCGGTAGCCTGACACCGGTCGCCCTCCACGAGGCGTTCGCGGCGCGCGCCCTCCACGTGTCGGCGCGCGCGGTCGATCTGCCCCGCCCCGAGATCGTTCGGCTCGTCGGCGAGCGCTCCCTCACGGTCGGCGGCGCGCGGGATCCGAGCGCAGGCACGACGGCCGTCGACGGAGGGAGCGGGCCTCCCGACGGGGGCGCGACCGCGCAGCCTGCGGCGCGGACGGAGCCCGTCCAGCTCTGCACGTTCGGGACGGAAGCCTTCGCGCTGGAGACGGGTCGCGGAGGTCCGCTCAAGGTGGCGGAGCTCTACGCGCTCGGGAAGCTTCATAAGTCGAAGCCAGCGCTCCTCGCCGAGCCCCTGGTTCACGCGGCGGAGCTGCTCGGCCCAGCGGCGGCGCGCTTCTTCGTGGAGGGTCCGTTCGAGGGCGAGTGGGAAGACGCCCTCGGCGGGCTCCTGAAGGCCGCTACGGGCATCGGCGTCGCGGTCGGAACACCCGCGCGGACGGGAGCGACGGCGTCCACGAGAGGGCACCTCCGTGTCTCCGCGGTGGTGCTCGGGGCGTTCGACCACGCGAGAGACGAGGCGGCGCGAAGGTTCGGGGCTTCGGTCGACCTGTTGCTCTCGAAGAACGCGATCGGCAGGCTCTGCGGGCTCCACGAGCCGGTCGAGAGCCCGCGGGTCTTTGCCGTGCCCGGTGGCCTCCGCGTCGACGCGACCTTCGACGCCAAAAGGCTCGCGTCCGGCCTGCACCAAACGCTCGACGCCGAGATTTCGGAAATCATGAAGAATTCAAGGTAGTTAAGGGATCTAAACGGGGCATACCACCTTGACGTGGGCGCGGAGCATATGCTAGGCCCGCCCCCCTCACCCTGATGGCTCAGACGAAAAAAACCGCTCCTGCCGCCCGCCCCGCCAAAGCCGCGAAGGCACCCTCCAAAAAAGCGGCGGGCGCGCCGAAGCCGGCCAAAAAGCCTACTTCGACGGCCGACCGCAAGCCGAAAGCGGCCGAAAAGCCCAAGGCGAAGGCTGAAAAGGCCCCCGCCAAGAAAGTCGTGCCTGCCGCGCGTGCGTCTGCGAAAGCGATCCCGGCCGCGCGCACGTCCGCGTCCGCGAAGGAGCTCGCCAAGCCCTCGTCGAAGGACCTCGCCAAGGCCGCCAAGGAGGCGCCGAAGGGCTCCTCCAAGGATGTCGCGAAGGCCTCGTCTCGCGACGTCGCCAAGTCGTCTCGCGACGTGAGCAAGTCGTCCACCGACGTGAGCAAGCCCTCGTCCCGCGACGTCGCCAAGTCGTCTCGCGACGTGAGCAAGTCGTCCACCGACGTAAGCAAGTCTTCACGTGACGTGAGCAAGTCTTCCCGTGACGTCAGCAAGTCTTCGCGTGACGTGAGCAAGTCCTCGCGTGACGTCACGAAGGAGGCCGCCAAGTCTTCCCGTGATCTCGCGAAGGCCGCGCAGCCTGCGCCGGTCAAGATCGAGCCGAAGTACATCGAGCCCGATCTCGGCACGTACCGCACGCGGCCCCCGCCGCCCATGCCGCGGATCGCCTCGCAGCCCCCGCCCCCGCCCGCTCCGCCGCCCCCGCGGCCGCCGATGCCCCCCGCGAAGGGCTACCAGCCCATCGTGACGATCCAGCCGTTTCCGCGCTCGACCGAGCCGCTGAACCTCACCGTCGGCGACAAAGCGGTGCACCCGCTCCACGGCCTCGGCGAGGTGTCGTCGATCGAGCACCGCGAAGTGGGCGGCGTCTCGGGCGACTTCTACATCCTCCGCATCCTCGACAAGGGCATGCGCGTGATGGTGCCGAAGAACAGCGCCACCTCGAGCGGCCTCCGCGCCGTCATGAGCGAAAAAGACGCGAACGCGGTGCTCGACACGCTCCGTGCGAAGGAGGTCGCCGTCGATCTCCAGCCGTGGAGCCGTCGGTTCCGCGCCTACACGGAAATGATGAAGAGCGGCTCCCCCCACGAGGTCGCCAAGGTGCTCCGTGACATGTTCCGCCTCAAGTTCGACAAGGACCTGAGCTTCGGCGAGCGCCGCCTCCTCGATCAGGCCAAGAGCCTCCTCATGAAGGAGCTCGCCGCCGCCAAGAAGGTCTCCGAGGCCGACCTCCTCGCCGAGGTCTCCGACATGTTCCGCGCGTGAAGCTCTACACAAAAACCGGCGACGACGGCACGACGGGCCTCTTTGGTGGGGCCCGTGTCCCCAAAGCTTCGGCGAGGGTGTCGGCCTACGGCACCGTAGACGAGCTCAACGCCACCCTCGGGATGGCGCGCGCGCACGGCTTGCCCGGGCCGCTCGACGGCCTCCTCGCGAGCATCCAGGGCGATCTGTTCGTCCTCGGGGCAGAGCTCGCGTGCGTGCCGGGCAAAGAAGCGAAGATGAAGATGCGCCTCGTCGACGGCGAGGACATCGCGCGCCTCGAAGCCGCGATCGACGCGTCGGAGGCGGGTCTCCCCGCGCTCACCGCGTTCGTGCTCCCGGGCGGGAGCGCAGAGGCCGCGGCGCTTCATTTTTCGCGCACGGTGTGCCGCAGGGCCGAGCGCGAGGTGCTCGCCGCGGGTGAAGCGCGGGCCGAGCTCGTGATGTACCTGAACCGCCTCTCGGATCTTCTGTTCTCGCTCGCGCGCGGGGAGAACGTCCGCAAAGGCGTGCAAGACGTCCCGTGGGTTCCCCGCACCTAGAGCACTGAACCTCCTGGATTCGCTCGGCTTTTCGGTGCTCGCCACGCGGGCGCTTAGGCCGAGCGCGAGGGTTGTGAAGACGCGGGGTCAGGCGGCGACGGCGGTCTCGGTCGTTGCACGCGCTTCCAGCGTCGTGAGCGACTCGGCGAGCATGCGGCGCCCGCGGTGGAGACGGCTCATGACGGTGCCGAGCGGGAGCCCGAGCTCGCACGCGGCCTCGCGGTAGGTCGAGTCGCCGAGGTCGACCTTCTCGATGACGGCGCGGAAGCCCGCCGGGAGCGCAGAGAGGCGCGCCGAGGTGGCCTTGGTGAGGGGCGCGTGGTCCTCCGGCGACCCGAACGCGTCGTTGTGCGTCCACGCGCCCATGTCGGTCGAGAGGTGGCGGAGCGCGTTCTTCTCGCGGCGCGAGCGGCGGTAGCGGGTCACGAACACGCTGAAGAGGATCTGGTAGGCCCACGCGCGCAGGTTCGTGCCGGTGCGGTACTGCGACTCGAACGTGAGCGCGCGCACGAGCGCGTCTTGCATCACGTCGTCCGCGAGGACCGGATCTTTCGTGAGGCGGAGGGCGCGGCAGCGGAGCTCCGGGCCGAGCCTCTCGAGACCACGGCGAAACTCGGCCGGGGTGGTGGCGACGACGGGGACAGACACACGCTCTTCGGCTCGGGGCATCGGGCGACTCCTTCGAGACACCTCCTTTCCAAGTCGCGTGCCACACGTCAGACCACGGAAACCATTAGGCTTTTAGCCAAGCGCGGCCGGCCTGCGGGTGTCCGGAGACACGTGGGCGTGTCCCGTTCGCCAACGTGTGTGGGTGCACGTCGCGGAAGAGGCTCGCGGCCGCCGAGCTGCGCCCCATCCCGACGGCCCCCCTCACCACGGCGCGGGCCGGCGCACGCGGGAAGCCAGACGAAGGCAGCGCGAAGCGACGTGACGCTCGCGCCTCCGGAGCGACGAGGCTCGCGCCTCCAGAGCGATGCGACGCTCGCGCCTCCGGAGCGACGAGGCTCGCGCCTCCAGAGCGATGCGACGCTCGCGCCTCCGGAGCGACGAGGCTCGCGCCTCCAGAGCGATGCGACCCTCGCGCCTCCGGAGCGACGAGGCTCGCGCCTCCAGAGCGATGCGAGGCTCGCGCCTCCAGAGCGATGCGAGGCTCGCGCCTCCAGAGCGATGCGACGCTCGCGCCTCCGGAGCGACGAGGCTCGCGCCTCCAGAGCGATGCGACGCTCGCGCCTCCAGAGCGACGTGAGGCTCGCGCCTCCGGAGCGACGTGACGCTCGCGCCTCCGGAGCGACGTGACGCTCGCGCCTCCGGAGCGACGTGACGCTCGCGCCTCCGGAGCGACGTGCGCTCGCGCCTCCGGAGCGACGTGAGGCTCCGGAGCGACGTGACGCTCAGCTCTTCTCGGGATCGTGGAGATCCTTGAGCATCGAGATGAACGAACCCTCCGCGAGGTGGGAGATGGCCGGCGCGGTGGAGGGGCTCACCGCGACGACCTTGCGCGCCTCGCGGAGGGCGGAGAGGAACGCGGAGGCCGAGGGCCAACGACCATCGCGGTCGAACGCGAGCGCACGATCGATCGCCTCGACCACCTTCGGGTGCACGTCCGGCGCGGCGACGGCGAGCGACCGTGGATGCTGCGTGGCGGCGGCGAACCAGCGCGCGTAGGAGTCGGTCGCGGTGTGAACGTTCTCGCCCGCGATGGTGCGGAAGAGCACCGCGCCGAGGGAGAAGATGTCGGACCGCGCGTCGATCTTGTCGGAGCCGGAGCCGACCGCCTGCTCCGGCGACATGAACGCGGGGGTGCCGAGCAGCACGCCCTCGAGCGTCTTCATCGCGAGGTTCTTGCCTTTGCCGACGCCGAAATCGAGCACTTTCACCGAGCCCGAGAGCGTGACGAAGAGGTTCGCGGGCTTGAGATCGCGGTGGATGATGCCGGCCCCGTGCACCACTGTGAGCGTGTCGGCGATCTCGATCCCGAGGTCGAGCGCTTCGTGGACGAGCAGCTTCGTGTCGGCCTCGAGGCGGTCGTCGAGGGTCTCGCCCTCGAGCAAATCCATGACGAGATACGGGCACTTGTCTTCGGTGGTGCCGTCGTCCACGATTTGCACGACGCCGGGGTGCTTCACCTTGCTGACGAGGTAAGCCTCCTCGAAGAACCGCGCGACGGTGACCTCGTCGATCGAGAGGGGACGGTGGAGGATCTTGAGCGCGCACCACCCGCCCTTCGCGTCGCGGGCCGCGTAGACGTTCGCCATTCCGCCCGCGCCGATGACCCGCTCGAGCTTGTAGGGCCCGACGTGCGTACCGATGCGCTTGTCCGTACTTCTCGGGTCCACGGCCTCTCCTCTGCAGGAAGCGAACGATCAATCTACCCCAGGACGGCGCGGAGATCTCCTCTCGCTCGCTCGCTCGTGCCGCGAGGACGCGCCGAACATCAGCCCGGAGGAGACCGCAGCGCGCGGATTCTGGCGGGGATCTCGTCCGCGATCTCGCGCGCGAGCAGCCCACGATCGCCGTGGATCGCCGACCACGCCGCGCCCGCGAGGCCGTGAAGGAACGCACCGAGCTCGGCAGAACGACGGGCCGGCAAATGCGCAGCGAGCGCGGCGACGACCCCCGCGAGCACGTCGCCCGAGCCCGCCGTCGCGAGCGCGGGTACCCCCGAGTCGACCAACGTGACCTCCACCGCGGCGCCCTTCGCCTCCGCGATCATCGTGCATGCGCCCTTCAAGAGGACCACCGCGCCCGAGGCGAGGGCCGCCTCGCGCACGCGGGTGAACCGGTCTGCGACGACGGCCTCGGACGAGATCCCGAGGAGCCTGCCGAGCTCACCCTCGTGCGGCAAGAGGATCGTGGGCGCCGTCCGCGAGCGGAGCGCGTCGAGCCGGCCCTCGAGCGAAGCAAACCCGTCGGCGTCGAGCACGACCGGCACCTCGGCGCGCTCGAGCACCTTCGTGACGAGGCCCTCCGCGCGACGGTCGCGGCCGAGCCCGGGCCCGAGCACGATCGCGTGCTTGCCGCGGAGCGCGTTCGTGACGAGCGACACGTCGTCGCCGATGACCGTCGTCATGCTCTCGAGCACACGCGCATCGAGCGAGGGCACCGTGTCGGCGAACGACGCGAGGGTGGTCGCCCCCGCCCCCGCGCGCGCCGCCCCGTGCGCCGCGAGCAGCGCGGCCCCTGTTTTTCCAGGGCTCCCCGCGATCACGAGCACGTGTCCGGCGCGGTACTTGTGGGCGGTGCTGGTGCGCGCGGGCAAGTCTGCCGCGAAGTCCGAAGCGACGAGACGCGAAGCGCTACGACGCGCCTCCTTCGGGAGCCCGGTCGGCTCGGTGGGGACCCCGATGTCGACCACGTGGATCGTGCCGGCGTGCGCGCGCCCCTCCGCCGTCGCGGTGCCGAGCTTTTCGGCGACGAACGTGACGGTGTTCCCTGCCCTCACCGCGGCGCCGAGCACGCGGCCCGTACGCGCGCAGAGACCGGAGGGCACGTCGAGGGACAGCACCTTGTCGCGCACGGATGCCATCGCCGCGATGACGTCGCGATCGAGGCCCTCGACGTCGCGCGAGAGTCCGGTCCCGAAGAGGCCATCGACCACCGCGTGCGCGTAACGAAGCGAACGCTCGAGGCGCTCCATCCCCGCGTCGTCGAGGAGCGCCATCTCGCCGCCGAGGCCGAGGTAGGCCTCCGCGTTCGTCAGCGCGTCGCCCCGTAGCGCCGATACGTGCACTCTACAATAGAGCTCCGGGTGAGCGCCGAGCACGATGAGCCGCCGCGCGACGACGAACGCGTCGCCTCCGTTGTTTCCTCGACCGGCGACGAGCACGACCCGGCGACCGGCGGGCTTGTGGCCGAGCAGCTCGCGCACGAGCACGTCGGCGGCGCCGCGACCCGCGTTCTCCATCAGGACGATCGAGGGCGTTCCGCGCGCCGAAGCGTAGTCATCGAACGCGCGCATCGCCTCGGGTGTGTAGAGCGGCTCCAAGGCGGTCGATGGTCGCCCGTTTCGGCGCGCGAGGAAACGCATCTTCGCGACGACCTCGCCGAACGGCGCGCCGCGATGCCTCGTCACGCGAGCCGCGATCCCCTCGTCGCGCGACGGGTGAGCTCGGCGCGCGACGCGGGCGGCACCGAGGGTGACGTCGCGCGGGCCCGAAATGGGGCCCCCGACGCCGGCGAGCGCTCAGGGAGCAGCTGCCGCGGCGCCGTTTTTCTCCAAGATGACGACCGCGACCGCCACCCCACCGTCGTGCGAAATGCTCACGTGGTAGGTGTCGGCGCCGAACGCACGCGCGGTCTCGAGGGCGGTCGCGCGGAGCTCGAGGCGAGGGCGACCGGAAGGCCCACGTCGAACTTGGCAGTCGTGCCACGCGACGCCCTTCGCGCCGTCGAGCGCCTTCGCGAAGGCCTCTTTTGCGGCAAATCGGCCCGCGAGCGCGAACGAGCGCTCCCGACCCTCGAGATCCTCGCGCTCCTCCGGGCTGCAGATCCGCGCGAAAAACCGCTCCCCATGGCGCTCGAGCGCCCGCTTCATGCGCTCGATCGAGCACACGTCGACTCCCATCCCCACGATCATGCGCGCGAGTGTAACGGAACGGCGCGCGCGGGTGGCAGCCGGAAACACGTTTCACGGTATCGACGCCGAACCGTCACCGCACGTTCGGCGTCACGTCGCTTTGCAGACGCGCGCGCGTTTCAGACGCGGGTGGCGACGCCGCGATCGACGGCCTTGCGGAGCGCCTTCACCGCGCCTCCGATGCCGAGAAAAACCGCGTCGGCGACGACGGCGTGGCCCACGTTGAGCTCTTCGATCTCGGCGATCTTCATGAGGGCAAGCACGTTCGTGGTGGTGAGACCGTGGCCGGCGGCGACCTCGAGGCGGGCAGCGTGGGCGAGCTTGGCGCCGTGGGCGAGCTCGCCGAGCCGGACCTCGATCTCGCCCGCGGTGGCGGCGTGGGCGTACTCGCCGGTGTGGAGCTCGATCTGGGCGACCTTGAGCGCGGCGGAGGCCTCGATTTGCGCGGGATCGGGCGCGATGAAGAGGCTCGTCTTGATGCTCGCGTCGTCGAGGGCGGCGCAGAGCTTGGCGAGCTTCTCGCGCTGACCGACGACGTCGAGGCCACCCTCCGTGGTGCGCTCTTCGCGACGCTCCGGGACGAGGGTGACCACGTCGGGGCGGACACGCAGCGCGATCGCGAGCATCTCGTCGGTCGCCGCCATCTCGAGGTTCAACGTGGTGCGGAGCTCGCTCCTGAGGCGCTCGACGTCCTCGTCGCGGATGTGGCGGCGGTCCTCGCGGAGGTGCGCGGTGATGCCGTGCGCGCCCGCGTCGAGGCAATGGCGCGCGGCGGCCACGGGGTCCGGATACCGCGTCCCGCGCGCGTTCCGGAGGGTCGCGACGTGGTCGATGTTGACGTGGATACGGACGACCCTTTTCAGCCCTTTGGCGTCGGACGGGAGCTGCACGGCGCGAATGGTGATGAAACCGATTCCAAAAGTAAAGCGGTCCTTCCCGCGCCCCCGGTCGCGGGCCGCGCATTTCCAGCGCGCCGCACGCGTCGCTTTCGCGCGCCGTTTCGCGCATCGCGCCCTGCGACACGACCGACAAAAAGCGAGAGGGCACAGGAGCCATCACGGACCCCGGTGCCCTCGCCTCGAGACGGTGCTCGAGCCGTTCGGAGCGCGGCTCAGTCGTCGTCGCCGCCGCCGTCCTCCTCTTCGGTCTTCGGGGTGGGCAGGAGCTCGCCGTTCGGGCCGTCGCGACGAATGACGAACACCTTGCGGCCGACCGAGTCGGGGCTCTCGCGCGCGATGACGGTGACCACGTTCACGCCGGGGCGGAGCGGGAGATCGGCCTCGAAGGACATCTTCTTCGGATCTTGGCCGTTGCGGTTCGACCGGTAGAACACCTTCTTCGACCCGACCACGACGTACGCGTCGAGCATGCGCTCGTTGTCGCTCGCGGAGGCCTTGAGTACGACGTGCGCGTCCCGCGTGACGGCGACCGGATTGCCGAGCTCGATCGCGGGCGGGAAGCGCGTGAGCACGTCCTCGAACGCGACCTGCGCGCCAGCCTGCCCGCCGTCGTCGACGTCGGCCCGTTTGACGAACGCGTAGCGACCTTCGGCGAGCTGCACCCGCTTAAAATCGCCCATGGTTCCGGTAACTTGCGCGGCCATTCCGGGAGGGAGCTTGCCCACGGTGCGCGCGCCGGAGTCCGGCGACTCGAGGAGAGGCGCGCCCTGCGCCTTGGCCTTCACCGAGCCTTGCGCGGCGATGACGGTCGCGGGAGGGCCGACCGGGATGCGCACCTTCTCCACGATCGTCTCGCGCAGATCGCGATCGATGACGGAGAGCTCCACCTTCGCTTCGGGATCGGCGAGCTCCGGACGGACCTCGAACGAGAAGGCCATCTTTTTGGACTCGCCCGGCTTCAAGTTCGACACGTCGAAACGCCCCTCGCGGAGGAGGATGCCGTCACCGGACAGGTTGCGGAGGTTCGCTTGCGCCTCGTACGCGCGACCTTTGCCTACGTTCGTGACGGTGACGAACATGGTGACGTCCTCGCCCTTCTGGACGCGTCCGTCGCCGTTGCCCTTCTTGTTGTCGACGACCTGGTAGCTGTAGGCGAACACGGGCCGATCGAGCGCTTTTACGCCGACGCGGACCTCGGTGTTGGCGGGGGCGTGGCCGCGCGCTTCGTCGAACTTCACGATGATGCCGTCGTTGCGCGACAGGGCGTCGCGCGGGATGCGGCACACCCGAGGCGCGTCTTTCGGGAGCGGCGCGGAGCTGCCGATCTTCTTGCCTTCGGTCTCGCACCAGCCGAGGGGAGCCGTAACGGTGCGGCTCTTTCCGGGCTCGAGCTTGCCGACGACGAGCTCCTTGTTGTCGAACATCGGGTTGTCGCTCTTCGTCATCGCGGCGAGGCGGAAGAGGGGCTCTTTGCCCTTGTTCGTGACGGTGAGCTTCAGGTTCAAGGGCTCGCCGGGGGTGCCCTCGTTGTTCGGGCGATCGGTCTCGATCTTCACGTCGACGCTCGGCTTTTCGGCCGGCATCGCGGTGCCCACGAGCGGAGGCGCGGGGGAGTCGGTCCAGTCGATCCCGAGGCCCTGCAGATCTTGGCCGACGCGCACGATCTCGGCGTTGCGCGCCTCGGTCACGAGGGCCTTCACCGCACGAACCTGCTCCGGACGCTTGCCGACGGGCATCTTCGCGACCGCGTCGCGGGCGAAACGGATCGGGAAATCGAGGGCGAACGCGTCGTCCGGGTCGCCGCCTCGCTCGCGCAGCTCTTGCCGCTCTTTTTGCGGCAAATTGTAGCGGAGCACCTCGGAGGGCTTCTGGCCCTCGCGGGTGCGGGAGCTCGAGAGGCTTCGCGCCAGATCGCGCTCCTTCGTGCCGCCCTGATCGACGGTGAGGTCCATCTCTTGGAGATCGGCCGTCATCGGATCGAGCTCGATGTCGGGGGTGATGCCGGTGCCTTGGATCGAGATGTCGCCCGGCTCGGT
>JAAFHV010000136.1 GCA_013297655.1 Myxococcales bacterium | reverse complement strand
GGTCGGGCTCGTGGTCGGCACCGTGCTCGTGCTCGTGCTCGTTCCGGTGGGGCTCGTGCCCGCGTCGCTGGACGGATCGCCGAAGAGATCGGTCGCCGTCGCGCCACCACACGCCACGAGGAGAGCTCCAAAGAAAAGACCGCCAACGACTCGCTTGGTTCGCATCGCCCGTCAGTTTGGTCCGGTCACCCCGAAGGAGCAATCTCGTAGCCTCCGATGTCACACGCGAGACACATGCGACAACACCCTACAGGCTGCAACGCAGGGGTTTTCCTGAGCTTTCGAGCGCGCAGGATGAGCCCGCACCCGCCAGCGCTGGACAGGTCGACCCGTTGGCGCGGGGCGCGGACGACAAAACGACGAAGCGCCGCGAGATAACCCGCGGCGCTTCGAGCACGGCTTAGGGATCGGCCGCTTCCGCGATCAGGCGGGGGTCTTCTTCACGACGTCGACGATGCCCTGAACCGAAGCGGCGCTCTTCGCGAGCATGCCCTTCTCTTCGTCCGTGAGGGGAATCTCGACGATCTTCTCGATGCCTTCGCCGCCGACGATGGCAGGCACGCCCATGAAGAGATCTTTGTAGCCGAACTCGCCCTCGAGGTAGCTCGCGACGGGGAGGAGGCGCTTCTGGTCGAGGAGGTAAGCCTCGGCCATCGCGACGGCGCTGGTGGCGGGCGCGTAGTAGGCGCTCGTTCCCATGAGGTTCACGATCTCGCCGCCGCCCTTGCGGGTGCGCTCGACGATCGCGTTGAGCTTGTCTTTCGCGATGAACTGCGTGACGGGCACGCCGTTGATCGTGCACATCGAGAGCACGGGCACCATGTCGTCGCCGTGGCCGCCGAGGACCATCGCGCGCACGTCTTTGATGCTCACGTTCGCCTCGCGGGCGATGAAGAGCTGGAAGCGCGCCGAGTCGAGGACACCGGCCATGCCGGCGATCTTCTTCTTCGAGCAGCCGGTGACCTTCATGTACTCGTAAACCATCGCGTCGAGCGGGTTCGAGATGACGATGACGAAGGCGTCGGGGCAGTGCTTCTTCGCGTTGTTGGCGACGTCGCGGATGATGGGGAGGTTCGTCGCGACGAGGTCGTCGCGCGACTGGCCGGGCTTGCGCGGGATGCCCGCGGTGATGATGAGGACGTCCGAGCCGGCCACGTCTTCCCACTTGGAGGTGCCGGTGATCTTCGCGTCGTAGCCGAGCACGCTCGAGTTTTGCTCGAGGTCGAGAGCTTTGCCCTTCGCGAAGTTCTCCTTGGCCGGAATGTCGAACAGGACCACGTCGCCGAGCTGGGTGTTCGCTACGAGCCTCGCGAGCTCTCCGCCGATGTTTCCCGCCCCGATGAGTGAAATCTTCTTACGCTTGGCCATGAGAAAAACCTCCGATTTCGAGGGGCGACTTCTACACGACACCTGACTTCGGCGAAAGGCGGGACGTGCAAACGATGCCCCTTCACGCGCCGATCGGCACCGTGGGCGACGTCGGTCGGCGGCGACACGGCATCCCGCGCCACGCGAGAGGGCCATGGGCCGCCAAAAGCGCCCGAACGGGTGACGTCTTGCGAGCGGGCTCCGCGCAAAATTCTCGGCTATCCTGCGGGCAGCGCCTTCCGCGCCCTTCTTTGGAGCCTTCATGCGCGCACGTTCCACGCTCGCGACCGTCTTTGCCTCTCTCGGCCTCCTCGCGATCTCCGCGAAGCCTGCGCTCGCCGCGCCGCCCGCTCCTTCGGGCGCCCACCCGCGCATCTTGCTGAACGCAGCCACCCTCGCGGCGCTCAAGGCGAAGGCGAGCGATCCGAGCTCCGCGGCGGCGAAGGCGATCGCCCAGTGCGACGCGATCGTGGCGAACCCGGGCCGCTTCGCGTCTGGCGTGCACATGGGCTACGGCTTCGCGTTCAACGGCACCGCCTGCGCGCTCGCGTTTCAGCTCACCGGCAAAGACACCCACCGCGCGCAGGGCGTTCGTTACTTGAACGCGCTCCTCGACGACCAAGAGACGGTGGGCGATCGCTCGGGCGGCAACGAGGTCGCGAAGCGCGACGCAGGCTACGCCATTCGGTACCACGGGTTCGCTTCGCTGCTCTACGACTGGCTCCCCGGCGCACCTGGCGTGGACGCCGCGAAGACCCGCGCGCGGGTGAAATACTGGATCGACGAGCACACCCGCGACGGCTACCTGAAGGAGATGCCGGGCAGCAACATGCACGCCGGCTTCGTGTCCGCCAAGACGTTCGCCGCGATCGCGTTCGCCGGCGAAGAGCCCGCCGCCGCCACCTATTGGACCCAAGCGGTCGACGACATTTTCGGCAAACAGATCAAGGGCAAGGGCCTCGGCGAGACCGGGATCATGCGCGACGGCGACTGGCCCGAGGGCTGGGAGTATGCCCCCTTCAGCCTCGTCGGTTACGGGCTCGCGTGGCGCGCGGCGAAAGACTACGGCGCGAATTTTCCGGAGGTCGATCAGTTCTTCGACGACGTGACCCCGGCCTACCGGCACACGTTCTTCCCGGACAAGAAGTTCGGCTACACCGGCGGCGACTGGGGCGAGGCCACGCTCCACGCGACCCTCTCGCGCCGCACCGTGCTCGGATCGCTCATCGGCGGAAAGGATGCCACCCGCGCGGGATGGGCCTCCGGCCTCTTGGCCGACAAGAGCCTCGGTGAGGTCGACGAGTGCCTCATGTGCGAAGCGATGGCCGAGATCCGCGCCACCGCGCCGGTCGACTTCGTCGCGAGCAAGCCGCCCACGTTCTTCCTCGCGCGCGGGACACGAAACCTCTACGCACGCTCGAGCTGGGATGCCGATGCATTCTACACGGTGTTCACGTCGGCTCCGCGCCTCGGCCCGGACCACCAGCAGTTCAACGCGTCGAGCTTCATCTTCACGCGCGGGGGCGACAACCTGATCGCCGATCCCAGCCCGTACGGCTCGCTGAGCACCTTCACCGGCAACGCAATGGCGGTCGACTCGCAGACGGTGGAGCCCGACTACCGCCCCGGCCAGGGCCACTACGGCAAGGCCGATCTGCCCTGGGCGCGCGGGTTCGAGTCCGGCGTCGTCGCCGCGCGCGCCGACGTGTCGATGGCCTTCGCCGACTACCAAGACAAGACCGACGTACCCTTCGCCAAACGCGACTACGCGTTCCTCCCCAACGGCGAGGTCATCACGATCGATCGCGCGCGCACCGACGCGCCCGCGCGTGGGATGGCCGTCCGCTGGCGCAGCATGGCCACGCTCACCCTCACCGCCGACGGCGCGCGCGGCTCCGTGGGCGCCTCCGAGCTCGTGATCCATCAGGTCGCGCGGAGCGGCGGCACCCCGGAAGTACGGAAGATCACCCAGGTTTCACGCACCTGCCAGAACGGTGCACCTTACAACAATTGCATCAGCGCGCGTTTCCCCGTCGACGAGTACCGCTTCAAGGTGCCCGGGCCGAGCGCGCTCGCCGTCACCGTGTTCGACGGCTTGAAGACGGGCGAACCGGCCGCCACCGCGACGGACATCACGAAGGTCGACGCGAAGAACACGACCGTCGTCGGCGCGGAGGTGGTCCGTGGATCGCGCACCGTCATGGTCGCGTCGTCCGCGAAAGACGGCGCCGCCGGGGCCGAGCTCGCCTACGTGGCGACGGGCGACGCCGAGGCGCGCCACATCGTGTTCGACGCCCCCGAGACCGACGGAAAATCCGCGGTCGTCGCCGCTGCCGAGGGCGGCAAGTGCGCCGTCAAGATCACCGCCGGCGGTGCGCTCGTGGGCAAGCCTCTCGTGTTCCGCGTCGGCCCCGCCAGCGCGGGCTGCACGGTGACCGAGGAGAAGGGCGTCGCGCTCCAGAACGCGCCTCCCGGCTCCACCCCAGGAACCAACGGTCCCGGCGGCCCCGGCGATCCGAACAACCCCGACGGCGGGCCGGGTGCTGGCGCGGACGGGTCCGGCGCGGACGCGGGGTGCTCGTGCGACGCAGTCGGCGCGCCTCGTGGCACCAGCGCGCTCGCCCTCGGAGCCGCCCTCGCCGGCCTCGGTCTCGCGATCGCGACCCGTCGCAAACGAACCCGCGACTGATCGCCACGCGCGAGCGCGCGGACCGCTTCCGGCTCCACGACGCTCGCGCGGCTCTCCCACGAGCGGATCGTTCGGGAATACGAAGTCGCCTAGCACGCGCACCGAGGGCGGCTCGTGGCTGCGCTCGACCCGCCCCGCGTCGGCTCCAAGCACACGCGTTCGCGGTCGACGCGCACGATCGCAAACGCGATCGCGGCCGGCACGTGCCCTACGGAGGCCCGAGATCCGCGCAGCAGCGGAAGCCGGTCGAGTAGTCGTGGTAGCTGAAATCGTGGGCGATCGTGCGGTACGCGCAGCCCTCGCCGTGCTGGGTCACGTCGAGCCAGAAGCCACCCTGGAACGTGCCGTTCGGATCCGCGGTCCACTCGTGGAGGTTTCCGACCATGTCGTAGGCGCCGTAGTCGTTGACACAGTCGGGGCTCGCGCCAGTCTTCGCGAGGCCGCCCTCCATCGCGTTGTTGCGCGGATCGTTGAGCTCTGTGCGGCCCCAACCGCGGCTCATCGTGTCAGCGTGGTACGCGAGCATCGGGCTCTTCCCGGTGTCGTGGCACTTCCCGGCGACGCGCGAGGGGCCATAGGGGTACGCCGTGCCCGCGCTGCCCGCGCACGCGAGGCGCCACTCGACCGACTGACAGAGGCGCTTCTTGGCGCGCTTGCACGCCGCGTCGGCCTGCTCCGCGCTCACGTAGCCCTGCGGGACGACCCCCGCCACGCTACGTGCAACATACACATGGTTCGGGAGCGGGGTCGTGTACGGATCGGCGGGGACCTGGGTCCCGTCGTCTTTTTGTTCGACGAGCGAGCCCTCGTACTTGTCGACGCAGAACGCGCCGAGCACCTTCGCCATGTCGGGGGGGCATGTGCCCGCGTGCGGCGGCGGGGCGGTCCCCTCGTCGAGCGCGTGCACGGTCGACGAGACGTACCCCTTCACCGCGTGCTCGATGGAACCGGGCGCACCTGCGGCGAGAGTCCGTGTTTTTCCGGCGAACGCGCCGCTGAGGAGCGTGGTGGCGCGCTCGACCTGCGCCTTGGAGATCGCGGGCGGCTCGCGGGTGGGGCCGGCGAACGCGACGTGGCCGACGAGGGCGGTGACGACCACGAGCACGGGAGCGAGGCGACGGCGCACGTGTCGAGCGTAGCTTCGAGGTGTGCAAAATGCACTTCGCGCGCGCGAGCGAGGTGGGCGCGCGCGCATCGTTCTGGGCAAGCGCGGCGCGCGTCGAGTATCCATGGGCGATGTCTCCCGCGACGCGACGGACGACGCTGACGGCCGTGATGGCCGGGCTCTACGTGGCGTGGGCGTGTTGGTACATCCAGCGCACGAGCCTCAGCCCCGGGCACGGCGCGCCGGGCGACCGCACCGTGTATCTTTTGTGGGACGACGCGATGGTCTCCATGCGCTACGCGAAGAACTTCGCGGAGGGCCACGGCCTCGTATGGAACGCGGGCGGCGAGCGGGTGCAGGGGTACTCGAACCCCGCGATCGTGCTCTTGATGGCGATGTTCCACGTGCTTCCGCTCTCCGCGGACACGCTGTCGCTCCCCTTCCAGCTCCTCAACGTGGCCCTCGTGCTGGGCACCGCGCACATGACGCGCGATCTCGCGAGGGCGCTCTCGAACGAGAACGAGCACGTCGGGGCGCTCTCCGGGATCGCGATTTTGCTCAACGCGTCGCTCTCGATCCTCGCGATTCAAGGCACCGACGTGGGGGTCACCACGTTCTTGCTGATGGCCGCGTTGCGCGCGTTCGTACGAGGAAATAAGGCCAACGGGCGCGCGGGGCTCGGCATGTACCTGCTCCTCGGGCTCTCCATTTTGGTGCGCGCCGACGGGGTGCTCGCGCTCGTCGTGCTCACGTGTGCGGCGGCGCTCCTCGAACGAACGAAGGCGCCGATCGTGCGCGGCGGGCTCGTCGCCTTCGTGACCGTAGGCGGCCTCGTCGCGTTCGGGCTCGCGTATTACGGCGAGTCGCTCCCCAACACGTACTACCTGAAAGCGACGGGGTGCCCTCGCCTCGCGATGTGGTCGAGCGGCGGCGCGCAGACCTTGGTCACCCTTCGCGGCATGCTGCTCCCGCTCGGGATCGCGGTGGTCGGCACCCTCGCTTTCCATCGTAAAAACCCCTTCGTTCGTACGCTGTGGGCGATGGTCGCGAGCATCGCGGCGTACAACGTGTGGGTCGGCGGCGATTGGGTCTGGGAGTACACCGGCCGCTTCGTCGCGCCCGCGCTGCCGATCGTGATCGTGCTCTTCGAGATCTCGGCGTGGGAGTTCGCGCAGCGGATCGCCCTCGTGAAGGACGCCGAGAAGAGCGCCGATGGGAGCGAAGGGGCGCCTCCGATCATGCGCCTCACGGAGGAGCGACGCATCGACGCGTTCGTGTTCGGGTCCCTCATCGCGTCGACCTCGTTCTCCACCAGCACCGCGCTCGGCGAGTGGCTGAACCCGTCCGAGCCCACGATGCACAAGGCGACCAACGTGGAGAACTACGCCATCGCCGGCTACCTCCGCGACCACACCGACGAGGGCACCTCGATAGGCCTCCGCTGGGCTGGCGCGACGGCGTATTTTTCAGGCCGCCCGGGCGTCGACGTGCTCGGGAAGGCCGATCGCCACATCGCGCACCTCGTGGTCGACAGGTTCGCCCCCGGGCACTCGAAGTGGGACTGGGCCTACGTCGTCAACGAGCGCAAACCCGACCTCCTCGACGGCGACGATCGTGGGCTCGGCCAGCGCGAGGACTTCCGCGCCGCGTACCAGGCCGTGCGCACGAAGACGCCCGGCGTACCGGTGCTCTTCCTTCGGCGCGAGTCGCGCACGAAGCTGCACGACGAGAGCGCGGTGGTGACCGACCTTCCGCCCCCGAAAGAAGCGCCGAAGACGACGCCCTAGAGCACCGAACAGCGTGAATCCCCCTCGTCAGGAACTTGCGGACCTGTAGCGTCGTCGGCTTTCGCGCGTTCGCTGCGCAATCCTCGGTCCTTCAACCTGATCGGCGCTCTGGCGCTACTCGGCGGGGTGGAAGAACTTCGCGAGCGGAGGGGCCATGTTCGCGGCCACGTTCTCTTCCCAGGCCGCGCCGTCGATCGTGCGCGAGGTGCCCTTCCCCTCGTCGTCGAGGGCCACGATCCTCGGGATCGACGCGACGCCGAGGGAGGCCTTCGGGAGCGCGTTTCCCCACTCGTCCACGTCGAGGTGGACGATGTAGGTCCCTTTGAATGCACTCTGCATGCGTGCGTCCGTCATGCTCGCCTCGAGCTCACGGCACGGCTTGCACCACGTGGCTCCGAGCTCCGCGTAAGGCACGAGCCCCTGCGCGCGGGCCTTCTTGGCGTGCGAGCCAAGGAGCGCGAGGAGCTCGCCTTCGGTCTTCTTGGGGCGCACTTCGACGAAGCTCGGCGCCGGCCCCGTCGCGACGGGATTGGGATCCGCCTTCTGGTCCGAGCTCGCGCCGTTCGACTTGCACGCGGCCGACGCCGTGAGGACCGAGACCCCCACGGCGACGACGAGGACGCTTCTCAGGGCTGCGGGAAGCACTTGGGGCGGTTGTTCTCGAGCACGGCCTTGGAGCGGATATCCGCCGGATCGGTGCGGCGGCAGTACTGGTTGGCGGGGCAGGTGTGGCCCTCCGCGATCGAGACCGTTCCGTCACCGGCGCAGCGGTAGCCGGCAGTGGGGTTCGGGGTGGTGTTGCAATACCAGCCCGCGTCGCGCGGGGCGACGCAGCTATTCGGGAAGCAGGTGGTGGTCTTGCACTCGCTCTCGACGAGGCCTTTGCACTTCTGGTCCCAGAAGCCCATCTTCGAGTTGCAGAAGGGATCCTTCTGGCCCACGCGCCCGGCGCAGCCATCTTCGCAGGTCGGTCCGAGGGCGGGGCCGACGGTGCACACGGTGTGGTCGCACGCGGTGGCCTTCTCTTCGCCGACGGCGGTGTCGCCGCAGCGCTGGAAGAAGCTGGGGCAGGGCACGCAGGCGCCGTAGCCGCCCGCGATCATCTGGCAGTACATGTGGACCTTGCGGTCGCTCGGTCCGAACACGCGGTCGAGGAGCAGGGCGGCGGCGATGCTGCCGAGCGGGCCGAACGCCTCACCGGCGAACTTCTGGACGTCGATCGCTTGGCAGTCTGCGTCCTTCTTGCAGGGCACGCACACGCCGCACTTCTTGCCGTCGAGGATGTCGACCGAGGCGCACGCGTTCATCGGGTAGTCGAGGCTCGCGCTGCCGACGCCGAGGCCGGTCGCCTTTTTGATGAGGCCGCCCACGTCGAGCGAGGCCTTGACGCCGGCGCAGTCGGTGTCGTTCGAGCACGCCTGCGTGACGCGGCTGAAGGGATCGGGCAGAACGAAAATGCCGTTGCCGAGATCGGAGCAGCCCGCGGCGGGAGCCGCGCAGGTGCCGACGCCGCCCGCGATGGGCTTGCCGGAGCACTTGGTGAGGCCACCCATGCACGCCGAGCAGTCCGCGTCGGTGTTGCACTTGTTGGGGTTACCGGCGAGACCACAAATCTTCTCGCACTCGCCGACGTCGTTGCAGACCTCGCTCGGCGTGGGGCAGGCCTTGGTCGCCGAGCACTTCGCGCAGACGCCGCGGTTGCACGCGGGGTTCGCGGGGGCGCCGTTCTTGCCGCCGCAGTCGGAGCACTCGGTGTCCGTGGTGCACGAGGCGGGGCAGGCGGCGACGCACGCGTTGCCCTTGCACACGTCGGTGGATTGGCAGTTCGTCACGTTCGCGGCGGTACAGCCGACGCACTTTTTGGCGGCCGTATCGCACACCTTGAAGTTCGGTCCGCATGCTGCGCAGTCGGCGTCGCCGTTGCAGGTGATGGTGGGCACGCCGTTCGTGTCTTCCGCGCAGGCCGAAGCGCCGCTGACGCAGTCGCCGTATTTGGTGCACGTTTGGCCAGCGCCGCAGCTCTTCCCGCTCGCCTCGGGGCCACACGCGATGCAGCGGTGCTCCTTCTGGTTGCAGGTGGTGCGGGTGCCCGTGCAGTCGCGACAATCACGATCGGTGTCGCAGTTGTTGAGCAGGCAGATGCGGTCGTTGCCCGGCCCCAACGGATCGACGCCACCGCCGCCGTCTCCGAGGTCGTCGAGCGGAGGCAAGGTGTCCGAGCCTCCGCAGCCGACGACGGCGAGGGCGGACACCGAAGCTACGCACACGATCGCCGAGACGAATTTCCCAAAGGCCATAGTCGCAGCTTGCCACTTGTTTTTGAGGTCCGCACCTGGTGGTTTTCGATCCAAAACGGGTGGATCGAAAGCCCACCAGGGACACGCCTTGGCCACGACCCGAGCGGAACGTTCCGATCCTGTCGAACACGAGTTTTCCCGTATTTTTGATGATGTAGGGTGGGGTCGTTGTTGACGCCGACGGTTGGCACGGCCTTTTTCGGGGCGGGTCGAAAACACGCCGGGCCTCGATGATGCTTGCGTCCAGGCGGCAGGTTGAGGCGTATCTCGCCGACCCGTGTCGATCACCTCCCGCATCCGCGACAAGAACATCTGGCTCGTCTACGGCACGATCTTTTCGGTCGGCATCGCGTACGGCCTCTCCATCGCCATCATCCCGATCTTCCTCGACGCTCATGGCTTCGGGAAAACGGCGATGGGCGGCCTCGCCGCGATCTTCGCCTCCGGGATATGCCTGCTGTCGCTCCCGATGGGGCGCATCTTGCGGCGCTTCTCCGCGAAGGGAACGCTCGTCGCCTGTTTGCTCGGATACGCGGTCTGCGTCTCGCTCTTCCCGTACCTCACGAGCTTCGTCGCGGTGTCGATCGCGCGCTTCTTGGACGGCGCGTTCTCGGTAGGCGTGTGGGTGAGCTGCGAGACCGTGCTCCTCGCGCGCGCCGGCAAGGAGAACAAGGCGTTCGTCACGAGCCTCTACGCGATGTCGCTCGCGATTGGCTACGTCATCGGGCCCATCGCCTCGAAGGGCATCGTCGCGGTCGCCCCGTTCGAGGTCGCGTTCGTGCTCGCGGGCGTCATCGCGCTCGTCGCGGCGGCGATCGCGTCGCGCCTCGACGGAGGGATCGGCCACGACGATCCGCCGAAGGAAGAGCTCACCGCCGATGGCGCGCCCGCGGTCGCCGTGAAAGAAGAGCCCCTCGCGTGGCGCACGAAGACCTCCCTCTTCGCCACGTTCGCGTACGGGTACTTCCAATCGAGCGCGGTGCTCTTTTTGCCGCTCTACCTCATGAAGGAGCGCCACGTCGCGGAGAAGGACACCATCCTCGTCACCGCGTTTTTTGCCCTCGGGATGCTGCTCTTCTCGAACTACGCCGGCAAGCTCGGTGACCGCTACGGCCACCTTGCGGTGATGCGTTACCTCGCCGCAGTGGGCTTCATGGTCGTGGCGAGCTTCGTGTTCCTCTCGAGCTTCCCCCTCATGTGCCTCACCGTTTTCATGGTCGGGGCCACCCTCGCGTCGATCTCGCCGGTGTCGCTCGCGCTCCAGGGCGTGATCACGCAGAAGCACGAGATCGCGAAAGCGAACGCGATCTACAACACGTTCTACGCCGCCGGGATGCTCATCGGGCCGCCGCTCTCGGGCCTGATTTTCGAGCGGATCGGGGGCAAGACCATGATTTTCCACTTCTCGCTCTTGTGGCTCGCGTTCGCCATTTTTGCCTTCGTGTTCGCGAAGGACGATCCCGCCGCGCGGCCCAAGGTCGCCTGATACGCAGGTAGCCACCTCCGATCGCCGAGGCTCGCGTAACATCGGAGCGATGTCTCGCGCACACGGCCCCCTCGAAGGCTCGCTCCTCGGTGGCGCGTACCGCGTGGGCAAACTCGTGGGCGAGGGCTCGATGGGCGCGGTCTACGAGGGCACCCAAGAAGGTCTCGGCCGTCCCGTCGCGATCAAGGTGCTCAAGGCGCGCGGCACGACCACCGCCACCGACCTCGAGCGCTTCGGTCGCGAAGCGCGCGCCGCCGCCGCCCTCGGCCACCCGAACATCGTGCAGGTCACCGACTTCCGCGCCGACTTCGATCCGCCGTTCCTCGTCATGGAGCGGCTCTCCGGCGAGTCGATGCGCGCCGTCATCTCGCGGGAAAAACGGCTCCCCGTCACGCGCGTGGCGATCCTCGGCTCCCAGATCCTGGACGCCCTCGGCGCCGCGCACCGTGGCGGAATCGTCCACCGTGATATCAAACCCGACAACGTGTTCTTGACCCGGATCGCGGGCGGAACCGAGGTCGTCAAGGTGCTCGACTTCGGCGTCGCGAAGCTCACCACGGACCGCCCGATCACGGCCCACGGCGCGCTCATGGGCTCGCCCGCGTACATGGCCCCCGAACAGGCGACCGGGAACGCGGTCGATGCGCGGACGGATCTGTGGGCCGTCGGCGCGACCCTCTACCACGCGCTCGCGGGCAAGCTCCCGTTCGACGCGGGCTCGATGGCCGAGCTCTTGACGTGGCTGCTCGAGCGTCACCCTCCTCCGCTCGCCGCGCTGGTGCCAGGCATCGATCCGCGCATGGTCGCGGTGATCGAGCGCGCGCTCACGAAGGATCCGAGCGGACGCTTCGCGAGCGCGGGCGACATGCAAGCGGCGCTCGAGGCGCTCGTCGTGGCTCCCGCTGCGAGCGTGGCACAGGTGCCCGTCGCGGCACGCGCGAACGCAGACCTCGCGCGGGGCTCGTCCCCTTCCCTGCCCCATGCCGGCGCGCCGTCGGCCCCCGATTTTTCTCGCGGATCGAGCCCCGGCACCCCGCCGCAACGGAGCTCGTCTCCCGGGCTCCCGCCGCAACGGTTCGGCTCGTCTCCCGATTTTTCTCGCGGATCGAGCCCTGGCGCGCCGCCGAACAACGTGCCGTTCCGGCACCCCTCGTCTCCCGATTTTTCTCGCGGATCCAACCCGGGCGCGCCGTCGCACAACACGCCGCATCCAGGACCGTCTCCGATCGCGAGCTTCGGGGCCGCGGTCGCGCCCCTCGGGAGGCCGATGCCGGTCGGGGTGCCCATGGCGGTCGGAGTGGCGCCTCCGGTCGCGGAGAGTGAGCCGCGCCTCTCGCACGCGAACGCCCCGCACGCCCACGCTCCGTCGGCGGCGAGGCTAACCCCCGCTACCGCGCCGATGCACGCTCACGCGCAGGCGCCGATGATGCACACGCCGCTCCCCTCGAGCGCGCAGAGCTATGGCCAGATCGCGCATGGGGAATTCCGCGCATCGTACCCGGGCGCCCCCGCGCGACCCCCGGGCGACGGGCGCACGAGCGCTCCTCCCGCCGTCCCCGTCCACGAAGCCCGCGCGATCCCCCGCGCCGCGGGCCGCGGGTGGCTCTTCCTCTTGCTGGTCCCCGCCTTTTTCGCGCTCTTCGTGGTGATCGCAGTGCTCGCTTGGCTCTACGCGGAGCGAACCGGCGAGGCGCCAGCGACGACCACGACGACCACGACGACCGCGCCATCGGCGAGCAGCGCCGCGCCCGCAGTCACCGCCGCGATCGCGACCAACTTGCCCGCCGGATGGAAAAGGAAGGCCGAGGCACCACGACCGTGCACGGCGCTCCGCATCGCGCCCTACGACAACGGCAAGGCTGGCGCGTTCACCGTCTTCCCCGAGCCGGAAGCGACCGGCCTCGGGAGCCAGCTCGCCGCGAAGGTGGGAAGCTGCACGCAACCATGCGCCGCCGCGATCAAAACAGAGCACTACATGGTGCGCGTCGCGTACGACGGAGCCGTCACCGAAGCGCGGCCCCCGGGTGACGTCTCCAAGTGCGACGCGCGCGACCACTGCGTCGACACCACGATGCGCACCGCGAAGGTCGACCCGCCGCCGAACGCGCACGAATCGATCGTCGAGGTGGTCTGCACGTTTCCGTGATGGCGCGACGGCGCCGATGTAGGCTCGCGCCGACGACCGATGCCGCGCCGTCCCGTTCGATCGAAGTGCCTCGTCGTCGCCGTGCTCGCGGCGTCGTATGCGGTCGCGCCACGGGAGGCCCTCGCGAGCCCGATCGCGCGCTTCGTGTATGTGCGCGGCCTCGGCGCCGAGGCCTGCCCGGACGAGGACACGATGCGGGCGGCGGTGTCGGCGCGCCTCGGCTACGACCCGTTCCGTGTGGTCGCGAAGACCACCTTGACCGCCCAAATATCTCGTGAAAACGGGGTGTTCCACGGGCACGTGAAGCTCGTCGACGAGTCGGGCCAAGAGCGCGGGGCCCGCTCCCTCGAGAGCCGCTCGGACGACTGCAAGGACCTCGGCGAGGCGATGGCGCTCTCGATGAGCATCGCGCTCGATCCGCTGAGCGTGCTCGCGCCGACGACCCCGAAGCCCCCCGATCCTCCCCCGGATCCGCAGCCCCCCGAGCCGCCCCCGAAGCCCGAGGCGCCGCCGATCGCGACGCGACCCCCGCCGCCACCGATCGCGCCACCGCCGCCGGCGCCGCCACCAAAAGAGCGCGCGAAGCTGGGCCTGTCGCTCGGCGCGCACGGAGCGTTCGGGGTGGGCCCCCAAGCGGCGTTCGGGCTCGGGCTCGGCGCCGAGCTCGTGCTCGGCAACGTGTCGGTAGGGGTGGGCGGTCGCCTCGACGTTCCGAGCGCGGCAGACTCGCCGCAAGGCGGAAAAATAAGGGCGACGCTCGTAGGCGGTGAGGTCGTGCCGTGCCTGCGCGCGCCGCTCGGGAGCACCACGCTGTTTGGGTGCGGCGTGCTGCTCTTGGCGGGTGTCACCGCCGAGTCGACCGAGGTCACCGCGCCACGATCGCAGAGCACGTTCTTTGGAGCGGGCGGCGTGCGCGCCGGCCTCGATCTCGCGATCGTGCCGCGGCTCCACGTGCGGCTCGCGATCGACGCGCTCGGCCACTTCACGCCGTACGGGCTCGCGGTGAACGGCGTGACGGTATTTTCGTCCTCTTCGTTCTCGGGGCGGGCCGCGCTCGGGCTCGTGACCTTTTTTTGACGGAAGCTCGGGCCTCGGCCCAAGACTTGAGCGAACGATGGCACGAGAGCAAAGGAACGACTCGAAAGACGCCGAATTCACGGCAATTTTCGAGGCGAACCTCGCCTACGTGTGGACCACGCTGCGGCGCCTCGGGGTGCACGAGCGTGATCTCGAGGACGTCGCCCACGAGACCTTCCTCAAAGTGTACGCCGAGCTCGATCGTTACGATCGCGCGCGCCCGGTGAAGCCCTGGCTCTTCGCGTTCGCGTTTCGGCTCGCCTCGGACTACCGCAAGCTCTCGCGTCACAAGACGTCGCTCCTCGGCGACGACGAGCCCTCCCACGGGCACGGCGACCACACCGCAGACGCAGAGAAGGCCGCCGTCGCACGCGAGCGCGAGGCCCTCGTGCACCGCGCGCTCGAGAGCCTCGACATCGACAAACGGGCGGTCTTCGTGCTCACCGAGCTCGACGAGTGCCCCATGCCGGAGGCGGTCGCCGCGCTCGGCATCCCCCTGAACACCGGGTACTCGCGCCTCCGCGCCGCCCGCCAAGAATTCACGCAGGCCGTGCGCAGGCTCTCGGCCGCACGCCCAGGAACGAACCAAGGAGACCGGCCATGAGCGACATCGGGACGGACGAGCTCCCCGAGGACGTGGCGAAGCTCCTCGGGGCCGCAAAAGAGCTTCGCGGGCCCAGCGACGCGGTCCGCGCGAGCATGAAGGCGCGCCTCGTGGCCGCGCTGCCACCTCCGGGCGGCGGCGGAGGCGGCGGTGGCAACGCACCTACGGGGAGCGCGGGGGGGAGCACCTTTCCGCGCGTTCCGGCGTGGGTTGCGGCCGCGACGTTCGCGGCGGGGCTCGCCGCGGGCGTGCTCGTGCGCCCCGCGATCGTGGGCGGGGGCGGGCTCGCGCCGAACGTCGAGGTCGCGAAGACGACCGACGTCGCGAAGACAGCGCCGAGCGTGGCGACCGGGCCCGTCGCCGCGACGCTGGTGCCGAGCGATTTGCCGCTCGTCGCCTCGGCTATTCCCGTCGCGACCCCCGGCTCCGCGACGAGCCCCGCCTCCGCGACCGCGGCCACCCACGCCAACCGCGGCTCGGATCTCGCCGCGGAGCGCGCGGTCCTCGACATGGCACGAACGGCGCTCAATCGCGGCGACCATGCCAACGCGCTCGCCGCCACCGCGGAGCACGAGAAGAAGTATCCGCGCGGCGCCCTCGCGGAGGAGCGCGAGGCCATCGCCGTGCGCGCGCTCTCCGAGGGTGGTAGAAAAGGCGAAGCGAAGGCACGCGCCGAGCGCTTCAAGAAGAGCCACCCCGAAAGTATCTTGTTGCCTGCCGTGCTCGCGGCCGGAGGTGTCGAGTGACGATGCGCAAGCTCTCGTGGTGTCTCGGAATGACGATCGTGCTCGGCGGCATGTCGGCGTGCAACCAAGCGCTCCTCGACCTCGGCGAGAACGCGGGCGTCGAGCAGAACGGCCCGTCCCTCACCTCCGAGGACGCCGGCGCCCTATCGCGTGCAGGATGCACGGAGTGGATCGACGACGACATTCACCTCGCGAGCGAGGGCGAGTGCGAGGGGACCTGCTCCCCGGACGCGAAGCTCGACCCCGCCGGGAGCGTCGAATTTCCGACGATGAAGAGCTTCATCGACCAGACCGGCGGGGCGTGGCGGCGCTGCGGCACGGGCCAGTTCGGCCCCTCCGACACGATCGGCGTGGAGTTCGCTCCCGGGTGCCGGCTCTATTTCCTCAACTACGACGAAGCGGGCAAGCTCACCCGCGGGACCGAGATCCGCCACCAAGGCGTCTTCGGCATCTACGACCCCGCAAAGAGCCGCACCGTTCGCAGCATCGTGCTCACCACCACCACGGGTCGCACGACCTACGACGTCGCGCTCCAGCGCTGCCCGAAGGCGCTCGTTCTCACCCCGACGGCGACCGTCCCGGGGCGCGCGGCGGAGCGCGTGGTGCTCCGGCCCGCGCGCGAGACCGACGGCGGCTTCGTCGGCACCTTCCCGCGCTGACTTCGACGACGTTCGCCGACTCGCTCGTCCCCAAGAGAGGTGGGACCGTCGGCGACGCTGGTCAGCCGCCGGCTTCGACGGGTCTCTCGCGAGGCACGGAGGGCGCGAGGTGCTAGGCGGGCGCGCTTGGCAACGACGGACACGCCGCGCCTCATCGCGAGGCGTGGCGGACGCCGTTCTCGCTCAGGCGCGCGGCGGGGGCCGACGCTTGGGGACGACGGGGCCTCGGGCTCCCTTCGCCCACGCGGGACGGGGGCGGGGCTCGTCTTCTACGAGGGGCAGGTAGGGGCTCGAAGGAGCCTCGCCCGGTCGGGTGTCGCGCCCGTGCTCGGAGCGGAAGAACCGCACGCGAGGATCACGGGGATCGGGTTTCTTGGAGGCGCGCTCGAACGCGTCGGCGACCTCGCGCGAGACCTCGACGATCGAGGCCTCCGGTCCGACGAGGATCGCGCCGAGATCGCGGCCTTCCACGTCGCCGCGGCGGCACGACATCGCCATCAGACGACGCACGTCGGCGCCTTGTTTTGCGCCCCACGTGACGCGGAACGCGACAAAATCGACCTCGTCGCGGGGGCGCGCGGGGCGAGGCGCGCGGGGTGCGCCGGCTTCACCGCGGGGAGCGGCTTCACGCGGAGCACGGTCGACGCTCGGACCAGGACGCGACCCGCGATCCTCGAAGCTCGGGCCGGGGCGCGGGCCACGATCCTCGTAGCTCGGGCCAGGGCGCGGACCACGATCCTCGAAGCTCGGGCCGGGGCGCGGGCCACGATCCTCGTAGCTCGGGCCAGGGCGCGGACCACGATCCTCGAACGCGGGACGTGCGCCGCGATCACGATCGGGGCGCGCTTCGCGTACCGCGCGGGCGGGGGCGCTGAGGTCGCGCGGCTCGGCGGACGACTCGAGGATGCGCGCGACGAGGCGCGGGACGAGCTCTTCTTGAGGGACCTCGGCGAGGAGCGCGGTCGCGACCTTGCTCACCGTTTCTGCGTTCGCTGGGCTCGTCACGGCAGCGACGAGCGACTGCACGAGGCGGTCACCCTGCGCCGCGCGAACGTCTTGCGCCGACGGAATAGGCAAAAGATCTGCATAGATACCGGCGCGCCGAAGGAGCCTGCGCACCTTCTCTTTTTCGGCCGGGGGCACGAACATGATGCTGCGACCCTTGCGCCCCGCGCGCCCGGTGCGGCCGCTGCGGTGCGTGTACGACTCGGGGTCGGACGGAGGATCGGCGTGGATGATGCGGGTGACCTCCGGCAGGTCGATGCCGCGCGCTGCGACGTCGGTCGCGGCGAGGATGCGGGTGCGGCCGCTGCGGAACGAGTCGAGAGCGCGGGTGCGCTCGCTCTGCTCCATGTCGCCCGTGAGCGCGGCAGCGGAGAAGCCGGAGCGCTGGAGGAACGCGGCGAGCTCGCTCGCGCCTTCGCGGGTCTTCGTGAACGCGAGGGTGCTCTCGTCCGGCGACGAGAGCAGCACGTTGATCATCGCCGCTTCACGATCGCCGTAGGGCACGATGTGCACCACGTGGGCGATGTCGGAGTTGGCGTCGCCGCGGCGGGTGCCTTCGACGTCGACCACGTTCGTTTGGTACTTGTCGGCGAGGCGGAGCACCTCGCGCGGGAACGTGGCCGACACCATGTGGGTGCGGCGACCGTCCGGGACCGTATCGAGGATCGCCTCGAGGTCTTCGGTGAAGCCCATGTCGAGCATGCGGTCGGCCTCGTCGAGGACCACGACGCGCACTTCGCTCGCGTCGATGGAGCCGCGGCGGAGGTGATCGAGGAGACGCCCAGGGGTGCCGACGACGATGGTGGCGCCCTTGGAGAGCTCGCGACGCTCGAGGCCGCCAGAGGTTCCGCCGGTGACGACGACGACGCGCGCGCCGTTCTTCTCGAAGAGCCACGAGAGCTCGCCTGCGACCTGGGCGGCGAGCTCGCGGGTGGGGGCGATCACGAGCGCGAAGGGCTTTTTTCCAGGGGTTCGCTCTTCGCGGAGGAAGAGCTGACCGATGAGGAGCCCGAGCGCGACCGTCTTCCCGGAGCCGGTCTGGGACGAGACGCGAAGGTCGGAGTCGGCCAGCTCGGGCGCCATGACGGCCTGCTGGACGAGGGTGAGCTCGGCGAAGCCGCGGTCCACGAGCGCCTCACGGAACGGGGAGGGTACGTCGTCGAGCGCGGGTCGTTCGGCCGGGGAGGTCATGGGGGCGGCGCAACCTACTCGCTTTGATGAAGGTTGCAAACGTTCGCGACCTCGGGGCCCAGAAGGAAACAAGGGATCCTGGCGTCTCGCGTGACGCTTCGGGGCGGCGGCGGCGTCCAAGGCGAGGCGTGCTCGTCCGCGCCACGCGAGCGGCACGCGCGAACGCCACCATGCGCGTCTACGCGGGGACCTTGCGGCGCGTGTAGACACGATCGCGCCACGCATAGACGAGCGGGTAGCGCGTGGGGGCTTCGGGGTAGGTCCAGAGCGCCAGCGACGCGGCCCCGAGCTTCCGTGTGCCCGGCTCGCTCGGAGTGGGAGAGAGGGCCGAGACGGCGGTCGCCATCACGATGTCGGCGTAACCGAAGGTGCCGAGCAAGCATGTATCCTCGCCCTTGTCGACGAGCGCGGCGTGGAGCACATCGAGCACGGGGAACACCTCGTCCACGACGCGCTGGTCAGGCTCGCCGGCGACGGCGTGTTTCTTCGCGACGAAGGACGTCCCCTGTTTCGCGGTGAACGCGAAGATCGAGCGAAACGGCCCCGGCACGAACGGTGGGAGCGCCTCTTTTTGCGCTTCGTGGCTCGCCTTGAGCCCGGCGACCACGCGCGCGCGCGCCACCTCGAGGATCGCATCGGCGCGCACCTCCCATTGCATGATCGCCGGCATGTCGGCCCCGAAGAGCTTCTCTTCGGCTCCCTCGCGATCCGCCAGGCGCGCGATCTCACCGGACCCCATCGTCGGGGCTCCATCCGTGATCAAGAGCGGTACGGTGGGCTTCGCGCTCTTCGAGAGGCGGCGGAGACGGAGCTCCCCGAGGAGCGGCAGGTGCTCTACGTAGCGGTAAACGAGGCGGTGGTGATCGAGCGAAAAGAGCGCGCGATGCGTCCAGGGAGAATACGAAAGACCATAGAGCGTGCGCACCATCGCCCGGAGCCTACCCGCCTCGTGCTTGACACGTATGCCGTTCGCGAGAAGATGGAACGTACACACGATGGCGGTGGAGTCCGCCGACACCCGCAGGCCGCTCGCGAGCGCGCGTGGACCTGCCAATGACTCCTACGTGACGTCGCCGAACGCGTCCCTGCGACGCGCGCCGGAGGGACACGTGCCTCCGGCGAACCGAGCTCGGGCGACCCCAGAGCCTCCAAGGTCGCCGATGCCCTCCTCTCCCCGCTCCGAACGCCTCCGAGACCTCACCCGAGTCGTGCTCGGCGCGGCGCTCGTGGGGGTGCTGGCGGGCTCGGCGTCCGCGCTGTTCCTCGCCCTCCTGGATCTCGCGACCCGCGCGCGCGAGCGACACGACGAGCTGATCTTTGCGCTTCCCATCGCGGGGCTCGCGATCGGGCTCGTGTACGATCGTGTAGGCAAGCCTTCCCGTGGCGGGATGGACATCGTGCTCGACGCGACGTTCGACGAGCAGACGCGCGTGCCGAAGCGGATGGCGCCGCTCGTGCTCCTCGGCACCGTGCTGACGCATCTCTTCGGTGGCAGCGCGGGGCGCGAGGGGACGGCGGTGCAGATGGGCGGCAGCCTCGCAGAGCTCGTGGGCCGCGGATTGGGCGCGCGCGGCGACGTGCGACGAAAGCTCCTCCTCGCGGGGATCGCGGGCGGGTTCAGCTCCGTTTTCGGGACACCGTTCGCGGGCGTCGTGTTCGCGCTCGAGGTGCCGACGGTGGGCAAGCTCTCGACCGACGCGCTCCTCCCCGCCCTCGTCGCGTCCGTCGTCGGCGACATGACCGCGCGCGCCTGGGGCACGACCCACGCGACGTACCTCGCGCCTGCGTGGGTCGCACCGACGCCGCTCGTGGTGGTGAAGCTCGTCGGCCTCGCCCTCGTCTGCGCGGCGTGCAGCGTGGCGTTCGTCGCTTCGGTCAAGGCGATGAAGCACGCCGCCGAGGCAAGAAAAATCGCGCTCCCGGTGCGGATGGCGAGCGGAGGTGCGGTCGTGGCGCTGCTCGCGAAGGTGTTTCACCTCGAGGCTTACCTCGGCCTCGGCGTGCCCACGATCCAGCGCGCGTTCCACGATCCGTCGGTGCCGAAGCACGCCTTCGCGACCAAGCTCTGCCTCACCGCGATCACGATCGGCGCCGGATTTCTAGGGGGGGAGGTCACGCCGCTCTTTTTCGTGGGAGCGACCTCGGGCGCGGCCTACGCGAGCGTGGTCTCGTTGCCGCTCGCGCTCGGCGCCGCGTGCGGCATGGCGGCCGTGTTCGGGGCGTCCGCGAACACGCCGATCGCGCTCTCGATCATGGTCGTCGAGCTCGTGGGACCGACCGCGATCCCGTACGTGCTCATGGTGAGCGTGATCGCGTTTTTGGTCACCGGCGAGCGCGGGATCTATGGGGCGCAACGGTTCGCGGCGACCAAGGGCGGGAAGGTGCTCGCGCCTCCCGTCGCCTTGCGCGACCTCGATCGAGCCACGACCGCGGCGAAGGAAAAGACCGACGTGCCCGACGGCGAACCGCCCGCGCCAGCGTGAAAAGGGTGGTGTGCACGCGCTACGGCCGCGCGCTCTTTCCGCTGCGAGGCGCCTGCCGTGCGGCGCGGAGCTCGCGGACTCCCTTTCCCGTCTTCTCGCGGAGGAGCGAGCGAAGCGTGACGGCGTCGCCGTAACCGACCGACTCGGCGATGCTCTCGAGGCTATCGTCGGTGGTGCGGAGCGCGAACACGGCGCGCTCGACGCGAAGGTCGCGTACGTACGAAAGCGGAGTCTTTCCAAGCACGCTTCGAATGCGACGCTCGAGGGTTCGTTCGCTCGCCCCGACGGCGCGCGCGGCGCGAGACATGGAGAACGACGCGAGGTGCTTGTTCGCGTAGCCCTCGAACTTGGTCACGAGCGGGTCGGCGTGGGCGAGGTAATCGGGGATCACGTAGGGCGCCTGCGAAGGGCGCTCGTCGTAGAGCAGGTGGCGCGCGACGGCGGTGGCGAGGGCGGGGCTCTTCTTCCGGACGAGGTAGAGCGCGAGGTCGACGTGCGCGAGCGCGGTGCCGGCGGTGACCACCCCGCGTGACTCGACGATCATCCGCGACTCGTCGAGCGTGGCGCCCGGGAATCGCGCGCGAAAATGGGGCCCGAGCCACCACGTCGTGGTCGCGGTGCGACCGTCGAGGAGGCCCGACTCGCCGAGGACGAACGTTCCGGTGCACGCGCCGGTGACCTGCGTGCCTGCGCCCGACCACTCGCGAATCGTCGCGCACACGTCCTTCACGTCACGGCGCTCGAGGGCGGTGTCGATCGTCGCAGGCGTCTTCGCGCCGAGGGCCGGAACGACCACCACGTCGGGCCTTCGCGAAGGGAGCGGCGAGGCGTGGAGGACGAGCCCCTGGTGCGTACGGATGCGTTTTCGCACCGCCGACACGACGACCTCGACCGCGAAGGGAGCACGTTCGATCGGCGCGAGCATGGCCGCCGTCTCGAGGGTGTCCAGCACGACCGCGAGCCCGGTGTCGAACACGTCGTCGACCGCGAGGAGGCAGATCTTCATGGCGGAATTCTTAGCCTACGCGACGATTCCGACATCGTCAGGCTCCAGAATGTCGCGTTCGACTCTCTTCGTGTCGTTTCCGCCACTCACCTCGCGCGCTTGTCGGAATCGCTACTGCCGTTGTCGGCGCTGCCACCTGACGCGGCGGGTGGTGCCTCCTACGGTGAGGGCCGTGCCCAATGCGGGCACGAACTGGAGGAGGACATCATGGTGAAGGTTGGACTTTTGGCCCGTATCGTCGCGAAGCCCGGAAAAGAAGCCGACGTCGAGGCGCTCTTGAGGAGCGCGCTGCCGCTCGCCGAAGCGGAGGCCACCACCACGGTGTGGTTCGCGATCAAGCTCGGACCGCGCGAGTTCGGGATCTTCGATGCTTTCGCGAACGACGAGGGTCGCAAGGCGCACCTCGCCGGCGCGATCGCCGCGGCGCTCATGTCGAAAGCGGACGAGCTCCTGTCGGAGCCCCCGCGAATCGATCCGGTGGACGTGCTCGCGGCGAAGCTCACGAAGTAGCTCGCGGCGCGAGGCGAGGCGTCTCCCGCGGAGTGCGAAGCTCGCGCTTGCTGCGTCGAGCTTCGCTCGGTCCGCGGGGACGCCTCATTTTTCGTGCGCGAAGGCCCCCGGGTGTGAAAGAGGATCGGCATGCGCTGGGTCGTCACCGGAACGAATCGTGGAATCGGGCTCGAGATGGTGCGGCAGCTCGCCGCGCGGGGAGACGAGGTCGTCGCCACCGTGCGCGACGTCGCCGCCGCCCACCTCACGCGCGCGCTCGCCGACGCGAGCGGTGGGAAGGTTAGGGTCGTCGCGTGCGACGTGCGGAGCGACGCCGACGTGGGAAACCTCGCCCGCGAGGTGGGGGAGCTCCCGGTCGACGTGGTCGTCAACAACGCGGGCGTCATGGGGAAGATGCTCTCCCTCGAGGGCCTCGATTTGGCGGACGCCGTGAGCACCTTCGACGCGAACGCGCTCGGCCCGATCCGGGTCGTCCGCGCGCTCCTCCCCGCGCTGTCGCGATCACGGGCGAGCGTGAAGCGAGTCGTGCAGGTCTCGAGCGGCATGGGCTCGATCACCGACAACACGAGCGGCGGCGCGTACGCGTATCGCATGTCGAAGGCAGCGCTCAACATGGCGAACAAATCGATGAGCGTCGATCTCGCCGCGCGCGGCTTCGTTTGCATCGTGATGAACCCCGGCTGGGTCCAGACCGACATGGGCGGAAGCGGCGCGAATACGCCCGTCGACGTGTCCGTCCGCAACATGCTCGGCCGCATCGACGCGCTCGGCCCCGACGACAACGGCGCCTTCTTCGACCACAAGGGCGGCACGTTCCCGTACTGAGCGGCTCGCTCGTCGCGCGGGCGCTGGGTTGGCGCAGACCTACAATACCGTCCGCGCAGCAGCCGCTAGCTTCCGGTGCGCCGCACGAAGCGGCACCGAAGGAGAGCGCGATGAAGATCGAAGGGACGTTCGAGATCTCGATGAAGGCGGAGCCGCCGCACGACGTCGAGGGTGGTGTTTCGCTCTCTCGCGCCACGTTCGAAAAAGTATTCTCCGGCGATCTCACCGCCACGAGCCGCGTCGAAATGCTCGCCGCGCGCACGCCGATCGAAGGGTCCGCCGGCTACGTCGCGATCGAGCGCATCGTCGGAACCGTGGCCGGGAAGACGGGCAGCTTCGTCGTGGTGCACACCGGGCTCATGAACCGGGGCGCGCGGAGCCTGGTCGTTCGCATCGTCCCCGGGTCCGGGACCGCCGAGCTCGCCGGGATCGACGGCACGATGGACATCCACGTCACGGAAGGGAAGCACCACTACGAGGGCACGCTCTCGTTCCACTGACGCGCCGAGGTTGACCCGCTCCGTCATCATGATAACCAAATGGTTATTAATAAGCGCGGACCTTCCCGCGCGGAGCCGACATGACGAAAGAGACACGCGCACCTCTGTCGGTGGACCGGCTCGACGCCACGTTCGCGGCGCTGGCGGACCCCACCCGGCGGGCGATCCTCGCGCGCCTCGCGACGGGACCGGCCTCGGTCGCGGAGCTGCGTACGCCTTTCGCGATGAGCCAGCCGGCGATCTCGAAGCATCTCAAGGTGCTCGAGCGCGCTGGCCTCGTTTCGCGCGGACGCGACGCACAAAAGCGCCCCCGGGCGCTCACGGCGACGCCCCTCGCCGAGGCAACCGCATGGCTCGAGACGTACCGCGTCTGCTGGGCGGCGAGCCCCGCGAGCTTCGATGCGGGACAGACCGAGATCGGCGCCCCCGAGCCGAAGGCCGAGCGCGCGCGAGGCCCCGCGTCGCACCGGAGAAAGAAGCGGCCCTAGAGCACCGAACGTCACCGCGACGGCATCGATCGACCGGCCGTCGGCTCCCGTCCCATCGTCGCCTCGAGCTGGTCTACGGTGGTCTTCGTGGAGGCGCAGAGATGATCGTCGAGTACATCCGATACCGCGTGACCGAAGAAGGAGGGCCGCGCTTGCTCGCCGCGTACCGCGAAGCCAAGACGAGCCTCGAGGCCTCTCCGCATTGCCTCGCGTACGAGCTCGCGCGATGCGCCGAGGACGCGACGTCGTTCGTGCTTCGGATCGAGTGGGACTCGGTCGAAGGGCACATGGTCGGGTTCCGGAAGGGCCCGCACTTCCCCGCGTTCTACGCGGCGATCGCGGCCTTCGTGCCCAACATCGAGGAGATGCGCCACTACGAGCGCACCGAGGTGTCTTTCGAGCGGCCGTGAGCGCGAGCGTTCGGTCCGCGTCGCGTGGTAGGCTAACGGGCATGTGGGTTCGCGGTGCCGCCATTCGTCCCGTGCCTTCGTACGCGGTCGTAAATCGGTCCGTCCTCGTCGAGGTCGAGCGCGCCCTCGGAGAGGAAGGCGACGAGGCCGACTCCGAGCTCGAGGCCTGGTTCGAGAAGTTCGAAAAGACGCAGCCCGAGCTCGCGGCCCATATCAACCGCGTGCTCTCGCGCCCCCTCGACGAGACCGCGCTCGCGCTCGGGTATTTCCTATCCGTCGCGGTGTGGCTCGCGTTCGATCGCGCGTTCCGCGGGAGGCTCCGCGCCGTCTCGGAGGACGCGCTCACCGCCGCAGAGACGGCGATCGCGCTCGAAGAAGAGCTACGCGCCGCGCACACCGAGGAGCCCCTCGAGCTCGACGACGTGATGGCGATCGAGCAGCCGGCGGTCGTGGGTTTCCTCCACGAGCACGTGGACGCTGCCCTCGACGCTGCCTCGCACGACGTGGACGTCGACGTGGACGACGTTCACCTCGTCTACCGCGCCGTGCTCCTCGAGACGCTCGCGCTCTCGCACGCGGTCGACGCACCCGAGGGCACCGTCGCGCGGGAAGAGCTCCTCGCCTGAGCCGTCGGCCACGGCGCGGCTAAATTTCCTACGATCGACGTGCGCGGCGCGGGCGCCCCTCCGGCTCGTTCGTCCAGCGCGAGGCTCGCGCCTCCAGAGCGACGCGACGCTCGCGCCTCCAGAGCGACGCGACGCTCGCGCCTCCAGAGCGACACGACGCTCGCGCCTCCAGAGCGACACGACGCCCGCGCCTCCAGAGCGACGCGACGCTCGCGCCTCCAGAGCGACACGACGCTCGCGCCTCCAGAGCGACGCGACGCTCGCGCCTCCAGAGCGACGCGACGCTCGCGCCTCCAGAGCGACGCGACGCTCGCGCCTCCAGAGCGACGCGAGGCTCGCGCCTCCAGAGCGACGCGACGCTCGCGCCTCCAGAGC
>JAAFHV010000135.1 GCA_013297655.1 Myxococcales bacterium | reverse complement strand
ATCGCTTCGCCCTCGATGGGGTAGTTGGTCGACTCGGCGAAGCACGGCGTGGCGCGGGTACCCACCGACGACACGGGGCGTGCGTTCGGGAACGTGTAAATCTGGGGGAGGCCCGGCGTGTGCGCGTTGCCGGCGGCGACGATCGCGATCGTGGCGGCGTTCGCGGCGACGTCGATCGGGAGGGCCGCGAGATCGGGGGCGCGCGCGGTGCGTGAGTCGATGCCGGTGCGGCTGACCGCGCTGAGCACGATGGGGCCCGTGCCTTGGCAGCCAGGGCCGACCGTGGCCGCCGACGAACCAGAGCCTTGGTACGACACGGATCCGCTGGAGCTGGGCACGGGATCGCGGCCAACCTCGTGGACGAGGAGCGGCGTGGTGACCGGATCGCCCGCCGGGGCGGCCACCATGCGCATCGCCTGCATCGTGCGTTGGCCGGGCGGCGGGATGGGCCGCGAACGCGTGAGGAGCGCGAACGTGGTGGAGAGCTCGAGCACATCGGCGCTTCGGAGACGGCTCACGAAGACACGCGACGGGGTGACGACCACGTCGCGGAGGTCGCGATCGAGCTTCGCGAGCAACGTCGCCTCCGCACCGACAGCGGCAGGATCGGCGGCGAGGGCCATGAGCTCGCCGCTCTCGCAGGCGACGATCGCGCGGGTCCTACCGTTGTCGATCGCGATGCCACGCGGGGCAGGGCACACGTCGCGGCGAGCGATGAGGGTGCCTTGTTTCGTATCGATCGTGGCGAGCTTCCCCGCGCGGCGGAGCACGACGTGGACCCGCCCTCCGTCGTCCTCGACGACGCGCCCGGGCTCGTCGTTCGCCTCGAGCGCGACCGTCGTGAAGGCACGCGTGCGGACGTCGACGATGTAGACCTTGTCGCGGTCCGGATCGGCGGCGACCACGCGCCCGTCCCGGAGCACCGCGAGGGTGCCACCCGAGAGCGGGGGAGGAGCGATGGCCGCGCGCACGGTAGGCCCGAACACGGGCTGCGGACCCTTCGCGGGAGTGCCTTCGTTGCCGGGGGCTGCGCTCCCGTTCGTCGTGGGCATCGGGGATCGCTCGTCGATGACCCCGTTGTAGATTGGATCGTTGTAGCTGCAGGCGCTCACGACGCCGGCTGCGACGACCACGAGCAAAAGCCCAGAGACGGGTCGGTTCATGGAGTTCTCCCGAGAGGTGCTGGAGCAGTGTGGCAGGCAAAGCTCGCGCCGCAACAAGCCCTCGAGAATAACGCGGCAACACGCGCCTACGTGGGCGCCCGAGTGCACATTCGTGAATGACGGTGCGCAGTGCCAACGTGGGCCGCGAGCCCCAAATGAACGAAGCCCCCACGACAGAATCGCGAGGGCTCGTTCTACAGAAGGAAAGAAGGTTTACTTCTTCGCCTTCTCCTGCTCGGCCTTGAACTTCTTCACGAGCTCTTCGCCGATGCCGCTCGGCACTGCCGAGTACTTCGCGAATTCCATCGTGAACTCGGCTTTGCCCTGCGTCGCGGAGCGAAGCGTGGTGGAGAAGCCGAACATTTCGGAGAGCGGCACTTCCGCGTCGACGTGCGCGAAGCCGTCGCTCTCGGTGGTGCTGAGGATGAGACCACGGCGCTGCATGAGGAGACCCGTCATGCCGCCTTGGAACTCGACCGGACCTTCGACCGAGACCTTCATGATCGGCTCGAGGATCTGCGGGCCGGCCTTGGGGTACGTCTCGCGCCAGGCGCCGCGGGCGGCTTCCTGGAAGGCGATGTCGCTGGAGTCGACCGCGTGCGAGCCGCCGTCGTTGAGGGTGACGGCGACGTTCACGACGGGAGCGCCGATGAGGAGCCCCTTCGCGAGCATCGACTTGAAGCCCTTGTCGACCGCGGGGATGAACTCGCGGGGGACGATGCCGCCGACGATGTCGTCGTTGAAGACGTAGTTCGCCTCCGGCCAGGGCTCCATGAAGCCGCCGATTTTGCCGTACTGGCCCGAGCCGCCGGTCTGCTTCTTGTGGGTGTAGGAGTAGTCGACGCGACGGGTGATCGTCTCGCGGTAGGCGACGCGCGGGGGGCTCGTGACCACTTCCGCCGCGTACTCGCGCTTCATGCGCTCGATGTAGACGTCGAGGTGGAGCTCGCCCATGCCGGCGATGATGGTCTCGCCCGACTCCGGATCCGCGCTGACGCGGAACGTGGGGTCTTCCTTCGTGAAGCGACGGAGGGCCTTCGACATGTTCGTCTGGGCCTTGTTGTCCTTCGGCGTCACGGTGAGCGAGATGACCGCGTCGGGGACGAACATGCTCGTCATCGCCACGTTCACGCGGCCGTCGACGAAGGTGTCGCCCGAGTTGCAGTCGATGCCGAACATCGCGACGATGTCGCCCGGATCCGACGAGTCGATGTCTTCCTGCTCGTCCGAGTGCATACGGACGAGGCGGCCGACCTTGTGCTTCTTGCCGGTGCGGGTGTTGATGATTTCGGAGCCCTTCGCCAAGACGCCTTGGTAGACGCGGACGTAGGAGAGCTGGCCGAAGCGACCATCTTCGAGCTTGAACGCGAGGGCGACGAGGGGGTCCTTGTCGCTCGACGTGAGGATGATTTTCTCCTCGTTCTTGTCGAGGTCGACGGCCGCGTTCTCGACCTCACCCGGGTTGGGGAGGTAGGCGTTGACGCCGTCGAGGAGGAGCTGAACGGCCTTGTTTTTGTAGGCCGAGCCCATCATCACGGGGGCGATCTTGAGGGCGATCGTGCTGAGGCGGATCGCCTTGACGATGAGCTCCTCGGTGACCTTCTCTTCGAGGATCGCTTCGGCGAGCGCGTCGTCGTGGAGCGAGAGCTCGTCGAGCATGATGTCGCGGTACTTCTGCGCGTCCGCCTTCATGTCCTCGGGGATGTCGCCTTCGCGGATGTCCTCGCCGTTGTCGCCGTAGAAGCGGAACGCGCGCATCTTGATGAGGTCGACGATGCCCTCGAACTTGTCCTCGAGCCCGATCGGGAGCTGCAAAAGGACCGAGTTGAGGTTGAGCTTCTCTTTGAGCTGATCCTTCACGCGGAGCGGGTTCGCGCCGGCGCGGTCGAGCTTGTTGACGAAGGCGATGCGCGGGACGTTGTAGCGGCGCATCTGGCGGTCGACCGTGAGCGACTGCGACTGCACGCCGGCGACGCCGCAGAGCACGAGGATCGCGCCGTCGAGCACGCGGAGGGCGCGTTCGACTTCGATCGTGAAGTCGACGTGGCCGGGCGTGTCGATGATGTTGATGTGGTTGCCCTTCCAGAAGCAGTGCGTGGCTGCCGACTGGATGGTGATTCCGCGCTCGCGCTCGAGATCCATCGAGTCCATCTTCGCGCCGACGCCGTCTTTGCCTTTGACGTCGTGAATCGCGTGGATGCGCTTCGTATAAAAGAGGATACGCTCGGTCAGCGTGGTCTTGCCCGAATCGATGTGGGCGCTGATCCCGATGTTTCGGATCTTGGCGAGGTCGCTCATGGGCGCGTGCCTCTAGGTGGCTTTCGACGTCGGATCCAGTGAATTTTCGGATCGAGGACAAAAACCGGCACGGCGTGAGCTGCCCGATCGGCCGTGGTGGGCCACCATCGCCGTCAGTGGGCGCCGCCCGCGCCGCATCTCGCCACCATCGGCCCGCCGTCGCCGACAGACTCTCGGCAGTCGCGCACGTGCGTAACGTCTCGATAAAACCGTGTTTCCCGGCGCCGCAGGCGACGATGGTGGACCCCTCGCAGGCCGACGTGCGGTCGGCGGGCAACGTGGGAGGGGTGTCGTCGTGCACGCACGACGCTCCGAAGGGCGTGAGTGCGCAAGTGGTGTCGCCGAGAGTCTCCTCGCGGGCCGGTGCACGGACGAGGCCCCTCCCGCGTTGTCGTCGAACATCGATCCCTGCGCCGCAGGCGGCGCGAACGAGACGCGTCCCGAAGTCGTAGCCGTAGCTCGGCCCCTGCTCCGCGCAGAATTGGAGAACGTGTCCCTCGCAGTGCGCGGGGGGCGAGTACGTCTCGCACGCGCGACGTGAGCACGATCGGCAGCCCGCGACCGCCACCGCTACGGCGACCGCGACCGCGACGAAGCGGCGGGTCGACACGGTCACGTCCTTAGGCATCGATCGAGCGAACCGATGCGAGCGTAAGCGCGCACGCGTCCCGACGCGCGGTAGGCCTTTGTGTCGCGCGCGAAGCCGTGCACTGTGCCGTCGCGGGCGCCACGTGGCGTTACGCGGTGAAGGAGCGGCAGAACATGGTCAAGATTGGAATCGTCGTAGGGAGCACGCGCCCGGGTCGCAAAGCGGAAGCGGTCGCGAAGTGGGTCCACGAAATCGCCGCGAAGCGCGCCGACGGAGCCGCCTCGTACGAGATCGTCGACATCGCGACGTTCGATCTTCCCCTCCTCGACGAGCCCACACCGCCGTCGATGGGGAAGAACTACACGAAGGAGCACACGAAGGCCTGGAGCAAGAAGATCGACGAGCTCGACGGCTTCGTGTTCGTCACTCCCGAGTACAACCACAGCACCTCGGGCGCGCTCAAGAACGCCCTCGATTTCATCTATCTCGAGTGGAATAACAAGGCCTGCGGTTTCGTGGGCTACGGCTCCGTCGGCGGTACCCGCGCGATCGAGCACCTTCGGCTCATCGCGGGGGAGCTGCAGCTCGCCGACGTGCGGGCCCAAGTGGGGCTCTCGCTCTTCACCGATTTCGAGAATTACACCACCTTCAAGCCCAGCCCGCACCACACGAAGTCGGTCGACACGATGCTCGATCAAGTCGTCGCGTGGTCGAAGGCGATGAAGACACTCCGCGGCTGAGCGCGGCCCGATCCGTCTCGCTCCACCACGTCACTCGGTAGGTGGAGCGACGGCAGCATCGTCGAGCGCCTCGAGCATCGACGCGACCATCTTGTAGGTCATCCCCCACAGCACCCGCTGGCCCGGATCGAGCCTGAAACAAGGCAAGTCGTAGTCTTTGCCGTCCCAGCAGAATTGGTACGTGCCGCGCCCTTCGCCGGCGAGGAGGTCATGCAGTGGCACCCACAGCGTGTCGGCGACCTCGCTCGGGTCGAGGCGAAGCGCCACCGTGTCTCTCACCGCGAACACGTAGGGAGTCACGACGAGCGCACCCCGTGATTCTCGCGAGGGCGCGGCGACGTCGGGCAAGCGCGCGACGAGGTGCTCGGTGGCGAGGGCGATCCCGACCTCTTCGTGTGTCTCGCGGATGACGGTCGCGAGGAGCGTGGGGTCTCCCGGATCGTGGCGGCCGCCCGGAAACGCGATGTGGCCCGACCACGGATCGTGGGGATGCTCGGCGCGTTGGATGAAGAGCACCTCCGTCGTGCCGGCGTTGTCGCGCAAGATGGCGGCGACCGCGGCGCGAGGCCCTTCGACGAGCGCTTCGGGCTCTACTTCGATCTTGCGAGCGAGCGTCGCGATGACGTGATCGAGGGCCCGGACGTGCGCGATCTCGGATCGCCGGGCGACGCGGCCGAATTCGCTCTCCGGTTTCGTGGGCTCCATGGCGCGTAACGTAGAGCCTCGTCCGCGTCGGCGTCAGTCCTCGCCGCTCACGAACGTGAGTCCGCTCGCGAACGAAGGGCCCTCGCGCGCGACCTCTGCGCGGCGAGCGTGAACGGGTCCGCCGCGTAACGGAAGAGCTCGTCCGGTACGCTCAGGATGGCGAGGCTCGAGGGACGTCTGAACCTGCCCCAGGCCGGCGGCGTGCGGTCGACGATCGGGACACGAACCAAGTGTGGCCGCTCCAACGAGAAGGCACGGCGAAGGCTTCGCAGCACGTCCTTCAGCGTCGCGAGCACCGACCCCATGGGCGGTCTACGACGCTCCGGACACCGCGGTTCCATCCCGGCGAGCCCTCCACTTCACGCCACGTTTGGCGTTGTCCGTCGGTTCTAAGATTCAGAACAGTGCGAAATCGAAATCGCAAATTCCACATTTGCAATCCGTCTGGGCAAGTAAGCTGGTTAAATGTGCGAAATTGCTTGGGCTGGCGTTGGCATGTATCGAGCAATAAGAGTGCTCGGCGTCGCGTTGACCTGGCCGTCCCCCCCCCAGCCGGTCGACGCGACGCCAATCTTTTGTCCGCAGGGGCCGTCTGGCTCGAGAGGGCGCAAACCAGGTTCTGTTCCCTGGTTTTTGAGCGCGCGAACGCTTCGCCGGGTCTCCGCGTAGGTCCAGAAAACGGTTCGCGGCATGGCGAGCTCGCCTCGCCGTTCGGTCCGCGGGCACATCGCACTCTTGCACTCCGCGAAAAGTCGGACCTGTTGTGGCGGAAGACCTGCTGGGCATGGGTGCTAGCGTCTCGCAGCGATGAAGCTTTATATGATCTCGCGCTGTCCCTTTGCACACCGCGCGGCCTTTGCGCTCGGCGAGAAGGGGCTCACGTTCGAGCCCGTGTTTTACACCGGTGAGGCTCGTCCGAAGGAGCTCGACGCGGTCTCGAAGAACGCAAAGTCTCCCACGCTCTTCGACGGCCATGACGCGGTCTACGAGTCGGCGGTGGTCCTCGAGTACCTGGAGGACAGGTTCCCCGCTCGCCCCCTCATGCCAGTCGCGGCGAAAGCACGCGCCGACGTTCGGGTCACGATCGCGAGGGTCAACGAGGAGCTCGGGTCGAAGTTCGGCGCCATCGCCGGCGCGGCCCTGAAGCCAACGCCAGACGACCTCGCGATCGCCGAGGCGAGCACGCCATTCCTCGAGGCATTGACGCCGTGGGATGCGCGCCTCGCCGACAAGACGTTCCTCGTCGGAGACACGCTCTCGCTCGCCGACATCACGCTCTACACGATCTTTCCCGCCCTCGAGCACCTCGCCAAGGTCACGATTCCAGCCGAGCTCGTGCACCTTCGTGCGTGGCGCGACCGCCTCGCCGCGCGCCCAGCCGCCGTCGTCCCCGCGTCGACCTGACCTCAGCCTCAGGCTCGCCGCGCTCGATCGCGACGATGCGCACCGTCTTGCGACAAAAAAAGAAGCCCCGCACGGGGAGGGGAGGGTCCGTGCGGGGCGGCTCTCGCTTGCGCGAGAGAACAAAGCGGCACTCATCGAGCGGATGGGGGGGACGACCGCCCGACGCCGTGCCTGCCTACTCTTAAGCGAACGCTGTGCCAGTAGATCTCGTCGCGATTTCAATTACTTCGGGCAGCTCGGCGTGAGCGTGTCGTTCAACTCTGAAAGATGCCGTGCAATCGCGAAAGCCGAGCGAGCGCGCGCGGACAAAAGGAAAGCGCCCTCGAAGCGGGGGAGAGCTTCGAGGGCGGAAAAAAGCGGTACGAACCGTTCAGCTTGGGGGGAACGCCTCCCGGCTCGTACCTGCCCTCCTCTATGCGACACACGTGCCATCGCCTGGAGCAACGGTTACGGCGCGTTATGGAAGGGGCGACGTCAGATTGTTGCGAGGCTGCAACTCGGCCGTGCAGCTTTGAGATCCGGCGAACCCCGAAAAGCCCTTTCTCTTCGCGACATTCGGAGGACGAACGGCCTATGCCGAATGACCTACGCAGAGAAGGTCAGCGCCAAGACAGGGAGGCCACGTACACGCGGCCCCTCGCCGCGCCCACGGAGGCACGGACGCGAGTGAAGGCCGCGAGCCCCTCCCCAATCTCCCGCCGAGCTGGGATGGGAACGAGCGTGAGAGCGTGAGAGCGCGGAGCGTGGAAGCGTGGAAGGGAGAGCACGAACGGTCCGCAGCGTCGTCGACCGCGCGTTTTCCATGGTTTTTGCGGGTTCCGGTGAGGAAAAATGGGAGAGCGGAATCTTTTCCGCTTGCGGGAATGGACGTTCTGCGTAAAGTGCGCGCTCCCGTCCCCCGGAAAGGGTTCTGGGAAGTCCCTCTCTCTGATTTGGGCAGCCGTAACGGCCCTCGCGATCGATGACGACTCCGTCGTTTCGAGCGTGGGTACGACGGGGCCAGAAGGTTCTCAAATGGTCAGCAAGGCGATTGCCCGCTTCGCGCGGTTGTCCCCGCGAAAGGCCCGGGTCGTGGTGGATCTCGTTCGCGGCCGTCAGGCCGGAGAAGCTCTCCAGCTCCTCGAGTTCACGGCGAAGTCCGGCGCACCGGTCCTCAAGAAGATCATCGAAAGCGCCGTGGCGAACGCCCGTACCCAGGCTCCCGGGGTCGACCTCGACACGTTGTTCGTCGAGACCGCCTTCGTGGACAAGGCCCCGAACAAGCACATGCGCCGCTGGCGCCCGCGCGCCATGGGCCGCGCGACCCGCATCCAAAAGGGCATGAGCCACATCACCGTGGAGCTCGGCGTCCGCGACTGAGCGGCGTCGGTGCCGGGTAAAGGCACCGCGCTTACCTAGAAGACCAAGAGCGAGCAAGAAACACCATGGGTCAGAAAGTTCATCCGTACGGCTTCCGCCTCGGCGTCATCAAGACCTGGAGCTCCAAGTGGTTCGAGGACAAGAACTACGCGAAGTGGCTCCACGAGGACATCCGCATCAAGCGCGCTGTCAAAGAGTACCTCATGAACGCGAACATCGCGGGCATCGAGGTCGAGCGCGCGGCGAATAAGGCGAAGGTCATCGTCTTCACCGCCCGCCCCGGCATGGTCATCGGCAAGGGTGGCAAGGGCATCGAGATCCTGAAGACCGGCAACGTCGGAACCGCCGCCAAGGGCGAGACCGTGTTCCCCGGCGTCCAGTCCTTCACGGACAACGAAGTCTTCATCGACGTCCAAGAGATCCGGAAGATGGAGACGGCGGCCCAGCTCGTGGCCGAAAACGTCGCCACCCAGCTCGAGCGTCGCGTCGCTTTCCGTCGCGCGATGAAGAAGGCCCTCTCGACCGCCATGAAGTTCGGCGCCAAGGGCATTCGTATCCGCTGCTCGGGTCGCCTCGGCGGCAGCGAGATGAGCCGCGTCGAGACGTACCGCGAAGGTCGCGTCCCGCTCCACACCCTCCGCGCCGACATCGAGTTCGGCACCGCCGAAGCCCGCACCAAGTTCGGCATCATCGGCGTCAAGTGCTGGATCTTCAAGGGCGAGGTTCTTCCCCGCCGCGTTCGCCGCCCCATCACGGGCGCCTGAGCGAACACCGGATTCTTAGGAGAAGACAATGCTTTCCCCCAAGCGCACCAAGTTTCGCAAGATGATGAAGGGCACGAACAAGGGCATTGCCGCGCGCGGCAGTGACGTCTCGTTCGGCGACTTCGGCATGCAGGCCACCGAGCCGAGCCGCCTCACCGCGCGCCAGATCGAAGCCGCTCGTATGGCGATCACGCGTCACGTCAAACGTGCCGGCAAGCTCTGGATCCGCATCTTCCCCCACCGTCCGGTCACCAAGAAGCCCTTGGAAGTCCGCATGGGTGGAGGCAAAGGCGGCGTCGAAGAGTGGGCCGCCGACATCCAGCCCGGTCGCGTCATGTACGAGATCTCGGGCATCGACGAGAAGACCGCCCGTGAGGCCTTCCGCCTCGCCGGCCACAAGCTCCCCGTCGGCTACAAGTTCCTCGTTCGTGGAGTGATTCAATGAAGGCCCAGGATCTGCGTGAACGCACCGCGGAAGAGCTCGTCGAGCTCCAGAAGACCCTCGTTCGCGAGCGCTTCGAGAACCGCTTCAAGAACTTCACGAACCGCCTCGACAACACGGCCGTGCTCAAGCAAGCCCGCCGTGACATCGCGCGCGTGAAGACGATTTTGACCGAGAAGGCCCAGGCCAAGAGCGAGGCGAAGTAGTCATGTCCGAGCAAACGAACACCGCCGCCGCCGCCCCCGCCAACCAGGCTCACGGCTTCCGTCGCAAGATGGTCGGCAAGGTCATCAAGGACAAGATGAACAAGACCGTCGTCGTCGAGACGGTCTCTGCTCGCAAAGACCCGCTCTACGGAAAGTACGTCCGCACGCGCGCCCGCTACAAGGCGCACGACGAGAAGAACGAGTACAAGGTCGGCGATCAGGTCGAAATCCAGGAGCACCGTCCGATCTCGAAGGACAAGCGCTTCACCGTCGTCCGCCTCGTCAAGAAGTTCGTCGAGGAATGAGCTTCGGCTCCCTCGTAGAAGGCAATAGGAAACAGCCATGATTCAGATGCGCTCCAACCTCGACGTCGCGGACAACTCCGGCGCGAAGCGTGTACAATGCATCAAGGTGCTCGGCGGCTCGCGTCGTCGTTACGCCAGCATCGGCGACGTCATCGTCGTCTCGATCCAAGAGGCCGTCGCCGGCGCCAAGGTGAAGAAGGGTGACACGGCCAAGGCCGTCGTCGTCCGCACCCGCCGCGAGCAGTCGCGCCCGGACGGAAGCTACATCAAGTTCGACCAGAACTCGGCCGTCCTCATCAACGCCCAGCTCGAGCCGATCGGCACCCGTATCTTCGGACCGGTCGCTCGCGAGCTCCGCGGCAAGAAGTTCATGAAGATCATCTCTCTCGCGCCCGAGGTGCTGTGATGGCCGCGCGTCTTCGTAAGGGCGACCTCGTCGTCGTCATCAGTGGAAAAGACAAGGGCAAGCAGGGCAAGGTCGCGCGCATCCTCGCGGAAGACGGCAAAGTCGTCGTCGAGGGGATCAACATGATCAAGCGCCACACCCGCCCGAACCCCAAGAACCAGCAGGGCGGAATCGTGGAGCGCGAAGCTCCCCTCTTCGCCTCCAAGGTGATGCCAGTCGATCCCGAGACCGGCAAAGGCACGCGCGTTCGCGCGGGCAAAGACGAAAAGGGCAACAAGACCCGCGTCGCCGTGAAGAGCGGCAAGACCATCGCCACGCCTGCCAAGGCGGAAGCGAAGGCGGAGTAAAGTCATGGCCGACGAGAAGAAGCAGAAGAAGGGCAAGCCCGAGGGCGACAAGAAAGCCCCCGCGCAGAAGGTCGTCTCCACGGCCGAGGCGATCGCTCCGCGCTTCATCAAGAAGTACTCGGACGTCGTCATCCCCGCGCTCAAGAAGCAGTTCGGTTACACGAACCCGAACCAGGTCCCGAAGCTTCAGAAGATCGTTCTGAACATGGGCCTCGGCGCCGCGGTCACCAACCCGAAGATCATCGACGCCGCCGTCGAGGAGCTCCGCGCGATCGCTGGTCAGAAGCCGGTCGTCACGCGCTCCAAGAAGGCGATCGCGAGCTTCAAGCTCCGCGCGAACCTCCCCATCGGCGCGATGGTCACTCTCCGCAAGAACCACATGTGGGAGTTCCTCGACCGCCTCGTGACGCTCGCGCTCCCGCGCACGCGTGACTTCCGCGGCGTGTCCCGCCGGGCCTTCGACGGCAAGGGCAACTACACCCTCGGTCTCAAGGAGCAGATCATCTTCCCCGAGATCAACTACGACCGCATCGACGTGATCAAGGGGCTGAACATCAGCTTCGTGACCTCGGCGAACACGGACGAAGAGGGTCGCGCCCTCCTCCAACACCTCGGAATGCCTTTCCGCGCCACCTGAGCGTGGCTCGCGCCAGCCGGCGCGAGGGCACCGAATCCCAATTTTTTAGCTCACGTAAGTAGCGAGACACAGAGGAACAGATGGCGCGTGCATCTCAGTTTGCGAAGCTCAATCGCCCCCCGAAGTTCGAGGTGCGACACCGTAACCGTTGCAAGGTTTGCGGCCGCGCTCGCGGTTACTACCGCAAGTTCGAGCTTTGCAGGATCTGCCTCCGCATGTACTCCCTCCGTGGTGAAATCCCCGGCGTGATCAAGGCGAGCTGGTGAAGCCATGATGACCGATCCCATTTCCGATATGCTTACGCGCATCCGTAACGCTGGTCTGGCTCGCCACGACCGCACCGAGATGCCCCACTCGAACCTCAAGGAGCACCTTGCCCACGTGCTCAAGCGCGAGGGTTTCATCGACGACGTGCGAACCTCCGACGGCGAAGGCCCGAAGAAGCTCGTCCTCGTCCTCCGCTACGGCAAGGGCCGTGAGAGCGCGATCGACGGTATCCGTCGCGTCTCCACCCCCGGCCGTCGCGTCTATGTTCGCTTCGACCGCATTCCGCGGGTTCGCTCGGGGATGGGTATCTCCATCCTCTCGACGAGCCGCGGCGTGATGACCGACAAGGATGCACGGACTCACCGCGTCGGCGGCGAGCTCCTTTGCGAGGTTTGGTGATCTCATGACGACTCCCGCACCGCAGACGGAAGAGAAGCTCCGTCAGTCCCGCGTGGGCAAGCGCCCCGTGATCGTCCCCAAGGGCGTCACCCTCTCGATCTCCAACGGCCAAATCGCCGTCAAGGGTCCGAAGGGCGACCTCGTCAAGCAGGTCACGCCGAACGTCGACATCAAGGTCGACGGGGCGTCGGTCAGCGTGAAGCCCACCGTCGGTGGCCGCGACGGCGCCCGCTTCCAGGGGCTCGCTCGCGCGATCCTCCAGAGCATGGTCACCGGCTGCGCCGAAGGTTACACCAAGGTCCTCGAGCTCCAGGGCACCGGCTACCGCGCCGAGCTCAAGGGCGCGATCTTGAACCTCTCCCTCGGCCTCTCGCACCCCGTGAACTTCCCGGTGCCCAAGGGCATCAAGGTCACGATCCCGGGCGACAGCAAGGGCACCGTCATCCACCTCGAAGGCGCCGACAAGGAAGTCATGGGCCAAACGGCCGCGACGATCCGAGGCTTCCGCCCCCCAAGCCCCTACGGTGGCAAGGGTGTCCGCTACCGCGGCGAGAAGGTCCGCGAAAAGGCGGGCAAAGCTGGTGGCAAGGGCGGCAAGTAAGCGTTAAAGGGTTTCCACCTCGTTAGCGAGAACCTCGGGAAGCGCCGCGCGCCCCCGGGAAACGCAAAAAGGATTCTTCGTCATGGCCATGCAACTCGTAGGTCGGGAGCGCCGCAAGCTCCGCATTCGTCGCAAGCTCAGCGGAACGGCCGAGCGCCCCCGTGTCACCGTCTTCCGTAGCCTCAAGCACATCTATGCTCAGGCGATCGACGACGTGACGGGCAACACGCTCGCGCACACCTCCACCCTCGCGGCCGACGTGAAGTCCGCGATCGCGGAGTCCGACAAGACCGACGCGGCGAAAAAAGTCGGCGCGGCGATCGCGAAGGCGCTCCTCGCGAAGGGCGTCTCCCAGGTCGTCTTCGACCGCAACGGCTACCTCTACCACGGTCGTGTCTCCGCTCTCGCGGACGGCGCGCGCGAGGCTGGCCTCAAATTCTGATGACTTTCGGGCTCTTGCGAGAGCCCACTACTCGAGAAGCGAGATTCGGACATGGCATTCGATCAGGTCGACGAGGAGAAGCTCAAGGAGCGGATCATCCACATCAACCGCGTCGCCAAGGTGGTGAAGGGCGGCAGGCGGTTCTCGTTCGCGGCGCTCGTCGTCGTCGGTGACGAGTCCGGCCACGTGGGTGTGGGCCTCGGCAAGGCGAACGAGGTTCCCGAAGCGATCCGCAAGGGCAACGACCAGGCGCGCAAGAACCTCTTCAAGGTTCCGCTCGCCGGCACCACGGTTCCGCACGAGATCCTCGGCCACTTCGGCGCGGGTCGTGTGTTCCTCCGTCCGGCCTCGCCGGGAACGGGCGTCATCGCTGGCGGCGCGGTTCGCGCCGTCGTCGAGAGCGCGGGCATCCACGACATCCTCACCAAGTGCCTCGGCAGCGCGAACCCCCACAACGTGGTTCGCGCCACCATTAGCGCGCTTCGCAACCTCCGCAGCCTCGAGCAGGTCGCGCAGAAGCGTGGCAAGCAAGTCGAAGACATCGTCTCGAACGATGGCAAGAAGAAGGGCAAGAAGCCCGCGCCGGAGGCGACGCCGTGAAGAAGCTCCTCGTCACCCAAAAATTGAGCCTGATCGGGCGCCAGCACAACCAACGAGAAATCGTCAAAGGGCTCGGCCTCCGTGGTCCCGGCACCAACGTCGAGGTCGACAACACGCCCTCGTTCCGCGGCGCCATCAAGAAAGTCCTGCACCTCGTAACGGTGGAGGAGGTGGAACGTGGCTGATACTCTCTCCAAGCTCGCAAAGCCCATCGGCGCGACCCGCCTCAAGATCCGCAAGGGTCGCGGCGTCGGCTCCGGCATCGGCAAAACCTCCGGTCGTGGCCAAAAGGGCCAGTACGCGCGTACGGGCGGCTTCAAGCCGTACTTCGAAGGCGGCCAGACGCCCCTTCAGCGCCGTCTGCCCAAGCGCGGCTTCAACAACCCGTTCCCCACCAAGATCGCCGCGATCAACGTCGGTGACTTGGATGTCTTCGCCGCCGGCGCCAACGTCGACGAGAAGGCGCTCCGTGAGCACGGCATCGTGAAGGGCCAGTTCGACGGCATCAAGATCCTCGGCGATGGCGACATCACCAAGGCGATCGTCGTCACGGCCAACTCCTTCTCGAAGTCGGCGCAAGAGAAAATCAAGAAGGCCGGCGGCAAGACGCTGCTCGTGAGCGCGGCCAAGGCCAGCGAGTAATGTCCTTCCTCCCGGGTCTCGCGAACATCAGCAAAGTACCGGAGCTCCGGAAGCGTGTGCTTTACACGCTTCTGATGCTCGCGGTGTACCGGGTCGGTGTTTTCGTGACGATCCCGGGAGTGGACCGCAACGCCATGCGTGCTCTCGTGAGCAAGCAGGGCGGGCTCCTCGGCTTCGTGAACATGTTCAGCGGTGGCGCGCTCGGAAACTTGAGCGTGTTCGCGCTCGGCATCATGCCGTACGTGAGCGCGAGCATCGTGTTCCAGCTCCTCACCATGGTCTACAAACCCCTGGACGAGCTCCGTAAAGAGGGCGAGCAGGGCACCCGCAAAATCAACCAGTACACGCGCTACGCGACGCTCGGGCTCTCGCTCGTGCAGTCGTTCAGCATCGCGATGACGCTGGAAGGCGCGAGCAACAACGACCTCGATACCTCGGGTGGTGTCGTCGCTCACGCGGGTTGGGGCTTCCGCCTCATGACCATGCTCACGCTCACGACCGGCACCTTGTTCATCATGTGGGTCGGCGAGCAGATCACCGAGCGCGGCATCGGCAACGGTACGTCGCTCATCATCTTCGCCGGCATCGTGACCGACATTCCGGGTGGCATCTTGAGCTACTTCGAGACCCACAAGGGCTCGATTCAGCCGCTCAACCTCGCCGCGGTCGTCACGATTATCCTCCTCACGGTCGCCGTGATCGTGTTCTTCGAGCGCGGACAGCGCCGCATCCCCATCTACTACGCGCGCCGCAGTGTTGGCCGCCGCGTGTACGGCGGACAGACGGCTCACCTCCCGCTTCGCGTGAACACCGCCGGTACCATCCCGCCGATCTTCGCGTCGTCGCTCCTGATGTTCCCGGCCACGCTCGCGAACTTCAAGATCCCCGGCATGGCGGCCCTCCAGGGCTCGCTCGATCGCGGCGGCTGGGAGTTCAACTTCTTCTACGTCGCGCTCATCATCTTCTTCTCGTTCTTCTACACGGCGGTCACCTTCCCGGCGGTCGACGTAGCGGACAACCTCAAGAAGCAGCAGGCGTTCATCCCGAGCATTCGTCAGGGCAAGCAGACGGCCGACTACATCGACCGCGTGCTCACCCGCATCACGCTCGGAGGCGCGCTCTACATGGCCGTCGTTTGCGTCGTGCCGACTCTCATCACGGAGGCCTTCAAGGTCCCGTTCCGCTTCGGCGGCACGTCGATGATGATCGTGGTCGGCGTCGCCCTCGACACGGTGGCTCAGATCGAAGCTCACCTCATCACGCGCAACTACGAAGGCCTCTCGGGTGGCGGCGGTCGCGCGACCCGCATCCGTGGCCGGAGGGATTTCGGATGAGCAGCGGGGGGTTACGGCTCGTCTTCGTCGGTCCTCCAGGGGCCGGCAAGGGCACTCAGGCCAAGCTCATTTGTGAGAAGTGGGGGATTCCCCAAATCTCGACCGGCGACATGCTGCGCGCGGCAAAAAAGGCGGGGAAGCTCCCCGCTGATTTGGTCGAGAAGATGGCGCAGGGCGGGCTCGTGCCCGACGAGGTCGTCATCGCTCTCATCGACGAGCGCACCAACGCCGAAGATGCGAAGCGTGGATTTCTGCTCGATGGCTTCCCGCGCACCGTCCCGCAGGCCGATGCGTTGGACACGCTCCTCGCGGGTCGCGGCCAGAAGCTCGACCACGTGATCGCGCTCGAAGTCCCCGGAGATCTCCTGTTCGAGCGCGCGGTTCTTCGACGGACCGATAAACTCACTGGACAGATCTACCACCTGAAGTATAAGCCACCGCCCGCAGGCGCGGATCTCGAGCATCGCCCCGACGACCAGGAAGACGTGGTAAAGACCCGCATTTCCACGTACGAAGCGATGACGAGCGAGCTTCTTCCGCACTACGAGAAGAAGGGTCTGCTTCGTCGATTGAACGGAGTGGGCACGGTGGAAGAAGTGACCGCTCGTGTGCTCGGCGCTCTCAAAACGAGCTGAACAGGTTGCGCCGGGAGGCACTGGAGAGAAAGAGGCATGGGAGTGAGCGAACGACGAGAACGAAAAGAGCCCAAGGGCGACAAGCTGGAATTCGACGGCGTCGTCCAGGAAGCGCTCCCGAACGCCATGTTTCGGGTGAAGTGCGACAACGGCCTGGTCGTCCTCGCCACCATCAGTGGGCGCATGCGGCAGTACTACATCCGCATCCTCCCCGGCGACCGCGTTACCGTCGAGGTCAGCCCCTACGATCCCAGCCGCGGTCGCATTACGTACCGCCACAAGTGAACCGGCTCCGACTCTCGGGCGGAGCCCAAACGAGTCGACAGCCACGCATCAGCTTTGGAGTTTGGTCATGAAGGTCCGTCCGTCCGTCAAGAAGATCTGCGACAAGTGCAAAGTCGTCCGCCGCAAGGGCGTCGTTCGCATCATCTGCGAAAATCCCCGCCACAAGCAGCGCCAAGGCTGATTTCGACTCGAGGGCGCTGCTGCGCGTCCCATGGCGTCGGTCGACCTCCCTCTCCGTACAGGAGTACGGTTCGGTCGGTCTCCCTAGCCCTGGGCCGCTCGCGACGCGCCCTCGAGCCGAAATGACCCGCGTCGCTAGGCCTCGCGGATCGCGCTAGCTCGCCAAGCCTCCCAGCCCCGCGCCGGGTCGCCAAGCCTCCCGGCCCACGAGCGGCAGACACGACGCCTACCTCCGTCACACAGGGGGGAGCGCGAGGGGGATACCGGAGTGACGGGCCTGTCGCCCGTAACGAAGGTCTAGTACGCCCTCGCAGGGTGAAGTGGGCCCCTAACGGTTCGTCGCCAGTGGTACCGACCGCCGCGAAGCCCAAGGGCCAAAAAAGTATTTCGAGGGTTTCGACCCTCCACAGTTGAAACCTAGTACCAACCGAGTAGAGAGCATCCGTCATGGCTCGTATCGCAGGCGTCGACCTTCCCCGTCACAAGCAAGTTGCTTACTCCCTCCCGTACCTTTACGGCGTGGGCCGCGCTCTCGCGAAGAAGATCTGCGAGCGCGCAGGGATTCCCGAGACCAAGAAGACCGAAGAGCTGACGGACGCGGACATCCGCAAGATCCGCGAGCTCCTCGAGACCGACTACCGCGTCGAGGGTGACCTCCGCCGCGAAGTTCAGATGAACATCAAGCGCCTGATGGACCTCGGTTGTTACCGCGGGCTCCGTCACCGCCGCGGCCTCCCGGTCAACGGGCAGCGCACGCACACGAACGCCCGCACCCGCAAGGGCCCGCGTAAGGGCATCGTGTCGCGCCAGGGCTCGAGCGCCAAGAAGTGATTTCTCGCGCGCGCCTCCGTCGAGGCGGCGCGCGTTCACCCAAGTCTCTAGCGTTGGTCGGGCTCGTCCCGCACGACGGACCACCTCGAATCGTTCTGGAGTAGATCATGGCCACGGCGAAAACGGCTGCCACCAAGGGCAAGCAAGTCAAAAAGAAGGTCAAGAAGAACGTCGCGACCGGAATCGCGCACATTCAGAGCACCTTCAACAACACCGTGGTCACCATCACGGACGTGAACGGCAACGCTGTCTCTTGGTCAAGCGCCGGTTCGCGTGGCTTCAAGGGCTCGCGCAAGAGCACCCCGTTCGCCGCCCAGCTCGCCGCCGAAGAGGCCGCGCGCAAGGCGATGGACCACGGCATGCGATCTATCGCGGTGTTCGTGAAGGGCCCCGGCGCCGGCCGCGAGAGCGCGCTCCGCGCCCTGCAGACGGCGGGCTTCCGCGTCACGCTCATCCGTGACGTCACGCCGGTCCCGCACAACGGCTGCCGCCCGCCCAAGCGCCGCCGCGTCTAATTACTAGCGGTCTGCGGCACCGCTCGTGCGGTGTCGTCAGCTCGAGTCCAAGGCGTGCCGCTCTCCGGAGCGTGCACGCCTTTGTGCGTTCGTCGCTTCGGAGCGGAGCTTCGCGCTTGGAGCGAGCTCGTACCGATTTTAGTGGGTTGGCGTCAACGTCGGTCGCCCTGCCGAGCAGCTCGACGCGCCTCCCCCCGAGGCTCGAAGCGCAGGCGGATCGGGGCGAGCTCTAGGCGCGATTTCAAGGGGTTGGCGCCAACGTCGGTCGCCCGCCCAAGCGAAATTGCAGTGATTTCAGGGTACTGGCGCCAACGTCGGTCGGAGCGCTCGGGTCGGTCGGATCGGTCGCCAACGTCGGTCGGATGGTCGCTGGATCGGTCGCCGGCGTCGGTCGGATGGTCGGTTGGATCGGTCGCCCAACGTCGGTCGGATGGTCGGTCGGATCGGTCGCCAACATCGGTCCGATCGGTCCGACGCCGGCGGAGAGGTCGAACGTCGGACGGATCGGTCGTCGGTTGCCAACGCTGTAGACGCCGATCAATGACCCGAAAAGAACGGCCACACCTGCTCGCAGCGGGCGCGGCAGATCTCGGCCTTCTCGACACACAGAAGGAACGACTCTCGGTCCGGCCCGGTGCTCGTTCGGTGGCAGCGGGTGTCGACGATCGAGCACGCGCTCAGGCACGACATGTGGTCGTTTGGCGCGGGGATGTCGGCCGGAAACTCGAGCTTGGTCGACGGAGGTGCGCTCGCGCCCGGGGGAGGCGGCGGCGGAACGACGGGGACCATCGTCGGCGCGGGCACCACGGGACGCAGCGACGGCGCCGGAATCGGCGTGGGCACGGGGGACGACTTGGCGGGGGCCGGAGCCGTGCTCGAAGGCGCCGGGAGCGGGAGACCGTCCAACAAGACCCATCGACCCGAGTACGCTTGGCACCCGCCGGCGGCCACGACAATAATTGTACTTTGCACCTTCTCGAACGAGCCCGAGCACGTGGGGTTCGTCTTGTCCGCCGCGAGCTCGAACGTGCAGCTCGCGCCTTCGCAGGCCAGCTTATCGAACGTCCGCGCCGAGACCACCGAACGTCCGGCGCCGCCGGTGGTGCCCGCTGAGCCGCCTCCCGCCGCGACCGCGCTCGTTGGACCCGCGAAGAGGCTCCCGAACGCACCCACATCGACCGAGGCCGAGAGGCGCACCACGGTGAGCACCATGCCTCCCCGCGCGACGCTGAGCTCGGCGCGGAGCTCGGCGGGGATGTCGCCGGAGCGTGAGTAGGAGCCCACGATCTCGGGAGGGAGCTCGCGCTTCTTGCACCCTCCCACGAGGGGGAGCGCCACGAGGACGACTACCAACGACCCCAACCAGCCCAACGAACGGGTGCGCATCGGGCAAAACGGTACCACGGCGCGCCGAGCGCGCTTCCTTCGCACCAGAGGTGCTCAAAACTGCAGGAAATAGGGCCAAATTCGGCGAGTGCGCTAAGGGCTCGTTCATGATCTCGCTGCGTCCGTTTTGGCCCGTTCCGGTGGCTCTCGCGCTCCTCGGCTGCGACTTTTCGCGTCCGATCGGGTCGATGCATCCCTCGATTCAGAAGCTGCCTGGCTCGGGCGAATCCGCGCCGGAAGACCTCGAGCGCGCGCTCCTCCTCACGGCGCGTACGGACCTCGGGTGCGAGCGCGTCGACATCGTGACGACGATGACCCGCAAGTACGTCAACTCGACCTCCGCACGCTACGTCGTCGAAGGCTGCGAGAAGCGCGCCCTCTACGTGGAGACGTGCGAGACGTATCCGAGCTGCCGCTACCTCATCGTATCGCTCCTCGATCTGGGCACCCTCGCGAAAGGCGCTCCGTCCGGCTCGAGCGGGCTCCCGCTGCTTCCTCCGCCAGGCGCTTCGGCCACTCCTGCCGCGACGGCTCCGAGCGCGACGCCCGCGCCGGCGCCTACGGTGCCCGCCGCGCCCACCGCGCCGACCGCTCCCGCCGCCCCGAAGCCTGCCACGACGAACCCCGGCTTCTGAGCCGCGCTCCGTCTTTCGACCGACAATCAATCGAGGTTCATCATGGATTTGCAGCTCACTGGCAAGCGCGCTCTCGTGACGGGAAGCACCGCAGGCATCGGCTTCGCGATCGCGTCGGCCCTCGCGAGGGAAGGCGCGACCGTCATCGTGAACGGCCGCACCGAGGCCGCTGTCGACAAGGCCGTCGAGGCGATCGGCACACCGGGCGAAGGCAGAGCGGTGCCGTTCGCGGGCGATCTCTCGAGCGCTGCCGTCGCGGACCTGCTCATCAGCCGCTTCCCCACCGTCGACATCCTCATCAACAACCTCGGCATCTTCGAGCCGAAGCCGTTCGAGGCGATCCCGGACGAAGACTGGCGCCGCTTGTTCGAGGTCAACGTGCTCTCGGGTGCCCGCCTCTCGCGCGCGTACCTGCCTGGGATGCGCGAGCAGAATTGGGGCCGCATCGTGTTCATCTCGAGCGAGAGCGCGGTGCAAATCCCGGCCGAGATGATCCACTACGGCATGACGAAGACCGCGCAGCTCGCGATTTCGCGCGGCCTCGCGGAAGCGGTCGCGGGCACGGGCATCACGGTGAACTCGGTCCTTCCTGGCCCTACCCGCTCGCGTGGGGTGGAGGACTTCGTCGCCGCCCTCGGCCAGACCGACGGAAAGTCGTTCGAGGAAGCAGAGCGCGAGTTCTTCATCAAGGCGCGACCCACGTCGCTCATCAAGCGCTTCGCGACCCCGGCCGAGGTCGCGTCGCTCGTTGCTTACGTCGCGAGCCCCCTGTCGTCCGCGATCACGGGCGCCGCCCTCCGTGTCGATGGCGGCACGATCAAGAGCGCATTCTAGAGCGCCGATCAGGTCGGAGGACCGAGGGCTCCGTGGTGAGCCTGGCCCGGTGGCCAGACTCCCGCGTCTACGTTCATCACGGAGCCGCCGATGCCAGCGCGACGAGCGCGACGTTCATCGGGGCGCGGGCGCCGAAAACCGCGCCGCGAAGGGCTCGTGCGGGACGGCGAGCGCGTTCACGAGGAACGAAATCACGTGGTAGTAGCCCGCGAGCGCCACGAGCTCGACGAGCTGCTCCGCGCTCCACACCGAAGCCATCGAAGCCCACGTCTCGTCGCCCAACGTCGAGGTTCGATGGAGCTCGTCGCACGCGCGGAGGAGGAGCCGCTCGCGCTCGCTGAACGTCCCCGCTGCTGGCTCGTCGCTGCACAGGGCGAGCAGCTCCGCGTCGTCGAGCTTCACCCGCGGACCGAAGAACGCGACGTGGACCCCATACTCGTACTCCGCGCCGCACAACCACGTGACACGATCGATCACGAGCTCGCGCTCGCGCATCGTGATCGATCCGCGATCGAGCAGACCTCCCGCCATCATCCGGAGGAACACGCGCTCGTTGACCGCGACCGCGCGGAAGAGGGCGAGGGGCGGCACCCCGGGAGGCATGATCGCGTCGAGCGCGGCTTGCACCGGCGCGGAATACGGCGGCTCGAGAGGGGCGACGCGGGCTCGGTTCATAGTGGCTCCTTCGCTACGTAATATGTAGCGGTGCTACAGAATGTGTAGCGAGGCCGAGCCCGATCGTCAACCCACGCGGAGCGAGCGCGCCCACTTCTCGGACCAGCCAACGAGGGGGACGAGGCTCGTGACGAGATCGCGACCGAGGGACGTGAGGCCGTAACCTTCTGGACCATCGTCCATGATCCCCGCCTCTCGAAGCTCATGAATCCTCGTGTTCAACACGGTGGGGCTGAGCTTGCCGCACGCGTCGGCGAGGGCGCGGAACGTGAGCCGTGTGTCGCGGAGCTCCCACACGATCCGGAGCGCCCACCTCCTCCCGAGGAGGTCGAGGAGCGCCATGATCGGGCGCCCGCTCTCGGAGCCACGTACCGGACGATCAGGGCGAGGGGGAGGCTTCATGCTATTGAAAGAGTAGCATCGTTCGTCCGACGTCCGCGAGCGCGACGAGGCTGGCCGTTTCGGATCGGTCTCTGGCCGGCGCGGAGGAGCGGCAATCCCGGTGAAGCGGCAAGTTGGGGCCGTCGCCATCGCGACACCAAGGAGCCTCACCATGCGTTCTTCGATCCTCGCGCTCTCGCTGACCACCCTTCTCTCGTTGCCTCTCGTGGCGTGCAGCTCGGAAGCGACGGGCTCCGATCCGGGCGCTGAATCGAGCGTCGTCGACCGACCCTCGCTCGCGACCTTCACCTCCGACGCGGCCGGGTTCGACACCCACAGCTACTGGCTCGACACCGGGAGCGAGGTCGTCGTGTTCGATGCGCAGTTCACCGAAGCTTCGGCCGAGTCGCTCCTCGCCTCGATCCGGAAGGCGACCCGATCACGCATCGCGTTCGTGGTGATCACGCACCCGAACCCCGACAAGTTCAACGGCGCGGAGGTGTTTCGTCGCGCGGGGGCGAAGGTCATCGCGTCGAAGCGCACCGCGGCGGCGCTCCCCGGAGTGCATGCCTACAAAAAGGCTTATTTTACCCAGGTAGCGAAGTCGTTCACCGAGGAGACCTACCCGAAGCTCGCGACCGTCGACGTGACGTTCGATGGCACCTACCGCTTGCCAACGAAGGGCCCCGCGATCGATCTCGTCGAGCTCGTGAACGCGGGCGTCTCGAGCACGCAGACCGTGGCGTGGATAGCGGACACGAAGTCCCTCGTCGTCGGCGATCTGGTCCACGGTCGCGCCCACGCGTGGCTCGAGGGCGGCATCGTGGACGGCGCCCCGAAGCCCGATCTCGCCGCGTGGCAGCGGGCCCTCACGGAGCTCTCGAGGTTCGAGGGCGCGCGCGTCTACGGAGGGCGCGGCGAGGTGCTCGACCTCGACGTCGCGATACGTGAAGAGAGCACGTATCTCTCGGAGGCCGACGCGATCGTCTCGCGCTACGTGACGGATCTCGGCGCGAAGAAGTCCGAGCTCTCGGATCCGGAGAAGAACGGCGCCCACTGGAGGGCGATCACGGCGCGCCTCTCGGCGCGGTTCCCGACGTATGCTCTCCCCTACATGGTGGAGTACGGCGTGTACGGGCTCGCGCTCTCGAAGGTAAAATAGCGTGCCGAAGGCGCACGTCGACGAGGCCCGCGCCGTCGCGGAGAGCTTCGCCATCGCGGAGGATCACCCGTCGATGCGGACGCGTCCTCACGCCCACGTGCGCCATCAACTCCTCTACGCGAGCGATGGCGTGCTCACGCTCCTCACCGACGAAGGCTCGTGGCTTCTCCCTCGCGAGCGCGCCGCATTTTTGCCCGCGGGGACCGTGCATCGTGTTCGCGCCGACGGACCTGTGTCGCTGCGCACGCTCTACCTTTCGCCGCACCTCGAGGGGGCTCCGCGCGTCTTCTCGGTGTTCGTGCTTCCGACGCTCGGGAAGGAGCTGCTCGAGCTCGCGATGAGGTACGAAGCGAGCGCGCCGCTCGACGGCTGCGGCAGGGACACGTTCTCGCTCTTGGCCCGCCTCGTCGGGACCTGGGCCTCGAGCCCGTGCCCCTTCGAGCTGCCCTCGGGTGATTCGCCCGAGGTTCGAAAGGCGACACAGGTGCTCCGCGCCGACGTGTCCGCCGAGCTCTCCGTCGACGACGTGGCGCGCGCTTCGGGGCTCTCCGTGCGGTCGCTCCATCGGCGCCTCGTCGGCGAGACGGGCCTCTCGTTTCGCGACTACCTGCTGCGGTCGCGCGTTCTCGCCGCGATGGCCGCGCTCGCCGAGCCGCGCGCACGGATCACCGACGTGGCGCCGAAGGTGGGCTTCGAGAGCCTCGGCGCCTTCGCGCGCGCCTTCCGCAAGATCGCCGGCGAGAGCCCCTCGGCGTACCGCGCCCGCGCGAGGCTCGCGCCTCCAGAGCGACGCCAGGTGCGCGCTCGGTAAAATCGCACTTACCGTTTGGTAAGGGAGCCGCTCACTTCGTTGGGAACTGGATCGGGAGCGCGATGCCCTTGCGCTTGCACTTGCTCGCGTCGTCGAACGGTGTGTCGTGCACGGCCTTCACCATGCATTTGACGACCGCGTCCGGCAGCGTGGCCTCTTGTGGCTTCGGCTCGGCGAGCTTGCCGAACGCGTCGACCGCGATCGTGATGCGCACCGCGCCCTCGAGGACCGGGTTCGATTTCTTTCCCTCGCGGTAGCACTCTTTGATCTTCGGCCGCGCCTTCTGCTCGAATGCGGCAGCGATCTTCGTGCAGCCGTCGTCGTCGTCCATCGTGATGGTGCCGGTCGTCTTCGGGCCGTCGAGGGTGGGGATGGCTGGCGCTCCTCCATCGCTCGCGGCGTTCGCGGAGGTCGGGGCGGGCGAGGCGCTCGTCGGGGGCACGGGTGCTTCGGCGTCGCCGCCGGTCGTGCCTTCTGGAGATTTTGGCGCGCCGCACGCGAAAAAAACGATGCCAATCGCCGAGGCCCACATGCCGGTTCGAGTGCGCATGGCGGGACGATCGCACAGTTTCTGCGTCGCTGCCAAAGGCGAGCTATCGTGAGGACGATGCCGATTCTTCGCTTCGTCGCGGTGCTCGGGCTCGTGGTCGTCTCGTCGTCGTTCGTCGCGTGCGCCTCGGCGGACCCCGCCCCGTCGCCGGAGTCCACCGTCGATGGCGGCGGTACCCTCGCGGAAGACGGCGCGGTCATCCCGCCTTCTCCCACGACCCCCGTGCCGCCCGGCGCGGACGGCTCGGCTCCACCACCGCCCGCGCCGCCCCTCGGTGAGCCGCAGACCGGCGAGGCTACCTACTACGACGCGAACGGGAGCGGCAACTGCAGCTTCGATCCGTCGCCCCAAGATCTCATGGTCGCCGCGCTCAACACGACCGACTACGCCGGCAGCCAAGCGTGCGGCGCGTGCCTCTCCGTCGCGGGCCCGAACGGCACCGTCGTCGTGCGCGTGGTCGACCGCTGCCCCGGCTGCAAGAAGGGCGACGTCGATCTCTCCGAGTCTGCCTTCGCGAAGATAGCCCCCCTCTCCCGCGGCCGCGTCCCCATCACCTGGAGGACGGTTGCGTGCAGTGTACAAGGACCTATCGCCTACCGAATCAAGGAGGGGAGCTCGAAGTTCTACACCGCGATCCAAGTGCGCAACCACAAGGTGCCGGTCGAGAAGCTCGAGTACCAACGCGCTGGCGCGTACGTCGACGTGCCGCGGCTGAGCTACAACTTCTTCGTCGCGGACAAGGGCGTGGGCGACCAGCCGAGCGGCCTCAAAATTCGCGTCACCGCGGTGAACGGCGCCGTGCTCGAAGACACGCTGCCGGGCACGATCACCCCCGCGACGACCGTGCAGGGCAAAGCGCAATTCCCCTAATAAACTAGAGCACCGAACCGCTTAATGACCGAGGATTTTCGCCGAGTTGCGAGCCGTGCGAGGCGCGACGACGAGTCCTACTGCTGCTAGCCGAGGAGGAGCAACGAAGCACGGCGAAGCAAATCGGCGA
>JAAFHV010000134.1 GCA_013297655.1 Myxococcales bacterium | reverse complement strand
GTGCGCCAAGTACCTCTTTCAGAACGTGGGGCCTCATCCGCTCACGTCGTTGCTCCCGCCGCTCGTCCACCTTCGTGCGCAGGAGGCGCAGCGTCACGTGCAGCTCCAGCTTCTCCTCGAGCTGCTGCGTCACGAGGCGATCGACGCAAAGAGCGGGAGGGAGCTCGTCGTTCCGAGGCTGGTCGACAGCCTGCTGGTCTTCGTCGTTCGCGCGTGGCTCGACGGGCAACCCGTTGGCGCGGGGGGATGGTTCGGCGCGCTTCGTGATCCGGCGATCGCAAAGGCGCTGTCGCTCATCCATCGAGAGCCGCAGTTGGCTTGGTCGGTGGAGGGCCTCGCGCGTGAGGTCTCCCAGTCGCGCGCGACCTTCGCCCGAAGGTTCAACGAGTTGGTTGGGGAAACGCCCGTCGCTTACCTGACCCGATGGCGAATGTGCATCGCCGCGAAGCTGCTCTCCGAGACGGAGCTCTCGCTCGAGGAGGTCGCGCCACGCGTGGGCTACGAGACGGCGGCGGCCTTCTCCAAGGCTTTTCGCCGCACCCACTCCAGCGCGCCAGGGCGCTTCCGCGCCGATGCGCGCCACTCGAAAGAAGACCAAGCGAGCATGAAGTCCGGCGCGGTGAGACGCGCGGACAAGACGTTGCGAGCCTAGGAGCTGGTTCGTCTCGCGCACGGCGCGCAGGATGGCCCGCATGAACATCCAAACGAGCACAAAGCGAACGGCGTGCCTTTGCCAGTCGACCGGAGGGAGGACGGCATGAACATGCACGTCGTGTTCCTCCGATTCTCGACCAACAAGCTCGAGGCTGGGGCGTTCATGGAGGCGCACAAGGCGTGGATCACGCGCGGCCTCGACGAGGGCGTCTTCCTGCTCGTGGGGACCCTTCAGCCCGCGCTTGGCGGCGTGGTGGTCGCGCACGGCATCGGGCGCGCTGCGCTCGATGCAAGAATCGCCGAGGACCCCTTCGTCGCAAACGACATCGTCGTCGCGGAGGTGCACGAGCTGTCGCCGGCGAAAGCAGACCCGCGCCTCGCTTTTCTCCTACGTGATCCCGGCAGCACCCCCTCAGCGAACCCGTAGCGAAGGGAGCGAAGACCAAGCGCACCCTCGCGAGCAGGGCGTGAAGAGCAGCTCGCTGCGACGTATTCGACTAGAGCGCCGAACCGCTTAATGACCGAGGATTTTTGTCGAGTTGCGAGCCGTGCGAGGCGCGACGACGAGTCCTACTGCTGCTTAGCCGAGGAGGAGCAACGAAGCACGACCCTTGGAAGTCCCTGACGAGGGACGGCGACGCAAATCGGCGAAAAGCCGACCGAATTAAGCGGTTCGGTGCTCTAGGAGCGCATTCTGGCGACGACTACTTCTCCGCGCGCACTACCGTGTCCCCAGTGGTCCAATACACGGCCTCGTCGTCGAGGGTAATCGACGACGCCAGCCCGCCTTGGGTGCCGTGACCGGGCCCGAGGTCGCTCACCTTGCCGGTCGCGAGCGAGACGCGCCAAGTACCCTCGCGGTTCTGCACGTAGAGAGATGCGGCGTCGAGGCGAAGCGATCCCCCGACGTCGGCAAAGCGCTCCGCGGCGCCTCCGCCGACGGGAATGCGCCAAACCTCGTCGCCATAGTTGCCGACCGAGACGTAGACGTAGCGGCAATCGACCACCACCTCGCGTGTGAACGCGGGAAACGTGGCGAGGATTTCAGTGACGCCCCCGGCCGCCGCCACGCGCGCGACGTTCTTGGAAGGGTAGTTTGCCCAGTACACGTACCCGTCACGCACGGCGACTCCCTGCGGGCTCTCGCCGCGCGCGATCGTGGATGGCGGAGCGGTGCCGTCTTTGTCGACACGAGCAATCACTCCCGTCGTGAGGCTCGTCGTGTAGAGCGACGTAGCGTCGAGCGCGAAGGAGAACGCGTCGACGGAGTATTCTTTCACGGCCTCGCCGGCCGTCCCGGTCCCAGTCCCTATCCCGATGCGCGCGACGCCGTATCCACCACCACCGAGGTAGAGCGAGTCGCCGTCGACTTCGAGCTGGTACACGAGCGCAGGCGCCACGCTGCGCGCCGCGCCCCCCGTCTTGGACACAGCCGTCGAAGATCGGCTCGCCCGGCGTGTACTTCGGCGCGCGGTAAGTACCCGCACGCTCTTCGCGCTCCAAATGCATCGCGTGGACGCGCCCAAGCACGGCCGGAACCGAGGCCGCGCGACGCGGCGCGGGGCTCGTGTCGTCGCCGAGGAAGAGGCCCCAGCGTCGCTCCTCGTCGAGCCCGAGCCAGTCGACGTCGAGGGGGCGAAACGGCACCGACGCCCGCGGAGGCGAAAACGCGCGCAAGATGCGTTCGACGATAGAAGCGTACGACACGGGAAGACTCTGCCGCGATCGTACATGTCCCGCCGTGCACCGCTGCGCCTTCGTGAAGAGCGAGCCACGGCGCGTGTGTGCCGTCTCGCGTGTCCAGGCGCCTGGACATGACGTCCACACGCCTGGACATGAGCACTGCGATGTCCCAGCTCACCCGCCCGTCACGATCCTCGCCGGCTCAACCTCGTCGCCGAAGCTCCTCTTCGAGCGCCCGCACCCGCTCCTCGGCGGCGTCCGCACGGGAAGCCTCGAGGGCGCGCGCGGCTGATTCGGCATCGGCACGCGAAGCCTCCGTCTCGCTCGAGTCGAGCACGAGATCACCTTCGCGCGACGCGAGCCGAAGGTGCACCGGAATATCGCGCGGCCCGCGCTCGAGGCGACGTAGCACCCAAACCAAACCGAGCGTCTGGCACGGCGTGGTATCGCCCGTGACCTCGCGCTCGACCAAGTCGTGCTCGACGCGGTCCCATGCACGAAGACGCGAGCCTTCGGGAGCCTCGGGATCGCACCGCACGAGCTCGGTGACGCCGAGCTCATGATAGCGAGCCAGCTTCTCGTCCCACGCCACTCCATCGCCCTCGTTCGGGCTCACGATCTCGACCGCCAGCTCGGGTGGGCCGCCCTGCTCCCAGGTCTTCCAGGAAGCGAACACCTTTGGCGGCCGGTCTAGCTTGACGAAGACGTCGGGCGCGACGCACCTCCGGCTATCGCGCGCGTTCCAATAGACGAATTGGTCGGACCCGACCGTGTGCGCCTCCCCGAGGACATAGTCGAGGAGCTGAAACAGAAACGTCCGAATGTGCAGGTGCGCAAAGCCTTCGGGCACTTCGGCCTCCACCGGGAAATGAATGGGATTGGGCGCTCGGAGGTGACGCACCGGTTGCTTCGCGTGAGCGCGCACGTCCAGCGCTTTGGCGCGGAGGGGCGACGGTGGATCCTGCGGCGCGCGGTTGGCCATGAAGCGAAACATACCGCGTGGCTGGAGGACGGTCGAGAGCCCGATCGGATCACGCGCCTCGACGCGTCAGTCTGCCCGGTCCGCGGGGAGGGAAAGGAGCGTCGCTCGCGATGGGATGTGCGTTCGCGCTCGGCGAGCCGCGCGAGCTTCGCGGCAAGCCGTTCGCCTTCGGCTCACTCTCATATTCGTGCCGTAAACATTCGTGCTCCATTGAGCTTCACAGCTTCGACTTCACCAGCGCAGCGGCGGTGGTGAGCGCGTCTTTCGCGAGGCCCGATGCGGGGATCATGGAGACCGCGGCGTCGATGGCAGCTTTGGAGTCGCCCTTGGCGAGGGCGCGCGCACCTTCGAGCCCGCGGAGCACCACGCCGATGACGGGGAAAGCCGTCGAGGTCGCGTCGAGATAAGCCGCGAGCGCGGTGCCCACGTCTGGTCGGCTGCCCGAGCTCGATCCCGCGGGCGAAGGCTCGGCGGCGCGCCCCGCGTGTGGCTCGCCCATGAGGCGCACGTCGGTGCCCTTGGCGTCGCGCTCGGCCATCGCGATGTACGGGTCGAACATCTGATTGACGGCGCGCTCCACTTTGCCAAACGCCTCGTCGCCCATCGTGGCGCGATAGTACTTTACGTACTCCTGTTTGACGGTGCGGAGCGAGCCCGCGGCCGTCTCCACGTAGGCCTCGGCGTCCTTGCGTGTCGCCGGCGGCGGGTTGGCGGCGAGGGCCTTTCGAGCCTTCGAGGGGAACGTCTCGAGCACGCGCACGTCGCGCGTGGCGACGGCCGATTGGTACGCCGCGACGTGCGCGAGCGCGAGGGCCGCGAGCTCGTCCATCGCGCGTACCACGTCGACCTCGGCGCGGATGCGCTCGTAGTCCACGTCCTCCAGCTCGCCGAACTGCGCACGAAAGGCGACGATGGAGAGCACGACGTCGAAGTGGCGCTTGCGCGTGAGCCCCTCGATCTCGTGGTGGGCGTCGCTCGCGAGACGCACGTACGCGTCGAGATCGCCAGTGTCACGAATGTCGCCCGTGACGGTGAAGAAGGTGCCGCCGGCGTGCGGAGTCACCGCGACTGCCCCCTTCGGCGCGGCGAGGGCCTTCACCACCCGAGACGCAGGTTGTGCGTTGCGCCCGGGCGACGAGGCCTTCTCCCCCGAGGTGGCCGCGAGCGCGTCGTCGAGCTTCGCGCGGAGCCGCACGAGATCCGGGAGGTAGGCCTCTTTGGCGATCCGAGCGAGGTTCGCGCGCCCCTTCTCACGATCCTCGGCGGTCATGTTCGTGTTGGCGCCCCCCGGCCCGGACGGACCCACCAGTTTCAAGCCGCACGCGGCGGAGCCGAGACTCAGGAGGCTAAGGACGAAGGAGCGACGCGAGAGGGAAGGCATGGGCCGCCGAGTATGGCAGAGCCGTAGCAAGATCGCGTCGGCAACGCAGCACGCGTCGATCATCGATCCGGCCGTCGGCATCACGACGACGGTGGAGAGCGCGCCTCTCCTTGCACGGTGCCGCTCCGTGTCGAACGGGAGACTTCGTGCGATCCGCTCGCCCCGAGCGCCTCTTGCCGCGAGGTAGAAGCCGGACGAGCCGAATCAGGTACCCGCGGTCTATAGCCGCGAGTCGGTCTCCGGCGTGGGAGGGATGACGCGGCGGGTGCACGGCATGCCACGCGCGTCGAGCTTGGCGATCTGCCGCTCCCCGTCTTCCTCGACCTCGCACGTGTAGCCATCCTCACACGCGGGCCCTTCAACGAACTGGCCCATCTCGCAGTAATAGGGGCTGGCGGCGCCCCACGAGCCCCGTACCCGCCTCGTGCAGATCGCCGTCCGCTCGACGATGTTGCCACAGTAAGGGGTATCTTCGTTCCGCCCAATGACCCGATTCGCGATCCGCGGGGTGGCCGGATGGAGCGCCGGGAGCGGTTTCGTGGGCTCGGCCTTCTCGATTCTTTCGATACGACCGTACGCGAGGAATGCACACCCTACGAGGACACCATCCGACACGAGACGACTAGCCTGAAGCCAAATCCAGATTCCCGAGGGCGCCGCGCGAGGGGAGACGGGAGTGTCTCGATACGGTGACGAACGACCGACTCGTGGCGAGGGTCGAGCCCGAACCGCTCTCACGAGGTCGAAGAGCGCGACCGCCGCCAACACGCCAATCACGACGAGTGCTCCACTGACGACACCATGGGCCACACCGGTATGTTGGGGTCGCACGTACCCTTCGAGGTCGACAGGAGGCTCTGGGAGAGCGCGAAGCACGAGAAAGCAGACGATCGCGGCGGCCCCACGCAAGACCGCCAAGAGCTCGGTTTTCATTCGCATCGGAGCTCTCCATCGACGAGCGTCGCGGTGAAGTCGGTATCGGACGGGTGCACGCAAGAAGTGGACGGCACCTTGCAGGTGACGCCACCGGCAATAGAGCCGTCTTTACAGACGTAGGCGGCATAAGGAGCTTCCTCTTGGCAGATGTAGGCCGTCCCGGTCGTGCCCACGCACGAGGAGCCGCTCGGCTTCAGGCTGCCACCCTCGAGAACGGGCTTGCAGTCCACCGCGAGGAAGTCGGCGGCAGTCGCGAGGCCCACCGCACGCCATCCGCACGCGACCGAACGAAACGCGGCGTAGTTCTCGTGCTTCGTATCGAGCTTCGCCCCCTCGGAGCTACCGACCCAACGCGCGGCGAGGAACGTTTGCTTCATCGCCAATCCGGGCAGTGTCACCGCCGGTGCGGAGCGGGTGACCGAATCGAACCAGAGCAGCGCCGCGCGATCCCAACCCACTCCACCTCGAATATGGACTCCCATCTTCGCGTCGACTCCGCCTTTTACCGCGAAGGCGAAGGCGCGTGTTCCAACACCGCCGAGCGCGTGCGGATCGCCGAACCATTCCGTCCAGTGGTCGGCGCCCAGCGCGCCGATGACAGAAGAGGGAGCGTCGAGGCTGAGCATCGGAGCGCGCTCGTTCGAGGCATCCTCTCCGGTCAGCCACGCCATTCGGCCCCCATTCGGGCGGCTCGCGTGCTCGACCGTCGCACCCATGATGTCGCAGAACGCCTCTTCGACCGCCTGAACCGGGACGTAGTCGAGGAGGCGAGACGTGTGCGCGACGACGCCGTGCGTGTACTCGTGCGCCATGAGATCGAGAGCAGCCGCATACGAGGCGCGCTGGCCCGCACCGTGCGCGCGCGGACCGTCACCGACGTAGATGGTATCCGTGAGGATATACCCATTCGTGCCCGGCCGGACGTACATCGCCCCGAGCGCGTTGTTCGTTTCGCCAACCTTGTGCGTATCGTGGACGACGACGCGGGTCTTTCCTCCGTCGTTCGCGATTCCGCGGTAGCGAAATGGCGCGCGCTCGAAGAACGAAGCTGTGAGCTCGAGGTGACGGACCGCATCGACGGCGGCGCCACGACCGCCGGGAAACCGAATGTCGCTCTCCCATTCGGCAGCCGATGCGGCCGCCACACTTTTCGTGACCGGGAGCGCTCCGACGATGGGGTTTTCCTGAACCACCTCGACCTTGTCCGATCTCAGCACGACGGAGGAGCCCGAGGTCTCGTACCCCACGGCCTTGATATCCTTGGCTTCGGAAAAAAGGTGGTGACGCACACCACCGACGGACACCGTGTTCGCATGACGGGCTTCCGTGTCGTGCCCGAGCGCGATCCCGGTCGTCGCATCGACGCGCACCGTCGGCGCAAAGCAGACCTCTCCGACCGTTGGGTCGGCGACTCGATACTCCAGCCGCGACGGGCCGCGCCCCGCGTCCACCACGAGCTCCACCTCGAGCTTCGCGTCGGCGTTCGAGCCTCCGCACGCCTCGTCGAGGTAAGTGCGAGCGATCGCGAGCGCCCGATCGGCCGCGACCGCGGCGCGCTTGGGAACGTGGCCTAGGTCGGCGAAGAAGCTGGGCTCGGCGAAAATCAGTTTCCCATCGGGAAGGAACGTCGCGACCGAGACGGCGCCGCGCACGAGGATCGTGGTCCCCGGCAGTCGTTGCGGAATACGGACCGTCGTCACGTCGCCGCCGATGACCTCCGCCGACCCGAGCTCCGCAGGATCGCCCGAGCCGTGTAGCTCGGCGGCGTACGTGAGAAACAGCTCGCGCGCGCGGCTCTCTGGCGAACCGTGGCCGATTTCCACCGGGAACTGCGGAGCGATGAAGCGGACGTCCTTCGAGCTCGGCTCCTCCGCGACGAGCCAAGGCACGCCGGTGTCACGCTCGAATCGGCTGCGCGTGGGCTGCGCTTCGGCGAACGGCGCCGGCTCTTCCTCGGTGGAACAACCCACGGAAGCGGAGCCACAGGCGGCGAGTAGGACGAGGACGGGCGCGGCGAAGCGGGAGGATGTACGGCTCATGCCCCCCTATCGACCGCCGGCCGGGATTCGTTGCGTGCGAGGGCCGCGTGCTGGCGTGGCGCGGGAGCGAGCTCACGCTCTTCGACGCGACCGGACGTCGATTTGGTCCGTGCCACGGGATCGGCGGATCCCTCTCGGTCCTGTGTCCTTCGCTCGACGGTCGCTACGGCTTGCCGTCCCCGCCACCCCGACCACCGTCCCCGCCATCCCGAGCGTCCCCGCCACCATCCCCACCATCGGCCGCGCCGCCTTCCCCCGCCCCTGCATCGGCAGCATCGTCCCAAGTCTCCGCGTCATCGCAGCCGAGACCCTTGATGGTCACGCCGCGCGGCGTGAGCATCACCTTCGGCGCGGGCACGTCTTCGCGCTCCTCGAAGCGGCCAGGGAGCGCGCTCCGAACGACGATCGCCATGTCGCGATCCGGCCGGAAGAAGGCATCTACCCGCTCGACCGGGCCATAGAAACAACCGTGCTGGACCGCGCCGCCCCCGAAGTCCTTGTCTTCGACCGACGGATTGGACGCGTAGCCGTGGGCGTGCACGATGGATCCCTCCTTCGAGAGGGAAAACTGCGAGGCTCCCCGGCAGTGGTACACGTGCACACGGCTCGCGAGCTGAAAGGCCCACGCTGCCGACTTTCCTTTCCCAACGAGCCATTCGTCGTTCGTGGCCCCATTGTCGATCTCGAACACGGCGGGGAACGTGCTTCCCGCATCGTCGCCGAGGCCGGTCCTCGGCGCGTCGCCCGCCTCGAGCGTCGCCACGAGCTTGTCGACGTGCGTATCGCTCAGGGTCACGTTGCCCATCGCGCCGGCGTGAAACCGGCGCGAAGTCGACCCGCACGCGTTGCTCCCGACCTTCTTCATCGCGCCCTGGTGGTGACCGAGCCAATACGAAGTAATGTACGCGGGCTCGGCGCCCTCTTCGCTAAAGACCTTTTCGTCGACGAGGCCTCGGCGGTACCAAATGGTGCCCAAGAGGCCGGGCTTCGTCGTCTTGCGAGACGCGAGCGCGAGGTCCTCGTTCGCGTGCTCCATATCCCCAGAAAGATACCACATTAGGCCTCGCTCCGAGAGCGCCTCTGCGTCGTCCGGGCGGCACACGAGCGCCTTTTCGAACGCGGTTCGAGCGTCGTCGTACTTTCGCTTCGCGCTCGCTTTCTTTCCCTCGTCGATCAACGCACGAAGCTCGGCGTCGGGGCACGGCGGACGCTCCGGCGCGACCACGGGCGCGGTCTCCGCGTCCGCGGCGGTCGGGGCGGGGGCGGCGTCGGCCACAGTCGCGACCACACGCTCGTCTGCCGGCCGAGCCGCGACGAAAACACCCAAAAGCCCGATAACGAGCGCGGTCACGACAAACGGCGCGTACCGCCGAGCCGACGAGGGCGCAGCTTCGCCCTCGGTCCCACGCTCGCCAGGTGAACGGTCGGGGGCCTCGCCCTTCGGGGCGGCTGGGCCCGCAGGCCTGGAAAAAAGCGAAAGAAAGCGGCGCGTCCTCGCGCGAAGGTCATCCATGGGCGTCCAACGCCCGACCCTAGCCCATCGCATCCGCCCGGCCATAGGGTTGGATTATGGAGAGTGAGGAAGAGACGGGGGGAGACGAGATACGGAGCGTGCCTCCGGTCACGGAAACGTCGGGAGTGCGCACGTCGGCGCGCACTCCCGGCCGCGTGTGCGGCGCCGTAGGCACGGGCTGCCTTCAGCAAGGTGCGCGCCACCGCGATCACGCCAAAACTCGCCGCTACTCGGAAATTTCACGCGTCGAGAGCGGTCGACCCGGAAAGAAATTTCCGACTCGGGCCGAGCGTGGAGCAAGCGCACGAACCGTGTTCGATGTGCGCCCGTTCGGCCCGACCTGCCCGTCCCTCGAACGGCCATCGCATGGCGCGCCGTCGCAAGGACTCGCGCAAGCCCCAGGAAGAACACACCGGCGGCTGCGTATGACCGGACGCGAGGGCTCTCACGCTGCTACGCGAACCCGCCAACTCCCCACGAGAGGTCCGTTCCGTGACACCGTCCCACGTTCATCTCGACAAGCTCTTCGAAAATTTCGCGAGCTGCTGAAGCTCGGCGAACGCGGACGTCGCCGAGCTGAGGTCCTTCCTCCTCGAGGGCGACCACCGGGCGCTCGCACGTCTGACGCAAAGCCCGCGCAAGGTTGCACCGAAGGCATCCTATTCGCTCGGCCTCGTGACGCTTCCCATGGCGGGCTATTTCGACCCGACCATCACGAGTGCTACGTCGAGCGCTCCGTCTCCGAAGAGCGCCGCGCCACGCTGGGTGCGGCGCTCGGCGCGACCTCTTCGGAGTACACGCTCTTCGGGACGCCGCTCTTGGTCGACGCCACGTTGCGCGATCCGCCTGCTCGCCCATGAGCCACGCGCACGAGACCCGCATCGCGAGGTTGTCTCGAGCAGCGTCGCGGTCAATCGACCCGCGCGATCGAGCGCTAGCCAGGCAGACTCACCCCTTCAGCGCAGCGAAGCTCGTCGATAGGCTCAGCGCTCGGTGCTTCGCGATGTCGTCGCCTACCGCCTTCTGTTTCGCCTCCGCGACCTCGACGGCATCGGGGCCGAGGAAGAGGTGGAGCGGCGCCGACTCGAGCTCGTGGACGCGAACGAGCGCGTCCGCCAGCTTCTCCGGATCACCGGGCTGCTGACCGGCGATCTGCTCGAGGTGCTGCTTCTCCGAAGCGCGCGCCGCCTCGTAATCGGCAATGCGACGAGCGGGCACCGCGACCGACTCCTGGCTCAAGAAGCTCGTGCGGAAATACCCCGGATAGACGAGCGTCACCTTGATACCGAGAGGCTCGACGTCGGCCCGGAGGCCCTCGGTGATGCCCGCGAGCGCGAACTTGGTAGAGCAGTAGATACCCCATCCGGAGAAGGCCCCGGAGAACCCGCCGATCGAGGCGACGTTGAACACGTGCCCCGAGCGCTGCGCGCGCAGATGGGGCAGCGTGGCGCGGAGCACATTGAGCACTCCGAACACGTTCACGTCGTAGTTGCGCCTTGCCTCTTCGTCCGAGATCTCCTCGATCGTACCCATTTGGCCATAACCGGCGTTGTTCACGACCACGTCGAGCGCGCCGAAGTGCGCTCTCGCGGCCTCCACCGCCCGTTCGATCGAGCCCGCGTTCGCGAGGTCCATCGCGACGGGGAAGAAGCGGGGGTCGGAGTCGCCTACCGCGCGGACCAGATCCGGCAAAGACCGCGAGGTCGCGGCGACGCGGTACCCGGCGGCGAGCAGCTTCTTGACGAGGACGAGGCCAAGGCCCTTCGATGCACCAGTGACGAACCACACGCTCTTGGTCGTTTTCATGAGCTTCACACTACGAATCGCGGCGCGCCGGCGGTATCGACATCCAACGGAACGCTTGCCCGATCCTCCAAGTCGCGCCAATCTCTCGCGATGACGTCCGAGCTCGTCAGCCTCGCTCTCCGCTATGCCGGCCCCACGACGACGACCCAAACGAGCGTCCCGGGCTTCACCATCCTACGGAGCCACGCGACGCGGGCGCGTGTGCCTTCGGTGCTTCGGCCGTCACTATGCTTCATCGTGCAAGGGGCGAAGGAGGTCACGGTCGGCGACTCGTTGTTTCGCTACCGTATAGCGGAGTTCTTGTTTGCCTCGGTCGATCTCCCGGTCACGGGCGAGGTGGTGGAGGCCACCACGAGCAAGCCCTATCTGTGCCTCGCGCTCGAGATCGATCCCAGCCTGGTGCTGGAGCTCGCGACGGCAGGGTGCAAACCGTCGGCGCCGGGCCAGGCGAAGCCCTCGATTTTCGTGGGCAAGACCGACGCGCTCATGACCAACGCGTTCTTGCGGCTCCTCCAGTGCCTGGACAATCCAATGGACGCGCGCGTGCTCGCGCCGAGCATCGTGCGCGAAATCGTCTATCGCGTCTTGGTGGGCCCCTACGGCGACGCCGTGCGCGACCTCGGCGTCGCGACGAGCCAGGTGCGGCGCATCGCGAAGGTCATCGAGCGCCTCAAGCGCGACTTTCATCGGCAGCTTCGCACCGAAGACCTGGCGCGCATCGCCGGCATGAGCCCCTCGTCGTTCCACGCGCACTTTCGCAAAGTGACCACCCTGAGCCCGCTGCAATACCAAAAGCAGCTCCGCCTTCAGGAGGCGCGCCGTCTCCTGCTCACCGAGCGCGCTGGCGCCGCCGACGTCGCGTTCGAGGTCGGCTACGAAAGCGCCTCGCAGTTCAGCCGCGAGTACGCGACCCTGTTCGGTCTGCCGCCGATGCAAGACGTGAAACGTCTGCTGGCCAGCGAAACGCCCGCAGAGTCGGGCCGCGACTCGCCATGAGTCCGCGCTCGCGCCGACGCGCTGGAGCCTGTTTCGTCGATAAAAGAGCGTTGATCGGTCGGTCGCTGGTGACGCACTCTTGAGCCGTTCGCGCGGCGCGGTGCTGCCGTTTCGACAAGCAAGAATGCCACGGGGTGCGCGCGCTATGGTAGAGGGCCACCATGGTTGGCTGCCTTCCGTCGTCGGGATTCGCGAGCTGCGCTTGCGTCGCACTTCGCGGCCCGCGCACCGAGGGCCGCGCATGACCCAACCGAGCGGCGATCCCGACGTGCTCCACGATCTCTTCGACGCCATGCCGCAGCTCGGCTGGACCGCGCATCCCGATGGCACGGTCGACCGGTTCAACCGCGGCTGGTACGAGTACACCGGCGGCCCCAACCAACAGACGCGCGACGGGGGCTGGGCCGTGGTCCTCCACCCGGACGAGGCCTCGCGCGTGAGGGAGGGCTGGGCCGCTGCGGTCGCGGCCGGCGAGCAGTGGAAGCTCGAGTTTCGTATCCGCCGCCACGACGGGGTGTATCGCTGGTTCGTGTCGCGCGCCTCGCCGATCCGCGACGCGCAGGGATTGGTTCGAAAGTGGGTCGGCATCTCGACCGACATCGACGACCAAAAGCGCGCGCAGCTCGAGGCCGCAGCCGCACGTCGTGAAGCAGAGCGACTCCAGACGATGTTGTCGACGGCGCAGAGCGTCGCCCGCATCGGCGTCTTCGAATGGGACATCACCGCCGAGCGACTCTACTGGTCGCCCGAGCTTTTCACGTTGATGGGCCTGACACCCGGAGAAATCGAGCCGACGACCGAAGAGTGGACGAAGCGCGTGCACCCCGACGACGCCCCCGCCGGCTGGAAAAAGTTCGCGGAGGCGAGCGCCGCTCGGCAGACCATGCACGAGACCGAGCAACGCATTCTCATGCCATCGGGCGGCTCGCGATGGATGCGGATCTCGAACCACATCGTTTACAGCGAGAGCGGCGAGCCAGCCTGCGTCACGGGTACGATGATCGACATCGAAGATCTGCGCGACCTCGCCGCCCGCGAGCGCGCCGCGCGTCTCGAGGCCGAAGAGGCGAACCACGCGAAGGACGACTTCCTCGCGATGTTGGGTCACGAGCTTCGCAGCCCGCTCGCGCCGATCCTCACCGCCGCGCACGTCATGCGCCACCGCGGGGACGCGCGGGTCGCGCGCGAGGTCGACGTGATCGAGCGGCAGGCAAACCACTTGGTACGTCTCGTCGACGACTTGCTCGACGTCTCGCGTGTCGCCCGCGGCAAGGTCGGCCTCGCCCGCGAACGGGTGGAAATCTCGGACGTCGTCGCCGCCGCGATCGAAACGGCGAGCACCCTCATCGAAACGGGCAGCCACGAGCTCCGCGTCGACGTGCCGAAGGATGGGCTCAAGGTGGAGGTCGATCACTTCCGCATGTGCCAGGTGCTCGCCAACCTCCTCACGAACGCTGCCAAGTACACGCCGGCGGGGGGAACAATCACGGTCCGCGCGCGGCGCCGAAGCGACGCTATCGAGGTAACGATCGCCGACACGGGGACCGGAATCGCAGCCGAGCTCCTCCCCCACGTGTTCGACTTGTTCGTTCAATCGCGGCAGACCATCAGTCGATCGCAGGGCGGCCTCGGGCTCGGGCTCAGCATCGTGAAGAGCCTCGTCACGCTTCACGGCGGCACGGTCGAAGCGTCGAGCGACGGCGTCGGCCGCGGGAGCGCGTTCACGGTGGTGCTTCCGGAGGCGCCCGAGCACACGACAGCCGCTCCCGTCGCCGCGCCTCCGCCGCCTGCTCTCGAGACGAAGCGACGACGCGTGCTCATCGTCGACGACAACGAGGACGCCGCCGAGATGCTCGGCGCCGCGCTGAAGCTCGCCGGCTTCGAGACCGCGATCGCGTTCGACGGCCTTGAAGCGCTGCGCGTCGCCAACGAGTTTTACCCTCACGTCGCGCTCCTCGACATCGGGCTCCCGGTGATGGACGGCTACGAGCTCGCCGGCAAGCTGCGCCTCGATCACGGTGCGAGCCTCGTGCTCGTCGCGATCACCGGCTACGGGCAGGAGAGCGATCGGGTGCGCTCGCGAGAAGCCGGGTTTCGAGAGCACCTCACGAAGCCGGTCCATCCAAAGACGCTCGTGGAGCTGCTCCGGCGGCGTTGAAGCGGTCCGCGAGTGTGCCGGCACTCGCGCTAGCTACAATCCGACCGTCGGCGACGGTCGGCTCGACTCTCGGACGTGGGCGCCTGAATCCCACCGAACGTCACGACTTCGCCGTCCTCACCACGGGCACGTTCCCTCCCGAGCGGCGCCCTCTCCGCGCGGATCCCGCGGCGCAGAACGCGCTTGTTCGCTCGGCAGACCGATCATCGTGGTCCGTTCGGGATTGCTCGAAAAAGAAACGGGCCGCGAGCGACGCGCCGGCTCGGCTCGTGCGCTCGCGACCCATCATGGCCCGATGGCCGTTCACGAGCGGCTTACGGCTTGCTGAACGACACTCCGACGAGCTGATACGAAATGACGCCTTGGTCCTCGTTGCGGAGGATGACGGTGCGAACCGCCGGCGCGGCCGTCAGATCGGCTCCCACGACGTCGAAGTCGGCGGCCGGGATTCGAAGCAACGTGAGGTCGACGATGTTGCCCGACACCGCCGCCCCGGAGTACGCGCTGGCGATCTCCGCGAGGGTCGCGGAGCTCGTGAGGAGGTCACCGTGGATAGCGTACGTTTGACCCGTCGTAGTGCCCGCGACGAGCTGTGCATACCCACCAACGCTCGTGACGACGTCGTCCACGTCGGTGAGCATCGTGAAGCTGGAGAGCCCCATGGTGTAGTTGGGCGCCGCCAAGTTCGACGCAGCGACGGTGGAGCTCTGGGTCGCAAACTCTCCCTGCTTCGACGCCGACGCCCCGTCGTTCGTGTCGTCCGTCACGAGGACGTCGATCGTGAAGTCGGTGGCGAACGAGCTCGCGCTGATGCGGGCGTTGGCGAAGAAGTCGACGGGGTCGCCGGGAACGTCCTTGAAGGCCGACGCCGAGCCCGCATAGCTCGTCGCGAGGGTAATCGCCGGAGTACCGACGTAAACGTCTTGGTCGACGACGACGTTCGTGACGGTGAGCGTGCAGTCGGAGTCGTTCTTTCGCACGCTGAGGGTCGGGTTGGCGAGCACCGGGGCGCCGCTCACGGTCACGCTCCACGCCTCTCCGAGTGTGCGCCCATCGCAGGATGCTCCGTAGGTGCCGTCGAGCGCGGTGATCCCCGCGGCGACGAGGGCGCTCTTCGAGCGATTCGTGACCGCGATCTTCGGGGACACGTTCTCGTCCGCGTTGCTCGTGCATGCAGTCCCGGCGGCGAGCGCGAGGAGAGAAACGAGAGCCGCGGCGCGAGTGGATGCGTGAATGGACTTGCTCATGTTGGTTTATCTTTCCGAGTTGCGATGAAAACTTCGGCGGTGTTTGCCGCCCCGCCGAACCGCGGATTGCGTTTCGTATCGAGGGGAACGACCATCCGCGGCCTGCGTTAACCGCGCGCTCGAAAAACTGCCCGTCGCGTCCGCCGCGCTCCCTTCCCGACGGGCCAAGCACGGCCGGTCTCGCGCCGCGGGCCCTCGTACCGAACGTGCCGGCGTCGGCGACGGGGCCGCTGGTCGACGCAGCCGCGCGATACGTGAAGGGCGCGGCACGGCGTCGCGTGGGATCGGGGGCGACGCGAGTCGTGCGACGGAATCGCGCTCGAGCTATCGCGCGATCGACGCGTCCACCTTCACGGCCCTTCGGCCCGCGGGAGAACGCGTCGACCATCCGCGACATCGGCCCACCCGAGCCGTCTGCGCGCCGTTTTCGAGCGGCCGGGCGCTCATTTCGCAAACGAGCGGCGCGCTCTCCCGCTCCACGAGGCTCGCGCCCGCGTTTCCGACCGGTGAGTCAGCCAGTGCACCCCCAGAAGCTCCTTCCCGACCGAGCCGACGACGAGCGGCTCACTACCCCGATCGGAGCGTTTCTGCCCGTGGCGTCGTTCTACCCGACAGATCGCGGCAAGGCGTGACCTGTCGCCGGCGCGGAGCAACCCGAAATCCGCGACCTCACGAAGGCAGGTGGCCGGCGCGAGCGAGATCGTCGACGGTGTCCAAGATCGACTCGCGCACCGGTCGAAACTGAACACGCAAGTCGCGACGGATCTTGGCAGTGTCGTAGCGCGGCACGCGGCCGACGTGCGAGCGTAGGTATTGCCCCACACCAGCAGGCTGCGCATACGACGCGAGCTTCACCATCGCGTCACCGGCCCGGCAGTCGAGTCCCAGCTTCGGCAACTTCGGGCGGGTCCCACGACGGGCGGCGTCGTCCGCCAACAGCGCGACCACCTCGCGCATGGAGATCGTCTCCCCTGCGCAGACGTAGCGGCCGTGAGCGTCGTTCGTGGTCATCGCGAGGACGTGGGCATCGGCAGCATCCCGTACGTCTACGAAGCCCCAGGTGAGGTTCATAATCCCCGGGTATTGGCCTCGCAGGAGATCGACGAACACTTGGTTCGAGGTGTTGACGCCCGGCGAAAGCGAAGGCCCGATGACCAAAAACGGATTCACGACGACGAGGTCCCACGAAGGCTTTCGTTCCTCTACGAAGCTCCACGCGGCGCGCTCCGCCAGCGTCTTCGAGTAGTAATAAGGGTTCCGCGAGAGCGAGGAGCTCTCGTTCCAGTCTTCCTCGGTGAGCACGCGCGCGCCGTCGGGCTCGTCCGTGATCGCCGCCATCGACGACGTCACGACGACGCGCTTCACGCTCGCCGCGCGCGCGCACGCATCGAGCACGTGCCGTGTACCGTCGACCGCGGGCCGCACGAGATCGCGCTCCGGATCACGGACGTCGAGCGTGTACGGGCTCGCGGTGTGGAGGACAAAATCGGCCCCGTCGACCAGCTTCCGAAAGGCCGCCGCGTCGTGCAGGTCGGCCTCGAAGAGCTCGAGCCGCTCCTTCGCCCCTTCGAGCCGCAGCAGGTGGGCGTACCCACTCTGCTTCTCGAGCGAACGAACCGAGCCACGCACACGAAATCCGTCCCGCAAGAGCCGCGCGGCGATGTGAGAAGCGAGAAACCCAGCGCACCCGGTGAGGGCAACCGTACGACCAACTTGTTCCATATGAACTACAATCGTTCATCTGGTTCAGCTGTCAAGGGCGCCTCCGACGGTCACCGGGGGGCTGGATCGGAGCGGCCGGCTCTGGGCGAGGCTCTTTTTCCGGCCGCGCGCGCTTTCGAGGAGTCGCTCAAGCCCGCTGCGCCGCGGTGTCCCCGCGTGGCGTACACGAACCACTCGAGAGCGACGCGAGGAGGGCGGCGAGCCTGGTCCGCGCTCGACGGGCCACGCTCATGGCGACACGAGCCCGATCCGACGACGAGAGCACACCATGAGCTTCGAGCGGAGACCGCGAAGCGCGCGTGCTCGGGGCGACCGAGAAGGGGGCGGCGAGGCGTGCCTCGAGGGCGGCGCGGACCTCGGGATCGCCGCTCCGAAGCGCGAAGACCACGATGTCCCAGCCAAGACGCGCGTGGCGAGCTTCGTCACGCGCGAGCGTCGCGAGCTCTACCTTGAGCTTCGAGCCCCGCGCTTGCCTCGCGCCGACACGCAGGCACGCCGCCGAGGCTCCTTCGTTCACATAGCCGTCCTCGAACGACTCGAGCGCGAGGGCGGCGAGACTCGGAGCGGCCCTCGCGACGGACTCGCGCGCGATCGCGCCGAACGCTCCGGACTGGGTATTGCCACCGAGACGGCGCGCGATGGCGAGGCAAGTCTCGGTGTGATCGACCTCGTCGAGGGCGGCCTCTTGCGCGCGGCGCACGAGCCGGAGGGGCGCGCCGACGGACGTGAGATCGACCGCGAGCCGACAGAAGGCCGCGATCGCGGCGTGCTCGTGTCGAGCGGCGTTCAGCCAGTAGCCCGCTGCTGCCGCGCGATCCAGCGATACGACGCGCGCCACCTTGCGGTCGAGCGGCGCCACGACGACCTTCCCGCGCGCGTCGCGGAGCGGTCGCCCATAGGCTATTTCAGAGAACGCCGGCTCGTAATTGGGTACTGGGATTTGGATCCCGAGGCGAACGCCGAGCGAGAACGGATGTTTGGAGTCTCCGCCGAGGAAGGGCGCAAATCCCTCCAACACGAGAAACGGAATCACCTGCGCTCCCGCATACGTGAGCCCCCCGGCGAAATAGGCACCACCAGAGAGGGTGGTCGGACCAGAGCCGGTGCGTAGCGCCGCGCCCGCGCGGGCGGAGCCGAACAGTCCAAGAACGTCGACCCCCGACGCAACCGAGAACTGCGTCCCCGAGCCGTCGAAGGGAACGACGATTTGCGGCATCAAGAACGCACCTACGCCAACGTTGTACGCTCGCCGGCGCTCTTGGTGGCGTACCACCAAGTCGGGTCCAATCGAGAAAGACCTCTGCCCCAAAAACTGGAACCCCATCGACGCGCCCGGGACGAGGAGCCAATCCTCCGCGAGGGCCTGCTTGGGAAAGAGCGCGAGCCCGATGCCAATCGCGGCCGCAAGGAGGGTCACACGCGAACGCTTACGATGAACGTCTGCCATGCATCGCCGTATTGCAGGCGCGGTGCCAACGCGAAATCGCGCTAATTTTCCAGGCCCCGGTACGCGTCCGGTGCAAACGGCACGCTATGGCACGCTGGTTGGCGGTCTCTCCCCCCAAGCGTCTTCCGGGAGGTCGATCGTCGCCTCGGCGAAGGCTCGATCCATCTCGAAAAGGCTCGGCTCGGGGCTCCTGCCCGTCCTCTTGCGCGGCGATTTTGGCTTCGTGCCCACCCGTTCGTGGGCAGAGGTGACGACGCCCTTCGCCGAGGCATGAAGGCCTCTCGACCACGCGCGGACGACGCCCCCCGCTTGACACGAGGGCCATCACGCAACATGGTAAGTTACGTGAGACGAGACAGCCGGTTATCGGGCGTGCTCCACGTCCTGCTCCACATGGCGCAGAAGGACGGCCCGGTCACTTCCGACGTCCTCGCGAAGGCGTTGGATACGAATCCCGTGGTCATCCGCCGGGTGATGGCCGGGCTCCGCGACCAGGGATACGTGCACTCGGAGAAGGGGCACGGCGGGGGTTGGACGCTCGCTTGCGATTTGTCGAAGGTGACACTGCGCGACATCTACGCTGCGCTCGGCTCTCCGTCGTTGCTCGCGATCGGGAACCGAACGGACACCCCCGGATGCCTCGTCGAGGCATCGGTGAACGCCGCGCTCGACAAGTCCTTTCGAAGCGCGGAGGAGCTGCTCCTCGCTCGCCTCGGGGAAGTGACACTCGCGGCGCTCCACGCGGACGTGCACACGCGCCACGCCGCCCGTGGCCACTCACCGCGCAAGGCGAAGACCAACGGCTAAAGGGCGGCGACCGCGCCGTACGTACTCGGGCTCCAGCGAGCTCCCGCACCGGACGCAACCGTGGGCGACAACACCATCCTCGTCACACCGTTCGCTCGATCCCATCGCGTCCCGGCACTGCTCCGTCATCCCCGCAGACCGCCAGGCCCGAAATGGAGTGTGTAGAATGAGCTCGGCCCATCCCCCCACGAACCTCGCTTACCTCGAAACCGCGCCGCGACAGGTCCCTGGCCTTCACGGCCTCCACCGAATGACGTCGATGCTCCTCGCGGAGCGGACACCCCACGACGCGCGGGTGCTCGTCTTGGGCGCGGGTGGTGGCATGGAGACGAAAGCCCTCGCCGACGCGCATTCGGGGTGGTCGTTCGACGGCGTGGACCCCTCGGACGACATGCTTCGCCTCGCCGAATGGACACTCGGGGCGCATGCGTCGCGCGTCCGCTTGCACCAGGGTCTCGTCGACGACGCCCCGGAGGGACCATTCGACGCTGCGGTGAGCCTGCTCACGTTTCACTTCATCCCGCGCGAAGAAAGGCTCGAGACCCTCTCGAAAACTCGCCAACGGCTCAAGCCCGGCGCCCCGTTCGTACTCGCCCATATCAGCTTTCCGCAGACAGAGCCCGAGCGGTCCGTGTGGCTCGCGCGCCATGCCGCCTACGGGCACCCGGATGGCGCGGACCCGGCTCTTTTGGAGAGGGCCCGGCACGCCCTCGGCACGCGCCTCACCATTCTCGAGCCGGCCGAAGAAGAGGCGATGCTGCGCGATACTGGCTTTTCGGAGGTCAGTCTGTTCTATGCGGCATTCAGCTTCAAGGGTTGGGTCGCCTACGCGCGCGAGCCGTAAAAGGCGGCGAAGCCGGCCCCGCAATGGGACGAACCCGCCGACGCGGGCGCGCGGAACGGACAACCGTCAGGCCTGGCGCGCGCGGAAAGCGCCCGGGCGCTCACCCGTTCGCGCGAGGAAGAACTTCCCGAAGTTGGTCGCCTCGGAGAAGCCCAAGCTCTCCCCGATCGAAGCGACGGGGAGGCTCGTATGCGCGAGCAAACGACGTGCCTCGAGGATCACTCGCGCATCAATGAGCTCCTTCGCCGAGGTCCCGAACGTGTCGCGCGCGAGGCGGTCGAGCGTACCCACGGAGACGCCCCACCGCGCCGCGTAGTCTCGAACGCTGCGGGTAACGCGAAAGGAGCGCTCGATATCCTCGCGAAGGCGACGCGCGCGATCGGGCGCCGCCCTGGGCACGGCAGACGAAAAGGGCAATCGGCGGGCGAGATCGACGAGCGCGGCGGCGAGCAAGTGGCAAATCAGGGGCTTCGCCAGCGGCGAGCCTGTCGCCTCCCGGAGGCAGCGCTCGATTCGGGTCATCCAATCGAAAGCTGCCGCGCGGTCGCGATCGACGAGATGCACGAGAGCGGGCCACGCAGCCTCGTCGAACCCGAGATCGTCTACGAAGGTGGGCGCGCGGCGCGGCGCGGCGAACAGCACCTCGGGCTCGAAGATGAGAAAGAGGCCGTCGACGCCGTCGCGCAATCGCCAACGCTGCACTTGCCCCGGCCGGACATGGACGAGGCTCCCGGGGCGGCAGCTCAAGCGCTCGAAGTCGAGCTCGTGGCTGCACGAGCCGCGCGTGATCAACAGGTATCCGTGAAACTGCAGTCGCTCGACCCGCGCGTTCAGCCGCGGACGCACCTCGGAGATGCGGAGCACCTCGACCTGCGCGTTCGCGCGGCTCGGACGCCACGGAACCGGGACAATCACGTCGGGTCGGTCGTGAGGCTTTTTGACCATGAGAAGGAGGGATCCTACCTCGCGCCGCGACGGCCGGTTGATGACAATGGTGGGCATGAAGCCGCACGTTTTACCGATCGCTGGCGCCCTCCTGCTCTTCGCCGGATGCGGACCTACCGCCGCCGAGCCCCGCGACTCCACCCCTACGACGAGAAAAGCCACCATGACCACCATCGACCCGAAAGCCTCCGTATCCGCCCTCCTCCGCTCGATCGAGACCGGAGAACCGGGCCCGATCGCGGTGATCGATTCCAACAAGTACATTCAGCACAACCTGGCCGCCGCAGACGGGCTCGAGGGATTCGGCGCGCTCATGCACTCGCTGCCGAAAGGCTCGGCGCGGGCGAGGCCCGTACGCGTGTTCCAAGATGGACCGTTCGTCTTCGCACATACCGACTACGACTTCTTCGGGCCCAAGATCGGCTTCGACGTCTTCCGCTTCGAGAACGGGAAGATCGTCGAACATTGGGACAACCTCCAGGAGAAGCCGCAGCAGCCGAACCCGAGCCAACACACGATGATCGACGGCCCGACCGAGGCGACGCACCTCGAGGACACCGCCGCGAACAAGGCGCTCGTCGGCGCGTTCCTCGACGACATCCTGGTAAACGGGCGAATGCACAAGCTCGCCTCGTACATCGACGGCGACCGCTACACGCAGCACAACCCGAACATCGGGGATGGCCTCTCGGGCCTCGGGGCCGCGCTCGCGGCGATGGCAAAACAGGGCGTCACCATGAAGTACGACCGCGTTCATCGCGTGCTCGGCGAAGGCAATTTCGTGCTCGCGGCGAGCGAGGGCAGCTTCGGCGGCAAGCCCACCGCGTTTTACGATCTCTTCCGCGTCGAGGGCGGCAAGCTGGTCGAGCATTGGGACACGATCGAGGCGATTCCCCCGCGGAGCGAGTGGAAGAACGCCAACGGCAAGTTCTGAAGCCTCCGCGCGCCGCCACCGCGGTCGACGAGCCCTCCTTATTCGTCTCGCCGCGCGCACGTCGCCCGCGAATCGGCGCGCGATCGGCGACTGGCTCATTGACCGCGCGTCCGGGCGTGCCGAGACTCTCGGGCCATGAGCACCGACTACCGCACGCCGCCCGCATCGAACATGTCCGTCATCGTGACCACCGGTCCCTCGGTCGATGGTTACCGCGTGTCGGCCTACCTCGGTATTACGCGCGGCATCGTGGTGCGGAGCGTGAGCTTTGGCCAGGGCTTCGTAGGCGCCTTCAAGCAGCTCGGCGGCGGCAACATCGAGGAGTACGTGCAGGTCTGCGACGCCGCCCGCCAAGAGGCGTACCTCATGATGGTGAACCACGCCGAAGCGCTCGGCGCACACGCCGTGATCGGGATGCGGTACGACGCCACCGAGTTCTCGCAGGGCGCCACCGAGGTGCTCGCCTACGGCACCGCCGTACGCTTGGAGCAAGTGTAGTATGCACGGTCGAAATTCGGCACGTCACCGCGGCGCGAACCCCTCGCCCCCGCCTCGGTGACGGCCTCTCTCGCCCTCGAGGGCTTCCTGGCGTCGCGATCTGCGCGTCTACGCGCGGACGCCCACAGGCATCACTTCAGCAACGGCTTCGTATCGATGAAAACTCGATAGTCGAAGAAGAGCCCTTATTTGTACTTTACAATATTCACGTACGGAACGCGGAGCACGGACGCATCCGGGAGCGTATAGATCGCGACGGCGTGGTAAACGAGCGTCTCCGGAAGGTCCCACACCTCGAGCATCTCGTGTTCGAGCTTCTCGAAGAGCCCGTACGAGAAGAACGTCTCGAAGAAAGCTCCGACAGCCTCCCTCCCGGTGACGCGCGGCTGCGCGCCAATCTGGACGGATCCCTCCGGGTGCCAGAGGGAGGCCAGCCCCGTCGCGTCCAACGTAGCATCGTAGACGAGCGATCGTTCGTAGAGAGACTTACGCGCCAAATCTCGAATCGTCATCGTTAGCATCATTCGCGGGTTCTCCTTTATTCCGGCCGCACGTCAGTCCGCGCGCGCCTCGCACGGCGCTCCGTTCGACAGCGCAAGCTCGCAAGACTCGTCATCTCGAGCCTCCCAACGTCATGGGCGTCGACCAAGACAGAGGGTAGTGACCGCGTGCACGAGAGACCAACTCAGCGCACGAATGGAGGCCATTCACGACGCGAATGACCACTCGTCGGGCGACTTCGCTTTTCAGCGCGTCAGCCCAGGCCGAATCCCGTTCCTCGTCGAGGTCTCCAGGATCGTCGACGTTTCACGCCATCGGCACCGCCACCTGCGACACGTACCGCCCGAGGCGACGAGATCGCGAGTCCCTACCGGGCGACACAATCAGTTGGCCCGGCGCGCTCCGAATCAACTCCGCGGCTCGCCGTACTTGCCTATTTCGATTCGCGCGATCTCCATCGCGCGACGGCGTATCCACTTATGGAGAGGGTCATCGTGAAACTTCGCCCCCCAGCCACAATCGATCCGCAGCATCGGAACCTCGATCGGAGGGCGAAGAACCGCGAGCCCGAGCCGCTCGGCATATCGGACCGCAAATGACCTCGGGATCGTCGTCACACAGTCGGATTCCGCGACGAGGAGGAGCGCCTGCGAAGACACCGGAACGGAGCGCACGACCACCCGACGCAGCCCATGCCCGTCGAGCGCGGCATCGATCACCGTCATCGCGCGGCCTCCTCCGGGGGAGACGACCACGTGACGAAGCTCCGCGAAGACGCGCGGAGAGAGCAGCGCGCGCGTGGCAAGATGAGCTTTGCGCACGACTACGGCATACGGCTCCGAGAACAGGTGAGCAGCATGGAGCTCCTCCGCCATCCGGGTGCGGGGGATCATCACGAGTCCGAGCTCGCCTTGCGACGCGCGGTCGGCCGCGCTTCGCGTGAACGCTTCGACGACGAGACTCACCCCCGGGGCCTCGACCGCGAGGGCCTTCGCGAGCGGCTCCACCACGAGGGCATCCACGTGGTCGGACGTGGCGATGCGCAGCTGCGCGTTCGCGCGGGCAGGGTCGAACGCGGCGGCGCTCCGCGCGAGCACGCGCGCGGCCATCTCCATCGCGGCGACGGCGAGAGGCGCGAGCTCCTCCGCGAGCGGGGTAGGAACCATTTTTTGACCGCTTCGCAGGAGCAACTCGTCACCGAAATGCTCGCGCAGTCGGTTCAGCGCGTTGCTCGCCGCCGCCTGCGTGATCCCGAGCGTTCGAGCTCCCGTCGACACCGAGTGGGTCGTCAGCAACGCGTCGAGCACCCGCAGAAGGTTCAGGTCGACCTTCGCGACGCTCGCCTCGCGACCGGCTCGAGAGGTCATGATCTCCCTCCGTTTCCACCGCGGCGCGATTCGGCCTCGGCGAGCGCGACCAGCGCAGCGCCTCCGACGATCCCGAACGTCGCGCGAATCCACGAGAGCACCGTGCCAGATTCGAGCAGCAGGAGAATTAGACCCCATCGTCCCAGCGCCGCCGGTCGAGCGCCTCGCGCCCAGTCCGTTTCGCTGTCGGTGGGACGAACCATCTCCATCCCAGTATCCTACACGAGCCGTTCGGTGCCTCTCGCTCAGCGAATTTAGACTAGGGCTTCGCTCGCTCGCACACGCCGGCGCCGTCGAGCACGTGCGCTGGCGCGTTGCAGACGAGCCCCTCCTCACAACGGATAACGCCGAATCCTGCGCAGCGTTCACCGAGCTTCGCGAGGGTCCTCGTGACCGGCTCGGGTGATCGAGGCGTGGACGCCGACGCGGACGGAGGGAGGCTCGAGACGTCCGCGCCGTCAGGAGATTTCGCGGCTCGCTGCGGCGCTGGCGGGGCCGCGCAGGCCGACAACCAACCGAGGAAAACGACGAGCGATGCGCGAGCGGCCGAGGAGCGGAGTGTCATGGGATGCGCTCCTACGTGTGTGATCCGCTTTGGGTCTTCCGATGCGCTGTTTCCGCCGCGCCCCGAGCGCGCCGAGCGGTCGATGCTCTCAGCGTGAACGCTCGTGTGCCATCGACTCCAAATGCGCACGCACCGCGGGATCTTCGGTGAGCGCGATCGCGCGGACGAGCGCGGCGCCCGCTTCGTCGTCGCGTCCGAGGCCGTAGAGAGCGTGGGCGCGGACGACCCATAGCGGCTGATAGGTGTCGTCGATCTCGAACGGTGGTGCCTCGAGCACGGCGAGCGCAGCCGCGGACCCGCGCGCTTCGAGGAGCGCGGCCGCATGCCCCACCGCCGCCCCCATCGACGGGGCGAGCGCGAGCAACCCCTCATAGAGCGAGACGATACTCTCGTAGTCCACCCTCCCCGCGCGGACGCCGAACACGTGGGCAGATTGAATCGCCGCTTCGAGTTGGAAAGGGCCAATGTGGCGCAGGCGAAAGGCATGCGAGAGGTTCGTCTCCGCTTCGTGAATCAG
>JAAFHV010000132.1 GCA_013297655.1 Myxococcales bacterium | reverse complement strand
CGATAACCCCGGTGGCATGCAAGCGGGGGCGCCCGTGCGCGTCGCGGGCGTGAAGGTCGGCAAGGTCGAAGAGCTTCGCTTCATGGGCGGACAGGTCGATCCGGTCACCCACCGGCGCACCCTCGTCCGCGCGAAGATCGCCGTCGAGAAGCGCGTGCAAGAGGCCATCCACGAGGACGCCGACTTCTACGTCACCACCCAGGGCGTGCTCGGTGAGCAGTTCATGGCCGTCGAGCCGGGGAGCCCGGGGAAGCCCGTTTTGAAGGAGAACGCGATCGTGAAGGGCATCGACCCGCCGCGCCTCGACCTCTTCCTCGCGAAGGCCTACGAGCTGCTCGACACGACGATGAACGGCATCCGGAACAACCGCGAGCTCATCAGCGACATCGCCACCAACACCGCCGGCCTCCTCAAGAACTTGAACGGCGTGCTCACCGACAACCGCGAGCGCATCAACCGCACCGTCGCGAACCTCGAGGCCCTCACCGCCGAGGCGAACCAGCTCACCCACGACGTGAAGGTCCGCTACGTCGACAACCCCAAGATCATGCGCACGATCGACAACATCGATCGCATCTCGCAAGACCTCCAGCGCGACTCGGGCCCGCTCCTCAAGGACGCCAAAGAGGCGATGGCCAACATCAACCGCGTCTCCGCCACGGTGGGCAGCGCGGAAGAGCAAGCGAAGCTCAAGAAGACCCTGGACGACGTGGCCCAGCTCGCGACCCGCGCCAACGCGACCGCCGCCGACGCGCAGGCGATCGTGACCCACATCAAAAAGGGCGAAGGCACCATCGGCGCGCTCGTCATGGACGAAGCGATCTACGACGACGTGCAGGAGATGGTCCGCGACCTCAAGCACAACCCGTGGAAGTTCCTCTGGAAAGAGTGATCCGGCGCTCCCTCGGCGGGCGCCAGCTTAGGGCCGTGCTCGCGCGCGGGTGACGGCGCGAGCGACGGCCAGGAGATCGTGCTCGACCCCGGCGTGACGAGGCGGGTCACGGGTGACTCCGCCGCGACGCCACCACGCGTGACCGTGGCGTCCCCTCGCGGCGAGCCCGCTTGCGAAGACTCGCGAGCAAGACCGTGCCGGCCGCGCGACGCGACGCTGGGCGCGCTTCGATGTGGGCGTTCGCGCTCCCGAAGCCACAGTTTCGCGCCGAGCCCCGATTCAGAGGATGCAACGCCATCTCCGGACGCCCGGAGCCCCGGTTGCAACCTCTGTCTCCGACCCTGCCGACGTCCGGAGCCCCGGTTACAACTTCTGAATCGCGACTGCGGACACGCGGAGGGCCGTTTGCAACTCGTGTATCCGGGCCTCCGTGCGTCCGGAGATGGCGTTGCATCCTCTGAATTGGACCTCGGAGCGCGTAAGAGCCCTCCGGAGTCGCTCAGAAGCCGGTCACGCGCTCACGAAACGAGCTTTAGACCCGGCGACGTGAAATGCCGCGCGCCACGACCACGAACACGCCGATGCAGATCGTGACCGCGACCGCGGCGAGACCTTGCGTGAGCTTGGGGATCTTCATGTCGTCGTGGCGGGTGAGGGTCGCCACCACGAGCACGCCCGCGAAGCCGACGCGGAGGGCGATCGACGGCCAAAGGGAACGCGAGAGGCCGCGTAGGTGGCCCGCGATCGCGGCGAGGAGGAAGCCGGAGACGAGCTGATCGAGGCCAGGCCGAAACACGGCGAGCACGGTGGTGACGAAGACCACCATTTGCCGCGGCTTGTCGCGCTCGAGGAGCGTGAAGAGCGCCCCGCGGAAGAACACCTCGTGCATGATCGGGAGCAAGACCAAGAGCACCGAGAGGAGCGCGCGCTGGCGGAGCGTGTCGGTCGCGAAGAACGCCTTGTCCTCGTCGTCGAGCTGGATCTTGTCGGCGATCGCCGAGTCGACCCCGAAGGTGGCGAACACGAGCGACACGCCGGCGACGAACGCGAGCACCGTGAGGACCGGGGCGACGCTCTTCGCGCCGAGCAGCGCCGCGAGATCTTCGTCCGGGCCGTGCACCCGCGCCATCGCGAGCAGCACCCCGAGGGTCGCGACGACCACCGTGACGGAGAGGGTCACCGTGTCGAGCCCGCCACCCGGCCGGAGCTCGTTCGCCACGAGCGCCACGAGCTGCGTGAGCCCCGTCACCGCGAACGTCCACCCGAGCGCGCCGAGGTACGAGAGCGTCGCGCCGCTCGGTTTGTCGTCTTCGTCGGAGGACATCTAAGGGAGCCGATCGGGTGAATGGAGCGAAGCGCTCGAGAGGGAAGGCCAACGATGCGCGCACACGCGACGCCACTTGGCGGAATCTCTTCTATCCTAGGACGAGCCACGGCGTTCGGTGCAGGTCCGCGTCAAAAAAACGGCCGTCGCATGTGCCCGAAAGCCATGCGCATTCGGGAAAAGCGACGCGCACCGCCGGCCCACGCGCGGGGCCGAGGACGGACGAAGCGCGCGCCGTTGCAGTTCGACGAACGTCGCCGTGGCCCAAAAACGCGAGCGCCCGGTCGCCGTCGTGGGGCTCGAGAGCGCGCGCGGACGAGGACGAGTCAGGTCGTCGCCAGGGGCACCATGTGGGCCGGCACGCCGCGCTTCACGACGCTGCGGACGAGGCGCGCGCCGAGCTCGGGGTGGTCGGTCGTAAAGTGAAGGCCGCGGCTCTCCTTCCTGGCCGCCGCGCACGCCACGACGAGCTCGGCCACCGTCGCGATGTTGCGGAGCTCGAGGAGATCGCGGGTCACGAAGTGTTGCCAGTAGTACTCCGCGATCTCTTCCTGGAGCAGCGCGATGCGGCGCGCGGCGCGGCGGAGGCGCTTGTCGTTGCGCACGATGCCGACGTAGTTCCACATGAGGCGGCGGAGCTCGTCCCAGCTCTGGGTGATGATGACCGCCTCGTCGCTCGCGGCGGCGCGGCCCACGTCCCAATCAGGCACGTCGGGGAACGGTTTGTCGCCGTCGCGGCCGGTCTTGGCGAGGGCGAGCGCGGCGCGATGCGCGAACACGACGCCCTCGAGGAGCGAGTTCGACGCGAGGCGGTTCGCGCCATGGAGCCCCGTGTGGGCGCACTCGCCGATCGCCCAGAGACCGGGGATCGACGTGCGGCCCTCGAGGTCGGTCGACACGCCACCGCACATGTAGTGCGCCGCCGGGACGACCGGGATCTTGTCCGTCGTGATGTCGATGCCGAAGCGGAGGCACTCGGCATGGATGCCGGGGAAGCGCTCGCGGACGAGGTCGGCCGGCTGGTGGGTGATGTCGAGCCACACGTGATCGGCGCCCGATCGCTTCATTTCGTGGTCGATCGCGCGCGCGACGATGTCACGAGGAGCGAGCTCTTTCCGCGGATCGTAGTCGGCCATGAACGGGGTGCCGTCGAGGCGTCGCAAGATCGCGCCCTCGCCGCGCAAGGCCTCGCTGATGAGGAAGCTCTTCGCCGCCGGGTTGAAGAGCGCGGTCGGGTGGAACTGGTAAAATTCCATGTTCGCGATCTCGGCGCCGGCGCGGTAAGCCATCGCCACGCCGTCCCCCGTCGCGACGTCGGGGTTGGTCGTATAGAGATAGACCTTCCCTGCCCCGCCGGACGCGAGCACGGTGCTCCGCGAGAGCACGGTGATGACCTTGTTCGCCGCCACGTCCAGCACGTAGGCCCCCGCGCACACCTCCGGCCCGCCGAACTTCGCGAGGGTGATGAGGTCGACCGCCATGTGCTCTTCGAGGAGCGTCACGTTCGCCTTCTTGCGGACCGCGTCGAGGAGGGCACGCTCGATCTCGCGTCCGGTCATGTCGCCCGCGTGGGCGATGCGGCGCGCGGAGTGGCCGCCCTCGAGGTGGAGATCGTAGTCGGCGTGCCCTTCGGTCTTGCCGTGGCTGTCGCCGTGGGCCTGGTCGAACCGTGCGCCGATCGCGTCGAGCATACGGATGCGCTCGGGGCCTTCTTTCACGCAGATCTCGACGACCCGCTCGTGAGAGAGGCCCGCGCCGGCGACGAGGGTGTCGCGGATATGCGCCTCGAACGAGTCGTTCTCGTCGAGCACCGCCGCGATGCCGCCCTGCGCCCACTGCGTGTTCGAGTCGGACGCGGCGCGCTTCGTGACGACGACCACGCTGCCGAGCTCCGATGCCTCGAGCGCGAACGAGAGCCCCGCGATGCCGCTCCCGATGACCAAAAAATCGCACGTTTCTGCCATGTGTGACGCGGAGCTTACCGCGGATCGTGCGGCATCGTCGCACGCCTGACGTCCGCGCCGGCCCCGCGTTCGCGCCGCTCCGAAGACGATCGCGGTCGCGCGTCGTCGGTCGATGCGGTCTTGTCCCGACGGGCTGGCCCACCAACGGGCCGCGACCTGGCGCTCCGGTCGCCCTCCGGCACAAGACGGCACGAGCCTCGTCGCTGGGACACGCCGGTTCGCCCCGCGACGCCCGAGGCACGAGCTTTGCTAACATGCATGCATGTACATGCATCGAGTGCTCGTCATCGTGTTCATAGCGTTCGTCGGAACCGTGAGCGCCTGCGCAACCACGGTCGTACCGCTCGGGGAGGACGACGCGGGAGTGGACAGCGGCGGAGCGAGCGTGGACGCTGGCAGCGATGCCCGCACCGACGCCCGCACCGACGCCAGCGCCGATGCCCGCAGGGACGCTAGCGCGCGGACCGATAGCGGCGATTCGTGCACGTGCGCGCCGCCACAAGCGAAGAACCCCGCGGACTGCCCGACCGTGCAGAACGCGACGGTGCTCCCCAGGAAGGCGTGCCCCACGCTCGGCCTCACGTGCGAATACGCCGACGACACGGCCTGCGCCTGCGGCGATCGGATCGTGTGCGTCGCCGGCGCGGACGGCGGGGGGCTCGTTTGGGGGGGGATCACGAGGGTGCCGTGACGGGGGTGGGACGTACGAACGATCGGGCGCGCCACGACGACGATGGGACGGTCCGGCGCGCGCGTTCGCCTCGTGAAATGAGGACCCTCGCCCGTTGACAGCGCGGCGACCTTCCCTTACTGACTGAATCGCCATTCAGTCGTGCGGCTTCTTGCTCGAGGCGAGGCCGTGCGTGGGCAAAAGCCACCCCCAGTAAGAGGAGCCGACCTTGAAGATTCTCGTCCCGCTGAAGCGCGTCGCCGACCCCGACAACGCGAACAAAGTAAAGGTCAACGCCGGCAAGCTCGTGACGACGGGCCTCGAGTGGAAGCCGAATCCGTTCGACGAGTACGCGGTCGAGACGGCGCTCCGCCTCACGGAGAACGGCACCGCGACGAAGACGCGCCAGGGCGAGGTCGTGGTCGTCACGTTCGGTCCGAAGGACTCGGAGACCACCCTCCGCGCCATGCTCGGCACCGGCGCCGACCGCGCGATCCGGGTCGACACGGGCGACGATCAGATCGACGGCGACGTGGTCGCGCGCGCGCTCAAGGCCCTCGTCGAAAAAGAGAAGCCCGATCTCGTTCTCTGCGGAAAACAAGCGGTCGACGGCGACTCCGGTCAGGTTGGACAGCAGCTCGCGGAGTACCTCGGCTGGCCCCAGGCCACGTTCGCCGGCTCGATCGAATCCGAAGGCGACAAGGCTCTTCTGGTCGGTCGCGAGGTCGACGGCGGCACGATCAAGCTCAGGGTCGAGCTCCCCGCCGTGGTCTCGGTCGACTTGCGCATCGTCGCGCCGAAGAGCGTGAAGAGCGTGCACACCCCCGCCACCCACGCGTACCCCGAAGGCGTGCGCTTCGCGGCGCTGATGGCGATCATGGCGGCGAAGAAGAAGCCGCTCGCGGAGGTGAAGCTCGCCGACCTCACGAGCGACGCGGCGCCCAAGATCCAGTACCTCGACTACGAGCTTCCCCCCGCGCGCAAAGCGGGCGTGAAGGTGAAGGACGTGACCGAGCTGGTCACCCGCCTCAAGACCGAGGCGAAGGTCGTCTGATCTTCCCCCGCGCCTGGCCGCGCGGCTTCCCAAAGCTGCCGCCGCCGGCGCACCCCTAAATCTCCTTCTTTTCTCGATATTTCGAGGTCATTCATGAGCAACATTCTGGTCGTCGCCGAGCTCTCGGAAGGCAAAGTCCGCAAGTCCACCCACTCCGCGATCACGTTCGCGCGCGAAGCCACCAAGGGCGGCGGTTCGTTCACGCTCTTCGTCCTCGGCGATGGCGCCAAGGCCGCCGCGGCCGAGGTCGTCGCCTATGGCGCGGCGAAGGTCCTCGTTGGCGAAGATCCGAGCCTCAAAGATCCGGTCTGCGAGCGCTTCGCTCCGACGATCGCCGCCGTCGCCAAGGCGGGCAACTTCGACATCGTCGCCATCACCGCGTCGTCGTTCGGCAAAGACATCGCCCCGCGCGTCGCGGCGAAGCTCGCGGCCGGCTACGCCCCGGACATCTCGGGCGTCAAAGCCGACGGCGGCAAGCTCACCTACCGCCGCCCGGTTTACGCCGGAAACGCGTACGTGAGCTGCCAGCTCACCACCAAGGTCGGCGTCGTCAGCGTTCGTCAGAGCGAGTTCGCGGCGGCCGAGCCCTCGGGCGGCGCGAGCGCCACGGAAGACGTCGCGGTCGCTCCGGCGGACGCGGCAGCCTCGAAGGTCACGTTCCTCGGCATCGAGGCGGCCAAGAGCGAGCGCCCCGACCTCGGCGAGGCGAAGGTCATCGTCTCCGGCGGTCGCGCGCTCAAGGAGAAGTTCGCGGAGGTCCTCGATCCGCTCGCGAACCAGCTCGGCGCCGCGATCGGCGCGAGCCGCGCGGCGTGCGACGCGGGTTATGCCCCCGCCGAGCTCCAGGTCGGTCAGACCGGCCGCGTCGTCGCCCCCGCGCTTTACCTCGCGATCGGCATCTCCGGCGCGATCCAGCACCTCGCCGGCATGAAGGGCTCGAAGGTCATCGTCGCGATCAACAAGGATCCCGAGGCCCCGATCTTCCAAGTGGCCGACTACGGCCTCGTTCAAGATCTCTTCACCGCCGTGCCCGCCCTCAACGCGGAGCTCAAGAAGGCGAACGCCTGAGCACGACGGCCCGGCGAACGTGAGACGAGAGGCGCCCGCGAGGGTGCCTCTCGCCGTTTCGGGCACTCGGCCTCGCCGCGCGGGCCGCCCGCTCGACTTCCGCGCGCGCGCCCCTACCCTCGCGTCATGCTCGGCATCCGGCTCTCTCTCTCCGCGCTCATCCTCGCCTCCGCGCTCGCGGGAGGGCTCACCGCGTGCGGCGCGTTCTCCACCGCGACCGCTCGCGCCGAAGCGAAGGATGCACTCGGTTGCTCCGCGCTCGACGGCCTCTTTACGGTCCCTCACCGCTACGGAAACGCTAGTCCGCGTTACGAGGTCTACCGGGGCTGCGGAAAGTACGCCGTCCTTCAGTGCACCCACACCACGGCGCGGAGCTCCTGCGTGACGGTGGAGGTCCTCGATGCCAAAGCCGCCGAAGCGGCGCCCCCCATGAGCTTCCCGCCGTGAACGGCCGCCTCCGCGCCGGGGCTCCGTCCCGCGAGACGGGATGAGGCGCTCCGCCCCTGTAGCGGGGATGCGAGGCGTGGTAGAACGGGCCGCGTGAGCTACCTCGTCCTCGCGCGAAAATACCGCCCGCAGTCGTTCGAGGATCTCGTCGGCCAGTCGCACGTCGCAAAAACCCTTGCGAACGCGATCGACCAGGACCGCGTCGCGCACGCGTTCCTCTTCACCGGCGTCCGCGGTGTGGGCAAGACCACCAGCGCGCGACTACTTGCCAAGTGCCTGAATTGCCTCGGGAAAGACGGCAAAGCGACCGGCCCGACGGCGACCCCGTGCCAGGAGTGCTCGGCCTGCCAAGAGATCGCGAAGGGCGTCGACATGGACGTCCAGGAGATCGACGCCGCGAGCTACAACGGGGTCGACGAGGTGCGCCGCCTGCAAGAAGGCATGGGCTTCCGGCCCGCCCGCGATCGCACCAAGATTTACATCGTGGACGAGGTCCACATGCTCTCGAACGCGGCGTGGAACGCGTTCTTGAAGACCTTGGAAGAGCCGCCGCCGCACGTGAAGTTCATCTTCGCGACGACGGAGGTGCACAAGGTCCCCGTCACCATCCTGTCGCGCTGCCAGCGGTACGACTTCAAGCTGATCCCGACCCAGATCGTGCACGCGCGGCTGGCGGAGGTGCTCTCGCGCGAGAAGCTCACCGCCGAGCCGCAGGCGCTCTCGATCCTCGCTCGTGAAGCGGCGGGCTCGATGCGCGACGCGATGAGCCTTCTCGATCAGGTGCTCGCCTACGGCGACGAGGTGCTCACCGAGGCTACGGTCACACGCGTGCTCGGGGTGGCCTCGCGCGAGGTGCTCCACGAGATGTCGCGCGCCATCGTCGGCGGCGACGCGGCGACCGCCCTCGACGTGCTCTTTCGGGTGTCGGAGCAGGGGTTCGATTTGGTGCACTTTGCACGCGATTGGCTCAAGCACCTCCGCGATCTGGTCGTCGCGAAGACGAACGAGAACGCGACCGACGACTCCTGGACCCGCCTCCTCGACCTCGCCGACGACGAGCGACGCGACGTGTGCGAGCTCGCCAAGCGCACGAGCCAAGACGATCTCGTACGGCTCTACCAAGGCTTCTCCAAGAGCTTCGACGAGATCGCGAAGAGCGCGTATCCGCGCGCCTCGTTCGAGGTCACCCTGGTGCGGCTCTCGCGCCGCGCGGCCCTCTTGCCGATCGACGAGCTCTTGTCGCGCCTCGGCGAGCTCGAGCGACGCCTCGCGAACGGCACCCCTCCGCCTGCCGGTGGTGGTGGTGGTGGTGGCGGTGGCGGTGCGCCGAAGCCTCGCGCGCCGCGGTTCGATCCGACCGCGTCGCTCGACTCCACGTCGCCGGCCCCTCGTGGTCCTCGCGCGAGCATGGATGATTCCGGGGACCACGAAGGTGGCTACGAAGCTCCTCCCGCGGCCGCGCAGCCCGCGCAGCCTGCCGCGCCGCCCGCGCCCGAGCGCGCCGCCGCGACCGTCGTTCGTCACCCGAGCGCAGCGAACGCGGCCGCGCCGCCCCGCGAGAGCTTCACCGGAAATCGGGCCGCGCGCGCGCCAGAGCCCTCGGTGTTCGACGTGTTCGTCCCCTCCCCCGCGTCAGGATCGGGCGCGTCCGCCTCCTCGCCCGCCTCCTCGCCGCCCTCGATGCGCTCGGACACGGAGAGCCGGCCCCCGCCGCGCGCCTACCGCGTCCCGAACAAGGGCAGCGAGGCGGTCGATTTTGCCTCGTATATCCCCGCCGATCTTGGCGATCCGGAGCCGCGGGGGCTCGAGCTCGTGCCTTCGGCCCCGGCGTCGGAGGTGGTCGCCGTCGCGCGCGCGCTGCGTGCCCCGGACGCGCTCGTCGTGACGGTGCGCGCGTTCGTCGCGAAGGTGCGCGAAGAGAACGCCGCCCTCGCCGCCTACCTCGAGCACGGCGGCCCGATGGAGGCCACCTCCGAGCGCATCGTGCTCGGCTACGAGGAGGGCGCGTTCACCGCGATGCAGATCGCCCAACCGGAGCACGGCGCGCTGCTCGGTCGCGCCGCCGTCGCGGTGCTCGGTGCATCGTGCACGTTCGTCCTCGAGAGCTCCGTCGCGGTCGAGCAGCTCCCGATGTCGGTCGCCGCCCTCGACGCCGAGGCGCGCAGGATCGCTCTCGAAAAAGCGCGCGCGGCCGTCGTCGCGCACCCGCTCGTGCAGCACGCGCTCACCCTCTTCGAGGCCGATCTCCGCGACGTACGCCTCCCCACTGCCGCTTCCGACTGAAACCCCAAGACTCTCGAGGATCCATGCAATTTCGTGGCGGAATGACCGAGCTCATGCGGCAGGCGGCGCGCATCCAGCGCAAAATCGACCAGACCAAAGAAGAGCTGAAGGACAAGGAAGTCGTCTTCGGCGCGGTCGGCGACAAGGTGAAGGCCACCGCCACCTTCGGCGGCAAGCTCTCGCGCGTGGAGATCGATCCCGAGTTCCTGAAGAGCGAAGGCCTCGAGCTCGCCCTCGACGCCGTCGTCGCCGCCGTGAACGGCGCGATGGAAGCGGCCGACAAGGGCATGGCCGCGGAGCTCGAGAAGGTCACCGGCGGCGTGAAGATCCCCGGCGTCGTCTGATCGTTTCGTCAATGCTCCCGCCCAAGGTCCGTCGCATCGCGCAGCTCCTCACCCGCCTCCCCGGCGTCGGCGAGAAGACCGCGAGCCGCTATGTCTTGCACCTCCTCGCGCAAGATCCGGCGGTGTGCCGCGAGCTCGGAAAGGAGCTCGCGTTGCTGCCCGATGCGGTGGGCCCTTGCTCGCGCTGCGGAAACCTCGCCGAGTCGGAGGAGGAGGCGCCGGAGGGCGCGCCGCGCATATGTGCAGTATGCAACGACCCTCGGCGCGAGAGCTCGCTCTTGTGCGTCGTGGGCCGGGTCCACGATCTCTTTGCGATCGAGCGCACCGGCACGATGCGGGGTCGTTACTTCGTGCTCGGGCGGCTCCTCTCGCCGCTCGAAGGAGTCGGCCCCGACGACCTCCCGATCCCGAAGCTGATCCAGCGCGTGCAGGACGAAGGCGTGACCGAGATCATCGTCGCGACACCTCCCTCGGTCGACGGCGAGGCGACCGCGCTCTTCTTGAAGCGTGAGCTCTTGCCCCTCGGCGTCGCCCTCTCGCGCATCGCGAGCGGCGTGCCCCACGGGGGTGATCTCGAGTACGCCGATCCGATCACCATGGGGCGCGCCCTCTCCGGCCGCCAACGCCTCTAGAGAAGGCAGGGCGCTCGGCGGCGATACCTTCGCCCCAGCGGCGTTGGCCGTGCTCACGTACAGGAGTACGCTCCGCGCGGCCGCCTTGCTGGAGCTCGGTCTCGCCACCGATCGCCCTACCTTCTGTTTCGTCCGGTGCGGGCGGGGGATCCAGGGATGGCTTGTAGGGGATCCAGGGAAGCTGCGCTTTTGGCGTGTGGTTCTGGGGACCTACAGTGTAGGACAGATGGAACGGGAGTTGCTGAGAGGGGCGCATGATGACCCGCTTGCCGCGTGCTCTCGTGCTCGCCCTCGCCGCCAACGCCGCCGTCGTGATGGCGGGCTGCTCCGCCGAGGTCGACGCGCCTTCCGGTGAAGACACGACCGACGTCGCGATCACCTCGAACGACGGCAAGCTGTTCGACTTCGGGATCAAGGCCGAGGTCGTTGCTGACGAAGAAACCGAGGCGCGCGCCGCGATCGTGGAGCAACTCGCCTACGTGCAGGGCGCGCTCACGACCGACGTGAAGGGCAACGGCCAAGTGGGCCTCGTGAACGTCACGAAGTCGAGCGAGGCGTCGCTCGGCGGCGGCAAGAAGCGCATCACGTACGAGGCGTCGCTCCCCGTGATCTGGCCGAAGACGGCGGCGACCCCGCGCGAGTACACCCTCGTGCTCCCGCTCGACGTGACCGCGCTCCAGCGCTTCAACCGCACGTACGACGGCAAGTGCGGCACGAACGAGTACGGCGTGGAGACCTTCTGGCACGACTTCAACCCGAAGGCGGCGGGGTGCACCTTCGCGGACGGCGACGTGTTCCGCGCGCCGGTGAAGATCCAACGCAGCGCCAAAGCGACGACGAACAAGTACCCCGAGTACGACAAGGTGCTCGCCGACGACGTGATCGACGTGGTCGCCGTGTTCGGCATCATCTCGAGCAACGCGCCGAACGACGAGGGCGCGCGCGAGATGGAGACCGTGACGCAGAAGACGCTCGCGAGCCTCACCGGCGGCACCCGCAAAGACGGCGCCGCGAGCGCCACCGTCATCAAGTCGACGCAGGTCACCGGCAAGGCCACCGTCGGCGGCCGCGAGCGGACCGTGAATTACACCGGCGTTCTCGTGAACGAGGTCTCCTCGGCGGGGGCCGACTTCGACGCGATCTACGGACCGGCGAGCGCGAAGGCCGACCTCATCGTGTACAGCGGCCACTCGGGCCTCGGCTCGAACATCAACTCGCTCGCGAGCCGCACCACGGTGGTCGCCGGCAAGTACCAGATCCTTTATTTGAACGGCTGTCAGACGTTCGGGTACCTCGGCCGCGCGCTCCACGACAAGAAGATCGCCGCCAACGGCGCCGCCGATCGCGAGGGCTCGAAGTTCCTCGACATCGTCGCCAATGCCCTCCCCGCCTACGGCGACGACGGCGCGACGGGCCTGCTCCTTTACAAGGCGCTCCTCGAGCAAGACGCGCCGCGCACGTACAACGATTTGCTGCGCCAGTTCTCGCGCATTCACCTCGTCGCCGTGTTCGGCGAGGACGACAACACGTTCACCCCCGCGCGCTGAGCGGGTCGATCACGTCGGCTAAATCATGAGCCACATCGATGCGTTCGCCGCGTCGCATGTGGCTCTTGCATGATTGCTCCCACCCCCGCCGGGCCCGGGTCCGATCGATCGCACGACCTCGGCCAGGAGCCGAGCACCCTCTGGCGCGATGCACGATGAGACCCGCGGCGGCGCACGCGACGCTCGCGCCTCCGGAGCGACCCGACGCTCGCGCCTCCAGAGCGACGCGACGCGCCTTCCGCCAACGCACGCGTGACGGCGAACGGCGATTCGGGCGACCATCGGAGCGATGCCCTCCCGTCGTCCTTCGCCGCGCCCGGTCTCTGCGGCGTTCGTGCTCGTCACGTTCGTGTTCGCCTCCACGTGGGTCGCTGCGTGTCGGCGAGAGGACGACGCCCCCCCCGTGGCGCCGCAGGCGAGTTACGGCGGGGGTTATGCTCCAGGCGCGTACGGACCTGGCGGCCCGGGCGGTCCTGGTGCGCCGACACAGGCGCCGATGCCGACCGCTCCTCCGCAAGGGCCACGCGCGCTCGGATTCCCCTGCGCGAGCGACGCGGATCTCGTGTGCGCGTTCGCGCATTGCCAGGGAGGCGCGTGCGGCGGCTGCGGGAGTGACCAAGACTGCAAAACGAGCGGGGTGTGCACGTCGACGCCGTTCGGGAACGCGTGCCTCGCGCGGCTCGGAGGGCGCGGCGTGCCCGCGCCACCGCCGGTGACAGCGTCGCCCACGTTCGTTCCGCCGCCTCCGAACGCGCCGGTCCCGGTCCCGTTCCCCACCCCGACCGCGCCGCCGACGGTGCCCGTGCCCGCGTCGGCCGATAGGTTCGCGGCGGCGCGCCAGCTCTGCGTCGATCGCACCAACGAGTACCGCGCCAAGGTCGGGCGCAGGCCCGTCGTGCGTCGCCCGGACAAGGAGCCGTGCATCGACGGCGAGGCCGCGGCGGACTCGAAACAAGGGCCCCACGCGACGATGGGCCGCTGCAACGAGTCGGCGCAGAACGCGTGCCCCGACTACCCCGGGGCGACCCCGGAGGCGACGCTCTCGGACTGCCTCGCGCAGATGTTCGCGGAGGGCCCCGGCGAGCCGTACAGCGCCCACGGGCACTACCTCAACATGACCGAGCCTTCGTACACCGGCGTCGCGTGCGGCTTCTTCGTGACGCCGGCCGGCAAGCTCTGGATCGTGCAGGACTTCTACCGCTGAGACCGTGCACGGCGCGAGGCGGCCCTCCGTCGACACTGCGAGCATGTGCGTCGTGCATGGCTCGCATGCGATCGTTCGATTCGACGCATGACCCGCCCGCGCGCATCTTGGCCTCGTCGCGACGCCCTGCGCGAGCGAGCTGCGCTCCGCGGCTCCCACGAGGGCGCGCGCACGAGGAGAGTGCCATGCGTGTCTTCGTCACCGGAGGGTCGGGTTTTGTAGGCTCGTACGTGATTTCCGGGCTCGTCGCGGCGGGGCACGAGGTGTCCGCCCTCGCACGTTCGGACAGGAGCGCGGCCAAGGTCCGCGCGCTCAGAGCCACCGCCGTCACCGGAGAGCTCGGGGCGGTCGCGGTCGCGCGCCTCCGTGGGCACGACGCGGTCATTCACTGCGCGGCGTACGTGGAGGACTGGGGCACGCGCGACGACTTCTGGTCCGCCAACGTGGACGGCACGACGCAGCTCCTCGACGCGTCGCGCGCGGCAGGCGTGTCGCGCTTCGTGCACGTGGGCACCGAGGCGGCGCTCTTCGACGGTCACGACCTCCGCGACGTCGACGAGAGCCACCCCTACCCGGCGCGACAGAAGTACCTCTACTCGGAGACCAAAGCGGAGGCCGAGCGGCGCGTGCTCGCCGCGAACGTGACGGGCACCTTCGAGACGATCTCGGTGCGCCCGCGCTTCGTGTGGGGCCCGCGCGACACGAGCGTGCTCCCCGCGATCCTGCGGATGGCGAAGACGGGCAGCTTCGCGTGGCTCGACGGCGGCGCGGCCCTCACGTCGACGTGCCACGTGGAGAACCTCGTCCACGCGCTCGTTCTCGCGCTCACGCGGGGCACGCCTGGCGCGGCGTATTTCGTCGCCGACGAGGGTACCCTCACGATCCGCGCGTTCCTCGACGCCCTCGCCGGAACGCAAGACGTCGACCTCGGTTCACGGAGCGTGCCCGGCGCCGTCGCGAGGCCGCTCGCGTGCGTCGTCGAGGCGAGCTACCGGCTCGTCGGCGCAAAACGGACCCCGCCGCTCACGCGCTTCACCGCCGCGATGATGTCGCGCACCGTGACCGTGCGCACCGATCGCGCCCGCGCGGAGCTCGGGTACGCGCCCGTGGTCGACGTCGCCGCGGGCCTCGCCGCGATGCCTCGCCTCGTCTCCTGAAGCGCGCCGGCATCGACGCAGGTACGCCGCGCGCTGTTCCACGCTGCGTGGTGAGCTCGCATCGACGACAAAAAGAAGCGGCGCGACTGGGGGAGTCGCGCCGCCGGTTCTCGTGTCCTAGCGAACGGATCGATCGGCCTCGCTTCGCACACGCGCTCCGAGCTCGCGTCGTGCTGGGTCGAGGGTGCGCGATCAGCCGCCGGTCATCTTCGCGACTTCGGCCGCGAGGTCGTCGACCTTCTTCTCGATGCCGTCGCCGAGGCCGTAGCGGAAGAACGTGTGGAGCTTGACCTCACCGCCGAGCTTCTTGCCGAGCTCCTGGCGGATCTTGTCGATCGTGCCCTCTGCGCCCCAGACGTTGTCTTGGCCGAGGAGCGTGATCTCGGTGAACCACTTGGCGACCTTGCCCTCGATGATCTTGGGCCAAGCGGCTTCGGGCTTGCCCTCGTCCTTGAGCTGCGCGGCGAAGATTTCCTTCTGCTTCGCGATCTCGGTCTCCGAGACGGCCGACTTGTCGACCACGATCGGCGACATGGCCGCGATCTGCATCGCGCAGTTGTCGAGGAACTCGCCGAACGAGGGATCTTTCGCGGCGTCGGCCGAGGGGGCCTCACCGGAGAGCAAAACGCCAATCTTTCCGCCCATGTGGACGTAAGTGACGACCGCGCCGCCGGCGCCCTGCGCGTTCACGGACTCCCAACGACGGACGACCACGTTCTCGCCAGTGGAGCCGGAGATATCTTTGCGCTGCTTCTCGAGCGCCTCGGGGAGCGCGCTGCCGGCGGGGAGGTCGGAGGCGGCCTTCACGGCGGCGGCGATGAAGCTCTGGAACTCTTCGCCGCGGGCGACGAAGTCGGTCTGGGTGTTGACCTCGACGATCGTGCCGCGCTTCTTGTCGGCCGTGACGAGGGTGCGAACCTCGCCCTCGGTCGCGATCTTTCCGGCCACGCTGGCGCTCTTGATCTCGCGCTTCTTCTGCAAGATCTCGATCGCTTTTTCGATGTCGCCGCTGGCCTCGACGAGCGCCTCTTTGCAGGTGCTCATGCCGGCCTGGGTGCGGTCGCGGAGCTCTTTCACGAGCTTGGCAGTGATCTCAGCCATGACGGTATTCCTCGGTCTTTCGTGTCCGTTATAAAAAAACTTGGCGCTTCGCTCGGGCCACGTTGGGCTTCGCTCGGCAAACTCTTCGGGGGGCGCGCAGCGGGGGCACGCTCACGGCGACGGCGCGGAACGGGGCGCCAAGGTCTCGACCTCGCGCCCCGCGCCGCTCTCCGATCGCCGACGTCACCTACGGCTCGCACCGCGGGCGACGTCAGGGCTGCATCGTGCCGTCAGCTCGGGGGCTGCTCGGGGGTGGAGGCCTCGGGCTGCGCGCCACGGCGACCGCGGAACACCTCGGCCTGGGGGCCGCTGTTGTTGTTGCGGTGGTCGTCGCGCGAGGGCTGCTCCTTGCGGCGCTGGGCCCCCTCGGTCACCGCGTCGGCGATGCGCTGGGTGATGAGCTTGATCGAGCGGATCGCGTCGTCGTTGCCGGGGATGATGTAGTCGACCACGTCCGGATCGCAGTTCGTGTCCGTGATCGCGATGATCGGGATGCCGAGCTTCTTCGCCTCTTGCACCGCGATGGTCTCCATCGCCGGGTCGATGATGAACACCGCCGCGGGGAGGCCGGTCATCGCCTTGAGGCCGCCGAGGTACTTCTCGAGGCGCTCGCGCTCTTTCTCGAGGCGCGAGACTTCCTTCTTGGGAAGCTGGAGGTAGGTTCCGTCTTCCTTCATGCGCTCGAGCTGGCGCATGCGCTCGAGGCCGCCCTTGATGGTGCGGAAGTTGGTGAGGGTGCCGCCGAGCCAGCGGTTGACCACGTAGTAGGAGCCAGAGCGAGCGGCCTCCTCTTGCACGATCTCTTGGGCCTGGCGCTTCGTTCCGATGAAGAGCAGGTGACCGCCGCGGGCGACCGTCTCCGTGACGAAGTGGAACGCGCGCGCGAAGAGGCGGGCGGTCTGGTCGAGGTCGACGATGTGGATCCCGTTGCGGGCGCCGTAAATGAACGGGCGCATCTTGGGGTTCCAGCGCTTGGTCTGGTGACCGAAGTGAACGCCAGCGTCGAGGAGGGACTTGAGGGGGAGCGGGAGATCGCCGCGAAGCTGCGGGAGACCCTGCGAGTTGAGCTCGGCCATGGTGCGATAATCCTTTCGGTTTTTGCCTCCGCCCCCCTCTCCCGCAAGCGCCGCCGCAGAGAAATCTGCGGAAAACGCACCGAACGGGAGGGTTCGCTGGGGGGCGTGTGGATTGGGAGGCGCAAAGTAGTCCGCTCGACGCGGGAGTCAAGCACGAACGGGACCACGCTCCCGCCCGCCTACCGTGCCTCCGCGCGATCGACGACCGCGTCGAGGGCGGACGTGCTCTCGCCCGCCGCGCCCAGCCTGCGACGCTCGCGCCGGGGCGAGTCGACATTGTAGTCGTGGTACCCGACCGCGATGGTGTGCGAGATGCCGAGCCCGAGCGCGAGCGCGACCCCGAAGAACGCGACGACCGCAGCCGAGCCAACCGCGATTCCCTCGCCGACCTCCCGGAGACCGGCACGGTGCGCACCGTACGCGAGCGCGCCGAGCCCGGCCGCGGCGGCAAGCACGCTCATCGCGACGCCGCCGAAGCGGCCGTCGAGGGCTCCGACGAGCACGCTGGCGACGAGCCCGCACGCAGCGATGGCGTAGCCCTTGGTGAAGGGGTGCACCTGCAAGAGCGTAGCGGAGGCCACGGCAGGGTGCGACGGCTCGTCTGCTCGCGGGCGGCGGACGAGGCCGCGCGTGGGTGGTTGCACATTGTGCCGGCCCCTTCTACCGTCCGGCTCACGTGCGCGAGGAGCCGTTCGGCCCCTGCGAACGTGCCTGCCTCTCGCCGCACCGAACGGTGGCGAAGGCGTCGCGGAGGGTATTTCGATGTGTGGAATCTTCGGGGCGGTCGGTGCGACCCGCCCTGTGAACGTGGAGCGTGCCCTCGAGTCGATCGCGCATCGTGGTCCCGACCAGCGCGCCGTGGTTCGCCTCCCCGGTCAGGCCTCGAGGCCCTCGGTGGAGCTCGGCTTCGTGCGCCTCGCGATCTTGGACCTGACCGAGAACGGCGCCCAGCCGATGCGCAAGGAAGGGCTCGTCATCGTCTTCAACGGCGAAATCTACGACCACACGATCCTGCGCGCGGAGCTCGAGGAGCGCGGCGTCACGTTCCGCTCGCGCTCCGACACCGAGGTCCTCCTCGAGGGGTACCGCGCGTTCGGCGAGGCGGTGCTCGATCGCCTCTCGGGCATGTTCGCGTTCGCGATTTGGGACGAAGCGACCGGGCGCCTCTTCGCCGCGCGAGATCCGGCTGGAAAAAAGCCGTTCTTCTACGCCGCGCGACCGGACGGGTTCTTCTTCGCGTCCGAGATCAAGGCGATCGTCGCCGCGGGCCTCAAGACCTCGGTCGACGAGAGCGAGCTCGGGGTTTACCTCGGGCTCGGGCACGGCCACGGCGACCGCACCGCCCACGCCGAGATCCGCGAGCTTCGCCCGGGCCACGATCTGGTGCTCGAGCCAGGCTCGCGTGCGCCCAAGATCCGCCGCTACTACCACGCGCCGTTCTCCGATCCGCCGCTCGAGATGACCGCCGACGAAGCCGCCGAGCGCGCCCGGGAGCTGCTCGAAGCGGCCGTGAAGCGTAGGCTCGTCGCCGACGTACCGCTCGGGGCGTACCTCTCCGGGGGGGTCGACTCGACCATCATCGTCGGCCTCATGGCGAAGCACACGCGCGCGCGGGTGCGGACGTTCTCGATCGGCTTCGAGGGCGACCCCGCCTACGACGAGACGCGGTTCGCACGAATGGCGGCGCGCATGTTCGACACCGAGCACACCGAGCTCATCGTCTCGCCGAAGGCGGCCGAGCTCGTCGAGCCGCTCGTGAACGTGCACGACGGCCCGTTCGGGGACTCGTCCGCGCTCCCCACGAGCATCGTCGCGAGCCTCACCCGCAAGCACGTCACGGTGGCCCTCACCGGCGACGGCGGCGACGAAATCTTTTGTGGTTACGAGCGTTTCCTCGCCGCCGAGGTCTCCGAGCGGATCCCCTCGCCGCTGCGTCGCATCGGGGCGCAGGTGGCGGCGCGCATCCCCGAGGGGCCGACGCAAAAAGGGCTCCGCGCGAAGGCGCGCCGGTTCTTCGTCACGTCCGGAAAGAGCTTCGAGGATCGCCTCTTTTCGTACGCGCCGTACTTCCTCGAGAGCCTCGACGAGCTCGTGCCGCGCGAGCTCGCCGACGAGACGCGGCGCACCGTGCGCGCGTTCGGGGCCGACGCGCTCGCGGGCACCGAAGGGTCGACTCCCCTCACCCGCGTGCTCGCGTTCAACTACGAGACGTACCTCCCGTACGATCTGCTCGTGAAGGCCGATCGCTCGAGCATGCTCCACTCGCTCGAGGTGCGCTCGCCGTTCCTCGATCGTGAGCTGGTGGGCTTCGCGGCGCGCCTGCCGGACGCGTACCGCCGGCGCGGGCTCGACAAGAAGTGGCTCCTGAAGAAGGCGTTCCGCGACATGCTCCCCGACGAGCTCGTGAACCGCCCGAAGATGGGCTTCGGCGTGCCGCTCGCGACCTGGTTTCGCACGAGCCTGCGCGAGTTCTTGCGCGATCACCTCGGCGACGGCGCGCGCCTCTACCGCTACGTGAAGCGGAGCACCGTCGATCGCATGATGCGCGAGCAAGACGCGGGGCTCGCCGACCACGGCTCGCGGCTGTGGCTGCTCCTCACGCTCGAGGTGTGGCTCCGCAAGATGGAAAGCGGATCGTGAGATCGACGCCACGGAACGGGAAGAAGATCCTCTTCCTCGGGGCCTGGGATTGGTACTTCGTCTGCCATCGGCTCGGGCTCGCGGTCGCGGCGAAGAACGCCGGCTTCGAGGTCGTGGTCGCGACCCCGCCGGGGCCTTACGTGGCGAAGATCCACGAGGCCGGCATTCGACACGTGCCGATTCGTATGGTTCGGCAGGGGAAAAACCCCGCCGTCGACGCGATGACCCTCGCCGAGATCGTGGCCCTCTACCGCCGCGAACGGCCCGATTTGACCCACCACGTCGCGATAAAGCCGATGCTCTACGGCACGCTCGCGGCGAAGGCGACCGGAGTCCGCGCGATCGTGAACGCGATGGGCGGGCTCGGCTACGTGTTCTCCACCGAAGCGCCGCTCGCTCGCGCGATCCGCGCCGGCCTCACGGTCGCCTACCGTGGGCTCCTCTCCGGAGCCGACACGCGCGTCATCTTGCAGAACGACGACGACCGCGCGGCGTGGCTCGCGTGGAAGCTCGTGCCCGCCCGCAACATCGTGGTCGTGCGCGGCGCGGGGGTCGACACCGACCGCTTCGCCCCGAGCCCCGAGCCGGCGGGGAAGAAGCTGGTCATTCTTCCCGCGCGCCTCCTGAAGGACAAAGGTCTCCTCGAGCTCGTCGAGGCCGCGCGTAGGCTCAAGGCCGACGGGGTGGACGCTCGCTTCGCGCTCGTTGGCGAGCCGGATCCGGGCAACCCCGCGTCGGCGACGGCGGCGGAGGTGGCGGCGTGGGTGCGCGAAGGCACGGTGGAGCACTTCGGGTGGCGCGACGACATGGACCGCGTCCACCGCGAAGCGCACGTCGTCTGCCTGCCCTCGTACCGCGAGGGGCTGCCCAAGGCGCTCCTCGAGGCCGCGTCCTCCGGCCGCGCGATCGTCGCGACCGACGTGCCCGGCGTTCGTGAGGTCGCGCGCCACGACGAGAACGCGCTCCTGGTTCCGGCGCGGGACGCAGGCTCCCTCGCCGCCGCCCTCCGTCGTGTGCTCGAGGACGACACGCTCCGGGCCAGGCTCGGCGCGCGCGGACGCGAGATCGTGGAGACCGAGCTCTCGGAGCGCTTCGTCGCCGAGCGCACCCTCGCCATCTACGACGAGCTGCTCGGCGTGGGCTGACCGTCCGTTAGCGACGCATATTTCCGGATCTTTTCGGTTTTTTACGTTCGCGCGGGTGCGGATTTTTGCGGCGATCGTGCGCACGCGACGAAAATCACGAGCGCATCGGGGCGTCCTTCGTTCTAGTCTCGGCCTCGCCTTTGGAACGCCTCACGAAGCTCCCCGCGCCACCGGCGATCACGTGCTCCGAGGTTCGGCCGAGGCCGGCGGGAGGGCGCGTGTTCCTCGACTTGCTGCGCGTCACCGCCTCCTGTGACTACCCCGACGGCAGCCGCAGCGAGCCGTTCCTCTACGACGTGGTCACCCGGCGCGCGATCGACGCCGTCATCCTCGTGCCCACGTTCGACGAGGACGGCGCGACGTTCGTGGTGCTGCGGTCCTCGATCCGCGTGCCTCTCGCCCTCCGTGACGCGGCGATGGGGAACGTGTGGGAGCTCCCGGCGGGCCTCGTCGAAGCAGGCGAGACGCCAGAAGAAGCAGGGGCGCGCGAGCTCATGGAAGAGGTGGGCGCGAAGGTCGACGCGAAGCACCTCGTTCGCCTCGGCGCGCCGGTGGTGCCCGCCCCGGGGGCCCTCGCCGAGATCCAACACTTCGTCATCGCGACCGTCGATCCACGCGCGCTCGTGGCCCCGACCGAGGACGGCTCGCCGCTCGAACGAAACGCGCGCCTCGTCGCGGTCCCGCTCGCGGTGGCGCTCCGCGATCTCGCCGCCCACGGCCTCGTCGACGCGAAGACCGAGCTCGGCCTCCTCCGCCTCCGCGACCACGTCGCGGCGAGCAAACACGCCGCCACGACACGAGAAGCGAGGTCTGCGTGACACCAGTGACCCGCGTGCTGCTCGTCGCGAAGAAGACCACGTACCGCAAATTCGTGGTCGAGAGCCCCGATCTGCGCATCACCCGCCTGCTCGAGAAGGGCGACGAGTCGGTCCGAAAGCTGCGCAAGTCGCACGACGATCACGAAGAGGCGATCGCGGAGGTGCTCGCCGCCCTCGACGCGATCGGTGTACCTTACAAGCGTTGCGAGAGCCACGCGCTCGGCGTCGCGACGAAGAGCGATCTCGTCGTGACGGTTGGCGGCGACGGTACGTTGCTCCGCGCCTCCCACGAGATCGGCGACAGCGTGCCGCTCCTCGGGATCAACAGCGCCCCGCGGCACTCGGTCGGCTTCTTTTGTTACGGCAAGAAGGGCTCCGCGCGGCAGGCCTTGAAAGACGCGATCGCAGGCCGCCTCGCGCGCGCCGATCTCACCCGAATGCACGTGTCGCTGAACGGGATCACGATCTCGTCGCGGGTGCTGAACGAGGCGCTCTACTGCCACGTGTCTCCCGCCGCGACCTCGCGCTACATCCTTAGAATCGAAGATCCCAACGGCGAAGCGGTGGAAGAAGAGCAGCGCTCGAGCGGCCTGTGGATCGGCCCCGCCGCTGGCTCGACCGCCGCGCAGCGGAGCGCCGGGGGCCGTGTGCTTCCGCTCCTGTCGCGAAAGATCCAGGTCGTCGTCCGCGAGCCCTACATCGCGATCGGCAAGACGCTTCGCTACCGGCGCGGGATCGTGGGCAAGGGCGGTCGCGTGACGCTCGTCTCGAAGATGCGCGAGGCGAAGGTGTTCCTCGATGGCCACGAGCGCGTCTCCGACGTGACGATCGGGGACGTGATGGTGATGACCGCGGCCGAGGAGCGCCTCACGGTGCTCGGGCTCCGCTCCGCGCGTTGAGCGACGCGCGCGGTACCGGCCTCGGAAACGAAACGAGGAAAGCGATGGCGAGCAAAGGAAAGCCGTACCGAACCGTGCGCATGGGCGCCTTCGAGGTGCTCATCGGAAAAGGCAGCGAAGAGAACGACCGCCTCACGTTCGACGTCGCCGAGCCGCACGACACGTGGATGCACGTTGGCGGGGGCACCCCCGGGAGCCACGTCGTCATTCGAAATCCGGACCGCGTCGTGATCCCGCACGAGGTGCTCGAGGAGGCGGCGGAGGCGGCGGCGTGGTACTCGAAGGCGAAGGGCGCGCCTCGCGTCGCGGTCGACTACTGCCTCGCTTCGTCCGTAAAAAAGCCTCGCGGAGCGCCGGCCGGGCTCGTGGAGCTCTCCGCGTGGAAGACCCTCAAGGTGGCCCCGAAGGCCCCCGCCGCAAGCGACGACGGCGCGGCGTAGCACCCGGCCCGTCGCGCCAGATCGCGAGGCTCCCCTCGATCCGGACCGCGGCGCGCCACCTGTGCACGCGAAATTGGTAGTCCGCCCGCCGAGGATTCATTACATCCTTCGTCGACCATGGGCTTCGAGATCATCGGCACGGGCCACTTCGTCCCCGGCACCCCCATCAAGAACGACGATCTCCGTCGCGTCATGGACACGTCGGACGAGTGGATCGCGCAGCGGTCCGGCATCCGCCAGCGTCACTTCGTGGCCGAAGGTCAGGGCGCGAGCGACCTCGCCGCCGAGGCCTCCAAGCTCGCGATCGAGGCCGCCGGGATCGACGCAAAAGAGATCGACTACATCGTTTTTGCGACGATGACTCCGGAGTACATTTTCCCGGGCTCGGGCGCGCTCCTCGGGGCGAAGCTGGGGCTCGCCGGGGTGCCCGCGCTCGACATTCGCCAGCAATGCGCGGCGATGCTCTTCGGGATCCAGCTCGTCGATGGCCTCATCAAGAGCGGCGCCGCGCGCACGGTGCTGTTCGTCGGCGCCGAGGCGCACGCCGGCTTCATGCCGTGGGACGACTGGGACATCCTCACCGGCGAACGCGAGGGCGAGGTCACCCCCGAGGCGCGCGAGCGAGCGAACGCACACCGTGCCCTCGCGGTGCTCTTCGGCGACGGCGCGGGCGCCTTGATTTTCCGCAAAACCGACCGCGACGCCGGCCTCGTCGCGATGAAGCTCCACACCGACGGAAACTCGGCGGAGACGATCTACGTGCCGGGGGGTGGCTTTCGCACGCGCCCCTATTGGAAAGCGAGCATGTACGCCGAGCAGGCCTACGTACCGCGCATGGAGGGCCGCGATCTCTTCAAGTTCGCGGTGACTCGGCTCCCTCGAACGGCGCGTGAGCTCTGCAAGGAGACGGGCACTCCGATCGACGGCATCGACTGGTTCTTGGCGCACCAGGCCAACCTCCGGATCAACGCCTACATTCGTGAGCAGCTCGGCGTTCCGACCGAGAAGATGCCGATGAACATCGATCGTTTCGGCAACACGAGCGCGGGCACGATCCCGATTTTGATCGACGAGAACACCAGGAATGGGAACCTGAAGAAGGGTGAGCTCAACATGCTGCTCGCCCTCGGCGCCGGCATACACTGGGGCTGCGCCCTCGTCCGCTGGTAGGAGGCGGTGCTTTCCGCCGATACCGGCGCCTGGCCGGCGTCGGACGTCCTCACCGACAGGAGTCGGCTCCGGGCGGTCCTCCTTGGCCAGGCTTGGTCTCGGCGGAAATCACCACCTCCTACCTCCCGTTGACAGGAATGTCGGAAGTCGACCGGGCCTCGCGGGTATCAGGGCTTCGAGGGCTTCGCTTGGGGGGAAAAAGGCTGCTATCGTCGGGGGATGAGGTCTTTTCGGTCTCGCTTTGCTCCCTTGGTGGTCGCGGTTGGGCTCGCTCTCCCGCTCTCGGTTGCGGCGCCGCGTGAGGCGGAGGCTTCGGTCTCGTTCGCCGTCGCGTACGACGAGATGGTCACCGACGCGGATATGGTCGCCATCGTCACGCCGATGGACGCGCGGAGCGTGTGGGAAGACAACCGCATCGTGACGTACACCCACCTCAAGGTGGAAGAAGGCGTCGCGGGACAGACCAGCACCGGGAACGAGGTCTGGGTGAAGACCCTCGGCGGCGCGGTCGGCAAGATTGGGCAGCTCGTCGACGGCGAGCCCGTGTTCGTACAAGGCAAGTCGTCGCTCGTGTTCGCGCGCTCGCTGCGCCCAGGAACGTTCGCCGTCGTCGCCCGCGCGCAAGGCCAGTTCCCCGTCTTGGTGGACACCGGCTCGAAACGCAAGAGCGTGATTCGTAACGGAAATTGCGGGCTGCTGCTCCCGCGCGCGCAGCAGGTGCAGAGCCAGGTCGGCCCCGTCGCTCCGCAAGCGCGCGCCTCGGCCCCGCCGGTGGTGACCGCGGTCGACGCGCTCCACGGGCGCGCGCTCGAGGACGTGACGCGCGACATCGTCACGCAGTGGAAGCGCCTGCACAAGTGACTCGCGCGACCGGCGCCGTGAAGGCTGCGCTCGCCGCTTCGGTCCTCGCCGTGGGGCTCCTCACCGCCGGCCGCAGCGACGCGTTTTGTCGCTCACGTACCGTCTCGATCGATCCGTCGTTCAACCCGAGCGACGGCGGGCGATGCAACGAAGAGGGCGTGCCGCTCTTCTGGCGCAACGCGTGCGTGGGCTACAGCATCGACAACCGCGTCTCGCGAAAGCTCGCTTTCGAGGACGTCGCGAACGTGGTCGCGCGGAGCTTCACCCGCTGGACGAGCGCGAGCTGTGCGACGGAGGGCGCGTCGGCGACGCGCGTCAGCATCGACGTCCGCGACGTGGGGCCCGCGCTCTGCCAAAAGGTCGAGACGTCGCTCGACCGCCCCAACGTCAACGTGATCGTGTTCCGCGACAACGACTGGAAGACCGCCGACGGCTCGCCGCGCTCGTCGGAGACGATTGGCCTCACGACGGTGAAGTTCAACACCGAGACGGGCGAGATCTTCGGCGCCGACATGGAGCTCAACACGTTCCACCACACGATGTCGGCCGGCGAGCCAGGCGCGAACGACTACGATCTGACGAGCGTGGTCACCCACGAGGCCGGCCACTTTTTGGGCATCGCGCACTCCGAAAAAGTGCAGGCCGTCATGTTCGCGACCTACGAAAAAGGTCGTTCGAGCGCGCGTGAGCTCTCCGGGGACGACGTGCGGGGGATCTGCTCGGTGTACCGCCCGGACGGGACGCGGCCGGTGCTCGGCGGAAAGGTCACGAGCGGCGGCGCGTGCGATCCCACGCCCTACGCCGGCCTCCAGCGCGACTGCGAGACCGAACAGGACACCGGCGGCTGCTCGGCCGCGCCGACGCCCACGGCGAGCGCGG
>JAAFHV010000133.1:25037-25599 GCA_013297655.1 Myxococcales bacterium | reverse complement strand
CTCGAGATCCTCGCCGAGTACCGCGACGGGCTCCGCGATCTCGCGGGCTTCGATCGCCTCATCGTCGTCTTCGGGTTCGACCGCGCGCCGAGGACACGGAGCCTGACCGTGCAGCCACCACGCAGCGCGACGAAGCGCGGCGTGTTCGCGACCCGCTCGCCCCACCGCCCGAACCCGATCGGGATCTCGATCGTGCGCCTCGTCGCGGTCGACGATCTGCGCGTGCGCATCGCCGACGTCGATCTCCTCGACGGGACGCCGATTTACGACCTGAAGCCGTATCTCGCCTACACCGACGCCTTCCCCGACGCGCGCGCGGGCTGGCTCGACGCGGACGATGGAGCGGCCCCCGCAGCAAGCCTTGGCGCACACGGTCCGAGCGGCGACGAGATCACCGCGAGCCACGGTCCCACGCCTCACGATCCGCGCCGCGCGTACGAGGTCGTCGTCGCGGAAGAGGCGCGCGACGCGCTCGCGTTCGTGGAGACCGAGGATCGACTTCCACTCGCGAAGCGCGCCGTCGAGAGCCTCGCCCTCGGCCCCGAGCCCCACGCTTACCGGC
>JAAFHV010000133.1:19411-25027 GCA_013297655.1 Myxococcales bacterium | reverse complement strand
CGTCGTCGGCGAGGTGTCCGTGCTCGCGGTGAAGGCGTGGCGGATCGTGTTCGTGTACGACGCGCGCGAGCGTCGGATCACGATCGTGCGCGTGCGCTCCGGGTACTCTCCGCGCGATCTCGCGCGTGACGATCGTTCGCTCGACGTGCATCGACGGTTCGTCGAGCGCTTCGGCTCCTGAAGCGAACACGACCGTGGGACGCGAAATCGCGGTAGAGCGCGGCGCGTTCCGTCGTACGCTCGGAGGCGATTTCCTCATGCGCATCGAACCTTTGCACGACACCCTCCTCGCCCTCGCGCGGAGCCTCGCCGACAGCGTCCTCGCCGCAGCGGCGCGCTCCACCCCGGAAGAGCTCGCGAGCACCCGCCTCGGGCGCGCAGCCCGCCCCGCGAAGAGCAACGTCGCCTTCGACGCCGAGCGCGGCCTGCTCATCGAGCCGGAGCTCTACGTCGAAAAGATGGTGAGCCTCATTCGTGCGGTGCCGGGCGGCGTGCGCGCCCGGGAGCTCCGCGCCATGCTCGGACTCGGCAAGCGCCCGTTCCTGCGCGTGGCCGACGCCGCGCTCGCCACCAAGCGGATCCGCCGCGAGGGCTTCAAGGCCGGCATCCGCTACCTCCTCCCGTAGCGCACGCGCAGACACGTCGCGCGTCACGCGGGGCGGGTCGCGGTGCCGCTCCGCGCGCGACACGACGTTGGCGAGTTGCAGCGCGCGGGCCTCCCATCTACGATTTTGCGATGCGAGCTTCGTCCACGCGCACGTTCTTCACTTTGCTCCTCACCGCGTCGCTCGGCTCGGCGGCCACCGCGGGCGCATGCTCGAGCGACCCCGAGCCGGCCGTCGACGCAGGCGTGGACACGGGCACGATCGACGCCGAAATCGCAGACACGACACCGCCGACCGCGGACGCCGGCGACTCCGCCGCGCCGAGCCCATGCGACGACAAGGGCACCGACGGCCTCGTGAACCTACTCTCCTGCACCGGGCTCTATGCCGACTTCGGCGCGAAGACCCTCGCCCCGAACGTGAAGCCGTACGTGCCCGGCACCCCGTTCTGGAGCGACGGCGCCGAGAAGAGCCGATTCCTGCTCTTGCCCGCAGGCCAGAAGATCGACACGACCGACATGGACGCCTGGAAGTGGCCTATCGGGACCAAGGTCTGGAAGGAGTTCAAGCTCGAAGGAAAGCGAATCGAGACGCGCTATTACACCAAGGTCGGCGCCGACAAATGGCTCCGTAGCAGCTACCGCTGGGACGCGACCGAGAAGCAGGCCGTGCGCCTCGACAAAGGCGCCAAGCTGGCGGACGGCTACGAGATCCCCAGCGTCCAAAAGTGCGACACCTGCCACTACGGCGGCGGCGATCAGCTCCTCGGCCTCGACGCCATCAGCCTCGCGATGCCCGACGCGCAAGGCATCACCCTCGACGGCCTCGCGACCGACGGATGGCTCACGAAGCCCCCCGCGAAGACACGCGCGGTGTTCCCCGAGGACGCGACCGGCAAGGCGGCCAAGGCGATCCAGTGGCTGCACGCGAACTGCGCCTCGTGCCACAACGACTCCCCGTTCGCCGCCGCGACCATCATTCCGCTTCGGTTCGCGCTCAAGTCGAGCGAGGTCCTCTCCGACACGCCGACCCCGGTGCGCGGCCTCTCGCTCTACACCACCGCGTACTGCACCAACGCGCGCTTCGTTGGCGACTCGGGCGTGCTCAAGAACATCGCCGGTGGAAGCCGCGGAGCTAGCGCCGCCTATCTCCGCGCGAACCTCCGCGAGCCGACGGAGCGCGAGCAAATGCCGCCGATCGCGACGCACAAAATCGACACCGTCGGCGTGGGGCTGATCGGCGATTGGTTCGACGCGCTCCCGCCTTGCCCGTGACCCGCTTTCCTCAACGGGTTCGCGGTACAGCGTGATGCGCGGCTCGCGCCTGAAAAAAGTGCCCTCCCACACCGCCGCGCACGGTCCATGAACCCCTAGCCATCGGCTAGGTGGGACGCTGAGGTGGCGCTTCAGGCTTCCGAGTTATCCGGCTCGTGAGAGCAGGCCCGGCGTGCACACCGCACCCCCATCGCGACCCTGGTTCGAGAACATAAGGGATCCATGACGCCGAGACACGACGGCACGGGAGAGCCTCTTCACACTACGGTCGCGGATCGAAGCCGTCAACGCCTCGCGCGGTAGCTCATCCTGCGCGCTCGCGGTCGACCGAAGCTCGAGCGCCGCGGGCTCGGACGCTGCGGGTTCGCGATCGACCGCTCGCGCGCTCCCAGGTCTCCCCACGCGGGCGAAGGCGAAAAAGGCGCCGAAAACTTTCCCCGAAGCCTCGCGGCGGGGAACGTACGACCCCATGAGCCTCACCGACGCCGCTGGAATATCTCCGACGCGGGACACGCACCCGGACGAGACGGACCTCGATGGCGACGACGGCGGCACGTACGGCCAAGGTCTGCCGAGCATCGAAGGTACCGTCGAGCTCGCGAGCGCCGAGTACCGCGAGCGTCGCTGCTTGGAGCTGCTCGGAGACGGCGCGCTCGTCGTGCGTGTCCCCTCGCCTTCGCGCGCGATCCGCGGGCGCCTCGAGGGTTACCTCGACGATGCGATCGAGGGCCGCTTGCTCGCGCTCGGCGCCGCAGGGCCGCACCCGCACACCGCCGACAAGCTCGGAGATCAGCTCTTTCGCGCGCGGGCGATCGGCGCGGCGGGGCTCGTGCTCTCGGTCGACGCGCTCTCCGAGCTGCGCTGCCCGGCCCTCACGCCGGAGGACTCGGGCACCCTCGCGACCCTCGCGTACGCGACACACGAGCGCCCGTTCGTCTTGCTCCTCGACGACGACGACCGCAACGCGCCCGCGTACGGCCACCCGATTCCCCTCGTCGCGCTCCTTCACCCGCGCCTCATCGCGACCCAGCCCGCGCAAGAGGCGGCGCCCGTGACGATCAGCGATCCGCCGCGCGCCCTCGAAGCCTCGCCGTCGATCGACGCGGAGCATGCACAGCACGCGGACGAGCCGCCCGCGCCGGAACGAACGCTCGAGACGGCGCACGGTCGACCGGCGCTCCCGGTGGTCGTCGAAGCCTCGGAGCCCGAGCCGATGGCGGAGACCGAAGCGCCAGAAGAGAGCCGTCCCTACGTGCCGGTCGATCGCGACGTGGTGCTCGCCCACGCGCGCGCCCTCTCCGACGTGCGCGGTCCGCAGCCCCTCGCGGTGCTCCGCTCGCTCTTCTTGTCGCACTACGTCCCACTCGGAGAAATGCTCTTCGAGTCGCGTGCTTACGGCATGCCAGTGGAGACCCGGGCGGCGACGGCGTTCGCAGGTTTCCGGCGGAGCTTCGAGCGCGCGTACTCCGACGCGTTCCCCACGTTCGCGCTGACGGGCAAGCGCCCGAAGATGGTCTTCGACGCGTTCGAGGAGGCCACCCGCCTCGCGCGGATGGCGGGGGCGCGCGCGACGAGCCTGCTCCTGGTGCCGAGCTTGCGCGTCGACATCGGGGAGCGCACCCACGAAGCGCTCGCGCCGATGCTCCCGGAGGACGCCCTCGTCGAGTCGGGGATCTTGTTCGCGGCGCTCCCGACGAGCTCCGCGCGGCAAGAGGACACCCTCGCCCGTGGCGCCCTCGCCCTCGCGTCGCCGCGCCCCGACGAGTCGCTCCCGGATCCCGAGTGGCATGCGCGTGGTGCGCTCCGTCGCATTCGGGTCGGCCCGCGTGATCTCTACTCGCTCGACACGGTCGCCGCGTTCCGCGCGCAGCCGCACGGACGCGGACCGGAGCTCGTGACCGAGCTCGAGGCGCTCGCGGACGGTCTCGCCGTCAACATCGCTCGCCACGCGCACGGCCTCGTCTCCGGAAAGACCCCCGCCGTCCCTGGTCGCGCGCCGGAGCGCACGCTGCTCTTCGTGTTCGGCGACCACGGCTTCACGTTCGGCGAGGACCTCGCGACGCACGACGGCGGCGCGTCGCCCGAAGAGGTCATCGTGCCCTATTTCGCGTACGCCCTCGACCCCTCGAACTGATCCGTTTGCGACCTCGGAACCGGCCTCGCGCTCAGCGGGCCGCGAGCGCCGGGGCCGCCGGTGACACGTGCTCGCCGGAGTCCGTGGACGCGGCGCGACTCACGACCTTGCGATAGAGCCGAAACTCCCGCGCGACGCCGATGACTTGCCACTCCGGGCCGGCGGGGTGCTCTGCAAAGGGGCGCGCGTCGCCGTGGGTGAGCACGTAATCGAAGTAGGCGCCGTCGCGCACGTTGTCGTACGCCCGCGGATCGCCCCACGTCATGCGCGCGGGGGGCCGCCACTCGGCACGGTATTGCACTGGCCAATGAGGCATTTCGCTGAACGAAAACGAGGCGATTCCCCCATAACGCGCGCGGTAATAACTGCCGTAGTGGTGGAGGACGCTCGAGTTCGTGTGGGTGGTGTATCGCGCATAGTCGAGCGCGACGAGGCGCGCGCCGCGCGGCATACGCTGGAGGAGCTCGTCGAACGCGCCCACATCGTCGCGCTCGAACGCACGGATCTCGTAAGCGGCATTCGCGGAGATGCCGAGGGCGAGCGCGGCGACCGCGGCGTGGGCCCACACGGCCGGCTTGGTGATGCGCGGGGCCGGCAGCAGCACGAAGAAGCACGCGACGAACACCGACATACGAACATCGAGCAAGAAGGCATATGCGCCGACCTGCGCGGGCATCACCGCGTAGGCGAGGGCGGCGACCGCGAACGACACGATTGCGCCGCTCGTGCGCCAGCGGGCGTGCTGTCCGCGCTTCCTCGTGCCGTAAACCACGAGGCCGACGAGCAAAGCGACGAGTGACCAGCCGAGCGCGTCGTCCACTTTGCTGCGGAAGAGGTCGAAGAGCCAATGGGGGAGCTTTCGAAGCACCTCGAGGCGGGGCGCGAAGACCACGCCGCCGTGACCTTCGTGGTCGGCGCCGGTGCGCCCCGCGTGCGCGATGGAGACGGCGCACAGGAGCGACGGGACGAGCCACACGAACCGCTGCGGCCACACGCGGAGGCGCCCCCAAAGCTCCTTCGCGGAGGCAAACGGGCCCGGCGCGAAGAACGCGAGGACCGCCGCTTGTGCGAGGAACATCGCGAACGAGGTCACGTGCAAATAGAGAATCGCGAGCGAGAGCGCCGCGAGGCCCCATGCGCGCGCGCGAGTGGGCCTCCGTGATTGGCGCACCACCAGCGCAAGCGCAAAGAGCACGACCGGGATCGAGGCGACGAAGTTGAGCAGCCCGACGACGAGGTTCTGACTCCAGAACAGCACCGGGCCGAAGAGCGCGAGGCGCGGATCGCGGCGCATGACGACGAGGAGCTCACGAAGCGCGTACGGATACGCGATGCCCACGAACGCCATCATCGCGAGGTTCGCGCGCTCGGCGCTGCCGGTGACGACCGTCAGCGCCGCCCCGATCGCGTGATAGAGCCAATAGGGAGTCTCGTTCGCGCCGGCGAGCACGAAGTACTCGTGGGATCGCCACGAGGCGTCCCAATAGTGCCGTATCGTCGCCATCGCCGCGACGTGCTCGGGGAGGTCGGCGATGGGCAGGTGTCGCGCGCAAAAGAGCGGCACGACCCCCGCCACCGCGACCACCGCGAGGAGCGTACGGAA
>JAAFHV010000133.1:0-19401 GCA_013297655.1 Myxococcales bacterium | reverse complement strand
CGGAACGAGACGAGCCTCGCCATCCGGGCACCTTGCGCAGGAGAGCTCACGGGTCGGCGACGTCGAGGGTGGTTCCGGCCCCGAGCTCGCATCGCGCGCCGCGACGCTGGCAACGCACCACCGTGTGCGGCAGGCCGCATCGCGGGTCGGTCGAAGGCGCCTCGACTTGCCACTTGGCGTTTCCGACACAATCCGAAGGACCGTAGGACGAGTACGACGTTCCGTACGGATCCTCGGGGCCGCCGTACCCGCCGTAGCCGTCGCGGGCGGAGCACTCGGTGTCGTCGCCGACGTAACCGCAATGGTCGTAGTCGAGGCAAAGGGTCGCCGCGCCGCCGACGTTCATGCAGGAGAGCCCCGCCGCGCAGTCGGAGGTCGCCGCGCACTCTTGGCGGCACGCGCCGTTGAACGCGCTCTGCCCGGGAGCACAATCCCCGAGCGCGTCGGCCCCTGGCTCGGTCGGAGCGACGAGACAGGCAGCGAGGAAGATCGAGCCGACAGCGGCCGCGGTAAGAAAGCGCTTTTTCATAATTGCCCTCGTGGTCGAAAGAGCGCCCGCGTCGGACGCCTCGAAAGGGGAAGTGTCCGGCCGGGGAGGGAACCGAACGAAAATCGTCAGAGGGCGCGCGAAAAGATCGTCCGGCCCGAAATGAAGTACGCGGCGCAGCCGTCCGTCGCGAGCAGCGAGGTCCGCGCGTCGACCTCGGCGAGCCGCTGCGGCTCCCCTAGCCCGTCCCGCGGGCGCGAGACGACCGCGCCGCGATCGGCCCCCGTGGCGGTGCGCCAGAGCACCCGTCCGCGCGCGGTGACGACCGTCGCGGCGCCGGGCTGATCCATCGCCCATTCGGAGGTGAGCCCCGAAGCGAGCGAGAGCGCGAAGATCGAGGATCCGTTTGCACAATGCACGAAGTCGCGTGACAGCGCGGGCGCGCCGGGTCCACACGACGAGCCCCAGCTCGTCTCTTGTCCCGTCGCGACACGGAGCCGCGAGAGCGCGCCGTCCGTCAGGAGGAAGAGGTCATTTTCGTCGTGCGCGAGGCCAGCCGTGCCCGCCCGTGCGCCGCCGATCTTGGTCGGCGCGGCGGCGACAAAATCCCAAGTAAAAACCTGGGCTTCCGTAGACCAATAGGCGCGCCCGAGGCGACCCACCGTGAGGTGCGTGGCCGCGTGGTTCGTCGCCGAGCGCACGCTCCCGTCCGCGTCGACGCGGAGGATCGCGGAGGCGCTTTTGGACGCGACGTAGTCGTAACGATCGTCCACCGCGAGGGCGACCGGATCCGGCGCCGCGGCGAGCTCGAGGAGCGCACCATCGCGGGTTCGCGCGACGAGCCCGCTCCCGTCGGAACGGGCGAGCACCACATGGACCACGCCGTCGCGCGCCGCCATCGCGCGGGGCTCCCCGAAGGAGCTCGGGATCTCGGCGACGGCGCGCACGACCGCGTCGCCCGCCGGGCACACCCGCGACGGAGCGGCGTCGGCGGACGCGTCGCTCACGGTCTGAAGCGAGACCGTGTCGGTGCAGCCCGCTAGCACGACGAAACAAGACGTCGCGGCCGCGAGAGCCCACGACGCACGCGTCGCATTCAACGGACCCCCGCGAGCGCCCGGCGAATGCGTCCCGCGACCGAGCTCTCGGGCCTCCGCGCGAGGAACGCGTTGCCGATCGCGGCCGCCTCCGCGCCTCGACCCGCTCGCGCGAGCGCCTCCACCTTGAGGGCCAACGCCTCCTCGCCGAGGACCGGGTTGGCAAACGCCTTGTCGTAGTCTTGCAGCGCGGCGAGCGCCTGCCCGGTACGACCGGCGGACAGGTGAGCGCGCGCGCTATCGAGGAGCGCCACCTCCTCCGCGACACGCGCCGTCTTCGGCTTCGACCCTGGCCCAGTAGCCCCGGGCGGAGCTTCGGCGGCGGGCGAGGTCGGCCCCACGGGAGGGCTCGCCGCCGCGTTCGGTGTCGATTCGGCGCTCCGCGCTTCGGGGCTCGTCGCGCCAGCGTTCGCGGTGAGCGCGCTCGGCGGCGACGCGGACGCGACCGCGACCCCGACCGCGACCGGCGAAGGCACGACGGGCTCGGACGCGGAGCCGCGAGCAGGCTCGTTCGCACGGGGGGCTTCGCTCGGTGGTGCAGGTTGGAGCGACCCGCTAGGCGCTTTTTCTCCCGCGAGCGGCGCGATCACGACCGCCTCGGGGACGGCGTCGACGACGTCCGCCGCGGCGGGGCCAGCCTTTGCTGGCGCGACCGGAAGGGCGGGAGCGGCGGGGCTCGTCGCGGCCGAGGTCGGAGCCGCGAGCGTGGGTTCGGGCGCGCGGGTCGCGAGGTGCACCGAGGCCGCCGTCCCCGTGACGATCAGCGCCGACACGGCCATGACCTTCCATGCGGCCAGGAGGCCGGTGGCCTTGCCGAGGGTCGCGGTCCCCGCGCCCAACCCGGTGGTCGCGGTCGTCGTCGTGGTCGCGGCGGTCGCGGTCGCGGTCGCGGCAGCAGTCGTCGCCGTCGCCGCTACCGCCCCGAGGGAGAGGGCCGCGAGGAGGGCGGCTTGGGAGCCGGCGGGGGGCGCGTCGTCCACGGCGGAGCGAAACGCCGCGCCGAGGGATCCCTCTGCGTCTCTCCAGCGCTCGAGGTCACTCATGGCTCGTCTCCGGGTTGAAAAGCGTGCTTGGCGTGCATTCGTTTTTTGGATTGGAGGACTTGGTCCCGCGCGCGCCGGATCCGGGAGGCGACGGTGCCGACGGGGACGTCCAAGAGCTCGGCGATCTCGTCGACGGTGAGCTGCTCGAGCTCGTAGAGGACCAACACACTGCGGAGATCGAGCGGCAGGGGCTCGAGCAGGCGGTCGAGGAGCGCGCGCTGGTGCGCGACCGTCTCCGGAGACGCGGCGTCGACGGTGAGGGCCTCGAGCGGCTCCGACCCCGCGCTGCGTCTCCTCGCTTCGCCGCGGCGCTCGTTCGAGGCGATGCGAACGGACGTCGCGAAGAGGAACGCCCGCTCTCGCGACGCCGGCACCGGCCCGAGCGAGCGCGCGGCGACGAGGAACACCTTCTGGACCGCGTCGTCGACGTCGCCTTCGTGGACACCGAGGCGCCTCAGCGAACGCCACACGAACGCGTGCTCACGGACCACCACGTCACGAAGGCGCGCCGGGGTCGGCGGAGCCGCGGGCGCCGACTCGGGCGCCGCGAGCTCGCTCGGCCCGGGATCGATCGTGAGGGGGATAGAGGCTTGCGACACGTATGCCTTCCCTGTCGCTTGTCCGCAGGGAGCCGGTTTTGATCACGGAAAATGAACGCCGGCTCCTGCGAGCAAAACAAAGCGTACCGGAGAGACGATGTAGGCGCTCGAATTCGCTACGAAAAACTCGCTTCGGCGGAGGGGAGCGACGGCGTCGATCGTCAGCTCGAGGAAGACCGGACCGGCGATCGTGACGCGGCCCTGCACCTCGAGCCCGGCGGCGAGGAACACGTTGCTCGTGAGCCTCGCCCCGGGCGCGAGGTCGGCTTTGGCCTCCAGGCGACCCGCCTCGAACCGCGCGCACGGGCGGAGGGCGACGGCTCCGAAGGAGAACCGCGCAGGACATGCCGACAAAAACGCCGCTTGAGAGGCGAACGCGACCTCGACCCCGGACCGCACCGTGGTCTGCGGGAGCGAGAACACCGCGCCGAGGCGCAGCGTCGGGACGAGCACCGGGCCCATCTCGCGCTCGACCTCCGCGTGGAGGGAAACGCGCGCCGCCACGAGCGGCGACGCCCCCAGCGCGGCGCCGCCGGAGGCACCGAGCGCCGCGCCCCACCTCGCCGCCGCGGGCTCCTTGGCCGGTGGGGCCTTCGGTGGAGCGACCGGGGCCGGCGCGGGCGGCGTGGGAGGAGGCGGCGGCGCGACCTTGGGAGGCTCGGGACGGTCGTTCGCGAGGGCGACCTCGACCGCGAAGGCGACCGCGTCGAGCACCGCCTCGCAGCTCTCGGCGGAGAGAGTCCTCCGCGCGAGGCCCTCCCGTCCCGAGAGCTCGAAGCTGGCCTCGGCGCCGTCCGGCCGCAGGCTCGCGGAGACCTCGAGCGCGACCCCGGAGTCTGCGCGCGCGACCCCTCGCGCGGCGAGGCGCTTCGTGAGCTCGGCCTCGCTGCCACACGTGCTCGCTTCGGCGAAATGGAGCCTCACCGGAGCGGACGCGAGCCCGCGACTGGCTACGAGCATGAACGCGAGCTGCCAGGCAAGGCCGATGCAACGTCGACGAACGCCACCCACGGCACAGGCGATACACGATTCTCTCCGCCGGCGCGCACCAAACGTGGCCGAGCGCCTCGCCGTTGCCGCAGGCGATCGCAGCAAACGCGCGAACGAAGTCGCGGCGAACGCGGCGTGCGGCGTGGTTCCTCCGCGCGGTTCGGGCGACGATCGCCCGCGGAGCAAAAGGAGATTTTGCGGCGAGCCGAACGAACGTGGCAAATAGCGGGCATGCGCTCGCAGCTCGTCGAACGTTGGCTCTCGCACCAAGATCGCTCCCACCCCGCCGCGATCGATCCGGGAGGGGGAACGTTCTCCTACCGCGACGTGGTGCGCGCCTCCCTGGGGCTCTCCCACGTGCTCCGCGATGGGCGCGGATCGCTGGAGGGCGCGCGGGTGGCGGTGCTCGTCTCGCCCGGCGCGAGCTTCATCGCCTCGGTCATGGGCGTCGTGCTCGCGGGGGGCACCGGGGTCGTGCTCACGCCGCTCTATCCGGAGCGCGAGCGACGGTATTTTTGCGAGGACGCGAAGGTCGGCACCCTCGTGGTGTCGGACGACATGCACGCGCTCGCCGAGCCGCACGCGGAGGGCCGTAGGGTCGTCGCCGCGAGCCTCGCGCACGAACGCGACGTCGTGGACGACCTGCCCCCGTCCGACGCCGACACCCCTGCCCTGCAGCTCTACACGAGCGGCACGACCGGCCGCCCCAAGGGCGCCATGCTCACCCACGGCAACCTCGCGACGCAACAGGCCGCCGTCGGCGCGGCGTGGGGATTTTCCGAGCGCGACGTGCTCCTCCACACGTTGCCGCTCCACCACATGCACGGGCTCGCGATCGCGCTCTTTACCGCCCTCGGCGCCGGCGCGACGACCCGCTTTCTGCCCTTCGAGGCCGCCTCGGTGTGGAGCGCAATGGCCGAGTGCAACGTGTTCATGGGGGTGCCGAGCATGTACCAGCGCCTCGTCGCGGCGTTCGACGGCGCCGACGACACCACGAAGGTGCGCTGGACCAAAAACGCACGCGGTCTCCGCCTCGCCACGAGCGGCAGCGCGGCGCTCCCCACGACCCTCGGCGAGTCGTTTCGGCGGGTCTCCGGCGCGTACCCGCTCGAGCGCTTCGGGATGACCGAGATCGGTGTAGGGCTCACGAATCCTCTCGTCGGCGAGCGCAGGCCCGGCACGGTGGGCGCGCCCCTCGACACGGTCGAGACACGCATCGTAGACGAGGACGGGAACGACGCGCCCGTGGGTGAGCTGCTCGTCCGCGGACCGAGCGTATTCGCCGGCTACTTCGAGCGCCCGGAGGAGACCCGGCGAGCGTTCTTCCCCTCCCCGGCCGGCGAGCGCGCGTGGTTCCGCACCGGCGACACGGTCACGCGCGACGACAACGGCGCGGGCCCCTTCCGAATCCTCGGGCGCACGAGCGTCGATATCTTGAAGAGCGGCGGTTACAAGCTCTCCGCTCTCGAGATCGAAGAAGTCCTCCGCGAGCACCCCGCCCTCCTCGACGCGGCGGTTGTCGGCATCCCGGACGAAGCCTGGGGCGATCGTGTGGTGGCGTGTGTCCTCCTCCGCGAAGGACACGCCGCCCCGAGCGCCGAAGAGGTGCGTGCATTCTGCAAAGAACGGTTGGCGCCCTACAAGGTGCCAAAGGACGTGCACGTCCGAGAGGCGCTGCCGCGGAACCCGCTCGGCAAGGTGGTGAAGCCAGCGTTGGTGCGTGAGCTTTTGGCAGGCGAGCCGTAACCCACAAAAAGAAGAGCAGAGAAGAGCTGCGAGCGAGCGGTCAATACGGAGCAGGGGTCGTCGTGCAGTCGAACGGCCAGCCCGCGTCGGGAAAACACGTCTTGCTTGCGCAGAGGTAGGCCACGCGGCAGACCCCCGAGTCGGGAGCCGTGCGCGCGTCTTTCGTAGACACACCGATGCAGCGCTCACCGGGGCTGCAGCGACACGCCTCATAGTTGTACGTCTTTCCCGTGACGCAGACTCCGTTTCGGAGGTTGTTGGTACTTACTTGCTGGCAATGTGTCAGCCACTGGCAGCGCGGCGACCCCGTTTGGCAAGCATAAAGAGGCTGGTCGCCTTCGGCAGCATCCGCCGGGATTGTGCCCTTCGCGGAGACCCTCGCGAAGCAGTCATCGAGGGAAGGGGGCGCGGAATCGAGGGTGACGGCATCGGCTTCCGCGTCCGCCTCCGGACCTCCGTCCGCCAAATCAGCATCGTTTGCGGCCGCGTCCTGGGTAACGCCGGAATCGAGCTCCGCAGCATCGGGCGGGTTCAGTTTGCATGCCATGAACAGGCAAAGCGTAGCGAGAGAACCGAGCGCAAGTTTTGTCATCGGAACCTCACTGGGTCATGATGGCCCAAGAAACGAGCTCGTCGAAGGTGCCGTCACACGCCTTGGCGTCGTCCGGCCAGCCGAGGGAAAGCACTTAGTCTTCGCTGGAAGCGGGCACATCGATATCGAAGGCTTCGAGTTGTCGTCGTTGGACTCCGAGCTGTAGATGTACTTCGCACCGGAGACCCCGTCCGTGTCGCGAAATAGGAAAAGATCGAAGTCAGGCACGGCAGGCGCCAAAAAGCCGCCCCCCCGGTTGGCTGGTGCGCGCCGCGTCCCATGGGAGCGAATTGGAGATCCGAATCCTAAATTGGTCGCGGGGCGAATCGCCGGAACGAGCGATGAGCGCCTCATCGAAATCGGGAGAACGATCGACACCAAACGCATCGTCACCGACGCCATTCGCATCTATGGCGAGGCATGGGCTTGGTGGCAGGCGGCGACTCCCGCGGAGCACAAGCTCGTTCGTGGGGTGTCGCGCGCGCTCCTCGCCATCGCCGTGCACAGCGCAGTCGAGCTCGAATCCCTACGCGCTTCGATTGAGGACTCCGATGTTCACCATCGCTCAGCGCGCTGAGCTGGCGGCTCCGCCGATGCCGCGTCCGGCGACGCGATCTCGCTCCGTGACCAAGCTTACGACGCCCTCCGCGACGTCGCCGCCCACGACGTCGGCCTCGAAAGCGCAGTGAAGTCCACTCGGCACCGCCGAGAGCGCGGATGCCCTCGCCGTGGCGTCGAGGGTCTCGCCGCCCTGCTACGCGACTGGCTGACCTGGAAAGACGAAGCGCTCGCGGCGAGACTCTCTCATCTCCACCCGGCGCCTCTTCAACCGTAAGAGCCCGAAGGCCGTGGCGACCGAGCCCGCTCCAGCCGTCGCCGACGGAAGGAAGTAGCCTCGCGAAGGGGTGCGTCTGGTCCCCGATGGGGTGTCACACGTGAGCGCCGCCCGAAGACGCGTCGTCACCGCGCGGAGACCCATCGTCTCTGGAGGACGTGGGCTGTCACCCCGCCGCGACGCTCTGTCGCAGCGCGGCGGTGCCTGACACCCACCCGCGGAGGCTTGTCATCGCCTGGAGGAAAGCTTCGGCGGCGACGCGTCAGCGCAGGAGCGTCTCGCGAGCCATTGCGCCGGGTACCCGAAACGCGGGGCCGCCTCGTCGGCGACACGTCGATTTCACGCGGGGGCCACCGCGGCGTGTCCCGTCGCCTTTTCGTGCCGCCAAGGTCGCCCAACGGTGGCGAGGTGCTAGGGTATCGCCACCGTGGCCCTTCTTTCCTTTTTGCGCGCCCCCCACACCTCCTCTTTCCTTCGTGTTTCCGGGCTCTTTGCTGGCCTGGCGGTCGCCGTCTTCGCTTGCAACGGGAGCACCCGGAGCGGCTTCGAGGACGAAGACGCGGGCCCCGATGCGACGATCGATCCGCTCCCGGAGGCGGGCCCCAAGCCGCCCCAATTCACCGACGCGACGATCGACACCAGCATCAAAAGCGGCCCCGCCGAGGTCTTCGGCCATAGCGGGCCGCAGCTCTACCGGCTCGATCCCGACACGAAGGGCGTGACCGTCGTCGGCACCTTCGCGGGCTGCGCCGGGTCGGTCATCGACATCGCGCTCGACGAGAGCTCGAACATGTACGGCACCACCTTCAGCGGCCTCTTCGCGATCGACAAGTCGAACGCCAGATGCACCAAGATCGCGGACGGCACCTTCCCGAACTCGCTCTCGTTCGTCCCCAAGGGCACCCTCGACGCGAGCAAAGAGGCGCTCGTCGGCTACGTCCGCGACAAGTACATCCGCATCGACCCGGTCTCCGGCGCGATCACGGACGTGGGCTCCCTCGGCGACGCGCGGCTCGAATCGAGCGGCGACATCGTCTCCGTCATCAACGGGCCGACCTACCTCACGGTCAAGAGCGTCGGCGGCGACACCCGCTGCGCGAACGCCGATTGCCTCGTCGAGGTGAACCCGCAGACGGGCGCGATCAAGGCCAACCTCGGCATGCTCGTCGGCAAAAAAGACGTCTTCGGCGTCGCGTTCTGGGCGGGGGCGATTTACGGCTTCGCCGACTCCGGCTCGCTTTTCCAGGTCGTGATCAACGGCGGGTCGCTCTCGATCGCCGACATCACGATCCCGCAAGCCCCCGCAGGTCTCTCGTTCTTCGGCGCGGGCTCCACCACGTCCGCCCCCACGCAGCCGAAGTAGAAGCGCGCGCCCGCGCCCACGCGGTCGAGGTCCGCGCGGGCAGGATCGCGTGGTGAAAAACGCCACGTGCCCTGCGTTGCTCGTCAGCGACCCCCGCCGACGACGGTCGCCTTCGCGGCTTCCACGGAGGGTCGCAGCACGTCGGGGCGCGTGACTCCGACGTGCTTCTTCACGAGCCGGCCTTCCGCGTCGATCACGAGGGTGGTCGGGATCATGTGCACGTCGCCGAGCGGCCCGCGACCGACCCGCGTCTCGGCGTCCGAGAGCGCGACAGGAAACGGAACCTTGAGCGAGCGCGCGTAGGTCTCCACCAGCTCGCGCTCGTGACGCTCGTGGAGCGCGACCATCGCGTACCGCACCGCGGGCCCGTCGTGCTCCGCCATCTTCACGAGGATCGTGACCTGCGCTTGGCTCGCCAGATCCCACGTCGTGAGGAACACGATCACGGCCGGCTTCCCGACGAACGCGTCGCGCGAGACGGGCCGCTCATCGAGCGAGTCGAACTGAAACGGGTGAACCTCTTCGCGTGACGCGCGAGGCTCCTCCGCGCCCTTGCTCTCTCCGCAACCGAGCGCCGAGAGCGAGAGGGCGGCGACCACACCGACCACGAGCGGAAAGCGCGACCGTTTCGTAGCGTTCATGCGGCCGTCCCTTCGATCGGTTGGGTTCGGCATGCCATGCGCCTTCGGCTCACTCGGATGTTCATCGTCTCGTGGGGTGGCCTGCGCGATCGTGGCGGACGAAGCGTCCAGAACCGAAGGCGATCGGCACAGCAACCGTAGGCGGCGTTCTATTCGCTCTTCTGACCAGCGAAGGAGTCGTTCTTGTCGGCGAAGAGCACGTTGAAGGTGGTGAGCGACCCGTAGCACTGCGTAACGTACTGCTGGAGCTGCACTTTTTCCTCGTCGCTCAGCTTGTCGTGGCCGTTCACCTTGGCCTCCAGCACGCGCAGCCTGTCGCGAATCATCACGATCTTGTGGAAGAACGACTCGAGCGGGACCCGCTTCTCGGCCGTCTCTTTGTTGCCGGGGAGGAGCACGAGCTCGCCGCCCTGCCACCGGTTGCCGAGGTCGACGGCGGAGACCGCGAGCTCCTCTTGGATCACTTGGCGAAGCACGCGGCGAAACTCGTCTGTGTCCATGTCCAAAAGCTCCTCGGGCAAAACCACTTCGGTGCGCGTAACAGTCGTCGACGAAGCGCCGGCCCCGGAAGACCTGCGCGAAGGCTCGCGGCGGGGTGACTTCGCTGGCACCGACGTGAACGTTCCGCGCTTCACGTACTTGTTGCACGTCGACGTATCGTAGAGGGGCGCCGGCCACACGGAGAGCAGACACTCGCCGTGGCGACGAACTTCCCCCGACGCGTCGATGTCCTCGACGACGCGGACGAAGCGCGCGCACGAGCCGCAGCGGCCTTCGAGATCACCGAGGGCCATGCGTGCGCCCCTGCCCCGCGTGGGATGTGCGTTCCGACCTCACGCCCCTCGGCTAGCACTTTTCCCGTCTCCGGGCATCGTCGAATGCTGTCCGCGCGCGCCGTTCGCAGGTAATGTGGGTCCTGCCTCCGTGACCCTCGACGAACCCCAAAAGCGCCGCGCCGCCGATGCCCCCGAGGTGATCGCGCTCGTCACGACCCACCTCGACCTCGTCGGCGTGGTCGCAGGGTCCATGAAGCGGGTCACCCCACGGGCCGATTTCGACGATCTCGTGAGCGCGGGCCGCGAAGGCCTGCTCGCCGCCGCGCGTGTGTTCGACGCGAGCCACGGCGTGCCGTTCAAGGCGTTCGCGAGCTTCCGCGTCCGCGGCGCGATGATCGATTACCTCCGCACCTCGCAGAAGGTCTCTCGCGCCGGAATGACGCAGATCCGTGCGTTCGAGCGCGCCCAAGCGCAGTCGATCGCCTACGCCGAGGAAGACGCCGCGCGTCCGAGCGCCGCCACCGCCGAAGAGGCCGACAAGCTCTTGAGCGACCGGCTCGCGGCGAACGCGACCGCGATGGCCCTCGCGATGCTCGCGTCGAGCGGCGGGGACACGCTCGACCATGTCGCGTCCCGCGACGACGAAGAGCAGAACGTCGAGCGAAGGGTGCTGATTTCTCGCGTAGAGTCGATCCTCGGCACGCGCCCGGAGGCCGAACGCGAGATGATCCGCCTCCACTACTTCGAGGATCTTTCTCTGGAAGAGGTCGGCGCGCGTCTCGGCCTCCACAAGTCGTGGGTGTCGCGCGTGATGGCGCGCACGGTGGAGCAGCTCGGCGTCGCGCTCCGCGACACGGTAGACCCTTGAGCCTCGCGACGCTCCGGAGGCGCGAGCCTCGCCTTCGGGCCTCGCGGCGGAAGCGGCGCGCGCGTGGCATTGGCGCCCTCCCCCGGTTGACGTAGAACGAGCGCACGATGGCGACTGCGCGTGAACGGGTGCTGGTAGCGATGAGCGGCGGGGTCGACTCCGGCGTCGCGGCGGCGCGCCTCGTCGATTCTGGGTACGACGTGGTCGGCGTCACGCTCCACCTCTGGGATTACCCCGACGATCCGGACGCGAAGGGCTCCCACGGGCGCTGCTGCGCACCGGAGGACCAATACGACGCGCGCCGCACCGCCGACGCGCTCGGCTTTCCGCATTTCACGTTCGACCGCCGCGAGCTCTTCCGCGAACGTGTGGTCGAGCCGTTCGTCGAGGCCTACCTCGTCGGCGAGACGCCGAGCCCCTGCACCGCGTGCAACCGCACCGTGAAGCTCGGCGAGCTCCTCACGATCGCCAAGCGCCTCGGGGCGACCCGCATCGCTACGGGCCACTATGCACGCGAAGGCCGCGACGCTTCGGGCGAGGCGCGCATCCGCGAGGGCCACGACAAACGCAAAGACCAGAGCTACTTTCTCTACGCGACGCCGCACTCGCTCGTCGACATGCTCATCTTCCCGCTCGGCGAGAGTGAGAAGCCCGAGGTCCGCGCCGAAGCCGTCGCGCGCAGCTTGCCCGGCGCCACGAAGGGCGAGAGCCAAGAGCTCTGCTTCGTCGGCCAAGGAGCCCACGCCTACGCCGACCTCGTCGAGGCGCGCGCGCCCGAGGGCCGTGTTCGTCCCGGCCCGATCGTGGACGAGAGCGGCCGCGTCGTGGGCGCGCACACCGGCGTGCACCGCTACACCGTCGGCCAACGCCGCGGGCTCGGTGTTTCCCTTGGAAAACCCGCCTTCGTCACTCGCATCGACGCGAGCACGGGCACCGTCGTCCTCGGCGAGGAGACCGGACTCTACGCGAGCGAGGTCACCTTGGCCGACGTGCACCTCGCCGCCGGCGTGACGCTCCCGGTGGATTGCCGCGTCCGCGTTCGGTACCGCCACGAAGGCGCGCTCGCCACCGTGCACCCTTCGCCCGATGGCGATCCGAAGCGCGCGCGTGTGGTCTTCCACAAGCCCGTACGCGCCGCGGTCCGTGGTCAGGTCGCGGTGCTTTATGGCGGCCCGCAAGGCGACGCGGTGCTCGGCGGGGGCCCCATCGTCGACGTCGTGGGGGCGCCGTCGTGAAGCGGCTCTCGGCGATCGCCGCGGTCGCCGCGGGTCTGCTCTCGCTCGTCGCGTTCGCGCCGGCGTGCACCAGCCCCGAGGGCGAGGGCACCACCTTCGGCGCGCTCGACTCGCCGCCGTGCTGGCAAGGTCCGTTCGACCTGGCGCCCGATTTTTTCGGGACGATCGCGTACCGCAGCTCCGTGCTCTATCGCGTGCAGCAGAGCAGCGACAACGAGAGCTTCAGCGACGGCTTTACGATGGTGGTCGAGGACATCGAGAAGGTGAAGAGCCAGCTCGACGTCCCGCTCATCGTCACGCTCCCCCCGGAGGTCACGGCGCCCGGCATCCCGATCGTGCCCGAGGCCGATCCAGGGAATGTGCACCTATCGCTCTACCTCCTGAAGACCTGCAAGACACAAACGGTGACGCTCCACGCCGTGCGCGAAGTGAGCTTCGACGACGTGGGCGCGGCCTGCGACGTCACGCCCCTGCCTGGCGCGACGAGCGATCCGGCGTGCGACAGCGCGCCCTTCGCGACCACCGGGCGCGGCGACGGCAAGAGCCGCATCGTGTTTCATTCCATCTTCGCGGGCGACACCGCCACCCTCGCGAGCGAGCCGCGCCGCACACGTGGCTGCTTCGACGTCTACCTCGCCGATCCGCGCGAGGTGAGCTCGAGGACCCTCGGCCCTCCGCGCTGCCGCGGCCACCTCCGGGGCACGTTCGATTTCCTCTACCGCCGTTCGCGCCCGTCGCAGCCGTTTCCTTGACGCGTCGCAGCGCTCGACGGCCGAGACCAGCGATTCGTCCACCAATCGCGCCCTCAGCGGCGCGGACGCGCGTAGCACCTTGTGCGCATGTGGGCCGGTGGGCGCTCGCGCCGCGGGCTCGTCCTGAACCTTGCGTGCTTCGGGGCACCCCGATACCGTTACCCGTGTGATTCGTGCGAGAAGCCGAGGCTTCCGAGTAGCCTGCTTTGCCGCCGTCGCCGTCTTCGCGGCGAACGGATCGGCGCGGGCTGCGGACGACGAGCCGGCCCCCTCCCAAGAGCTCCCCGTCGAGTCGGAGCCCCCCAAGCCCGCTGGCGCCGCCGCGGAAAAGCGCGGAAAGGCCGCGTGGTCCAGCGGCGACATGGGCGCGGCGGAGGCGTTCTACCGGGAGGCCATCGCGAAGGGAGGCCTCGCCCCGGACGAGGTGCTCGAGTCGTACGTTCGGCTCGGAACCGCGCGCCTCCTCCTGGGTCGCAAGGATCAGGCACTCTCCGCGTTCAAGGCGGCGGCCGTCATCGACAACGCGTTCTCGGTTCCCCCCGAGGGCGGCCCGAAAGCCGAGACGTTGGCGACGATCGCGAAGAAAGATATGTCTCAGGTCGGCACCCTCGTGCTCGGGCTCTCGTCGCCTTCGAAGGTGCGCGCGAACGAGGTGTTCCGCGTCCGCGCGAAGGTCGACGACACCCACTCGCGGGTGCTCACGCGGCTCGGCCTGTCGGCGAAGGACGGCTCGACGGGAAAGGAGATTTACCTTTCGGGCAAACCCGCTCCGGTGGTCGAGTTCGAGATCCCGGCGAAAGCGGTGTTGGCGGGGAGCACGTTGGTGCTCCGGATCGATGCCCTCGACAGCCACGACAACCGCCTCGCCTCCGCGGAAAACCGGGTCGAAGTGGCTGGAACGAAGGCCGTCGTCGTCGCTCCGGCGGGGCGGTCGGTCCCCGGGGCAGACACGGGGCCGAAGAAGGAAGGCGGCGGCTTCTTCAGCTCTCCATGGCCGTACATCTTGGGTGGCGCCCTCCTCGCAGGGGCTGGCGCCACCGTGATTATCCTGACCCGGCCGACCGACGACGTGACGGTCGGCCCCGTCGCGGTGCGGGCCCGCTGATGACGATACGTGGTACGTTGAGGAGAACCCCGTGGCTCAAGACCGTGCACAACGCCAAGATGTCTTCGCGCAGGCTTCGAGCGCCGGCGCGAACGCCGCCGCAGGAGGCGACATGAGCGACTCCAAAGGCGGCGCCGGCGGCACGTATTTCCTCGGTCGCTACCGCGTCGTCGACGAGATCGGCATCGGCGGCATGGCCAGCGTGCACCTCGCGCGCATGGACGGCCCGGGCGGCTTTCAGCGCTGGGCGGCGATCAAGAAGATCCACTCGCACCTCATCGAGGACGACTCCTTCATCCAGATGTTCCTGGACGAAGCGCAGGTCGCCGCGCGCATCTCGCACCCGAACGTGGCGCAAGTGTTCGACCTCGGAAAGACCGAGGACACCTACTGGATCGCGATGGAATACCTCCACGGCGAGCCCCTCCGCGAGGTCATGCGCCGCACCGAAGAGGTGGGCACCGCGATGCCTCCCGAGATCGCGTGCAAGGTCATCGCCGACGCCGCCGAAGGTCTCCACGCCGCGCACGATCTCACGGGCAAGAACGGCGAGCAGCTCAACCTCGTCCACCGCGACGTCACGCCGCACAACCTCTTCGTCACGTACGACGGCATCACGAAGGTGCTCGACTTCGGCATCGCGAAGTTCAGCTCGCGCGCCGCGCACACCAAGGCCGGCACCCTCAAGGGCAAGCTCGCGTACATGTCGCCGGAGCAGGTCCACGGCGAGCAGCTCGACCGCCGCACCGACGTGTTCGCGCTCGGCGTGGTGCTCTGGGAGCTGACCACCGGTCGTCGTCTCTTCCGCATGGAGAGCGATCTCGACACCCTCGCCAAAGTGCAAGAGTGCGACGTGCCGCGCCCGAGCGCGCTGATCCGCGGCTATCCGATCGATCTCGAGAAGATCGTGATGAAGGCGCTCGCGAAGAACCGGAACGACCGGTTCAAGACCGCGAAAGAGTTCTCGCGATCGCTCCAGCAGCTCCTCATGCGGCGCGGCCTGTTCATCGCCGCCGACGAGGTCTCGCAGTACGTGGGCGCGCTCTTCCAAGACCGAATGAAGAAGCGCGACGAGCACCTCAAATGGGCCTCCGAGGTCACCCAGACGGTGAACTCCGACGGCTCTCCTCCAGTCGCGGCGGTGCCCAAGGCCGTGTCGCGCGAGCGCGAGAGCTCGGACGTGCAGAACCGCGGGGCGAACGCGAAGCCGCTACCCGCCGCCGGGATGCCCGCCGCAGGTCCGCGCGCGGTCGACGTAGGCTCGGGTCGCAGCAGCCACGCCGGTTATCCCAGCGCGCCGCCCGCCGCGCCGATGCCACCGAGGCCCTCGCAGACGGCACCGCCTCCCCTCTCGGCGCCGCGCCCCTCTGCCCCCATCGCGCCGCAAAAGGCACCTCAAATCGCGCCGCCGCCGCAGATGGCGCAGATCATTCACGACGTACACCCGGCAGACGCCGACGGCCCGACGATCCAAGCCGACGTCGAAGAGGCGATGCCCGAGTCGGGTCCCGGTGAGGAGCCGCCGACCATGATGGCGGCGCCGGCGCGTCCGCCCCCCGAAACAACCCCTCCGAAAGCGCCGCTACCGGGACCGCCGCGTCCGCAAAGTGCTCCGCAAAACGCGGCGCCTCCGCCTGCGTTGCCGGAGATCCCGAACCTCGAAGACGACCCCTTCGAGGACCAGGAAGACGCGACGATCGTCCAAATGGGCGCTTCCGGCGCATCCCCGGCTGCTCCGGCGGCGTTTCCCCCTCCCACGGGCGGCGTATCGAAGTCGACCGCGGTCGGCGGATTCACCCCCCCGCCCCTCCCCGCGGCGGGCTCGAAGCCCGCGCCGAATCACAAGATGACGATGCCGCTCGACGCGGGCCCGTTCGACACGAAGCCGCCACCCGGCAGCCCGGGAGGCGGACCTCTCTTCGGCGGGGCCACGATGGCCCTCGGCGCATCGGCGAACCCGGCCGCGTTCCTCGGCAGCAGCGGGTCGAACCCCTCGATGGGGAGCCCCGTCACTCCGCCCCCTCCCGCGATGCCCGCCATCGGCACGAACCCCTACGACTTTGCGCCGAATGGCAATCCGCAGCAGCAAATGGGGAACCCCCAAATGCAGCAAGGCCCCTCTCCCTTCGGCCCTGGCCCCGGCGGCCAGATGGGCATGCCACAACAGCAAGGGCCGTTCGATTTTGGCCAGCAACCCGGAATGATGGGCCAGCAGCCCAACATGATGGGCGGCCAACAGCCCGGAATGATGGGCCCTCCAGGAATGGGCCAGCAGAACATGATGGGCCCCCCAGGAATGGGCCAACAGAACATGATGGGCCCCCCGGGAATGGGCCAGCCCAACATGATGGGCCAGCCCAACATGATGGGCCACCAGCCCAACATGATGGGCCCTGAGTTCGGGAACGGCACGTCGCCGATGCCCTCACCGAACCCGTCGCGCATGGCGCCGACGATGCCCGCGCTGCGTGACGTGAGCATGTCGATGCCCGGCAACGTGGGGGTCGGCAGCGTCTCCATGGTGCAGCCGAAGAAGCGCGCCCCGATGTGGGTCGTCGCCGCGATCTCGTGCGCCGTCGTATTGCTCGTGGTCGCGGTCGTGCTCGCGCTCGTCTCGCGCAACAACGCGGCGAGCCCCGACAAACCGAGCCCAAGCGCGAGCGCGTCGGCGGAAGTGGTCACCGTCCCGGCAGAGACGATCCCCACGCCCGCCCCGCAGGATCCGCCCGCACAGCCCACCATTCCGGACTCGGTCACGAGCGCGACGACCGCGCCAGTCGTTTCGGCGGCTCCCACGGCACCGGCCACCACAGCGCCGGCCGCGACCCCGGCGACCCCACCGACCCCGGCCACGGCGGCGACCACGGTCAAGCCCGCGCAGCCGACGCCGACCCCTGGACCGACCCCGGGCCCCACCCCTGGGCCGACCCCGATCACACCGGTAAAACCCGCCGCGACGGGCCCCGGCACGCTCACCGTGGTTTGCTTGCCGAAGTGCGAAGAGGTCCGCCTCGACGGGAGCCTCATCGGCACGGGCAACGTCTACAACAAGGAAGTGCCCGCCGGAAATCACTCGGTGACGCGCTCTGTGGGCGGAAAGAAACAAACGCTCAACGTCACGGTCAAATCCGGCGAGCTGAAAGAGATTCGCGGGAGCCTCTGACGGTGGCTCTTCGGGCTCGACCACGTCGAATGTCTCCGCTCCCGCGCACGCTCACCTTCGGGACCGCGCTGGCGATCGGAGTCGCGCTCTCGTGCACCGGCAACCCCGAGGTGAGCTTCTCGCTCGACATCGCTCAGAGCGTGGCGAGCAAGACGACCTGGTTCGAGATCGGCGCCTTCGCGGACGGCTACTGCCAAGCCGTGAAGCCGGTGATCGCGTCCGGCATCCCGCTCGATGGCTCCGCCGTCCGTGTCGCTTTCCGGCGAGATAGCCCCACGCCACCCGCGATCGGCGACCTTCGAAAGGGCAACTACGCCTTCGCCGCCGTCGCGCGCGGAGCAGACTGCGGGATCGTCGCGAGCGGATGCGCCGAGGTCGACGTCGCCTCCGAGAGCGAGGTCGCCATCACCATGGAGCCCGTGCAGGGCAATCCTGGGGCGTGCGCGGCGAACGCCAAGTGCTCCGCTGGCCGCTGCGTCCCGTCGAACGACAACGAGACCTTGGGCGCGGGTTGCTCCCTCGCGCTCCTCGGCGCCGGGCCGCTCGGCGAAGCGTTCTTGCCGAGCTCGGAGTACGTGTCCGGCCCAGCGATCGTGGCGTCGCCGGGGGGCTTCCTCATCGCTTACCGCGAGGCAGAGCCAGACGGAACCGCGCGCCTCACGCTCCTGCCGATCGACGCGGGCGGCGGCGCGCTTCCCCCGCTGTCGAGCGCGCGCCTCAACGGAGGTCTTCTCCGCGACTACTGCGCCGAAGCCGCACCCTCTCAGATCGACAGCGCAGCGTTCGTGCTCGGCGCCTCGGGCGGGACGGTCGTGCTCTCGCACCCGCCGTGTGGTTCGATCGGTGGGGTCGACATCTTCCCGACGGATCCGGGCGGGCTCATCACCGGGTTCGGTCGTTCGGGAGGCAACGCCGTCACCGTCGCGCTCTCGCAAGGGCACGCGCTATTCGCGCGGGCGGCTGGCACGCCTCTGCTCGCGTACGTGCAGAATGGTCAGGCAGAGCTCGCGGCGGTCGCCGGCGCAGACCTCGAGCCGCAAGAGCGACGCGCAAAATTCGGGGGCGGCGTCGCCTCCGGAGCGTGGATCGCAGGCGACAAAACGTTGGCCTTTTTGGCGCTCGGACGTGGAGGATCGACCCCTCCGCCGGTCGACGCTGGCGCCGACGCGACCACGGACGCCGCGCCGCCGCCACCCGCGCCCACCACCGGTACCGCGCTTCGGTTGAAGACGAGCGACGATCTCGCCGACCTCACGAAGCTCACCTCGGCGACCGCGGTCGACGTGGCGGTCGACGTGGCGTGGGGCTCCGTCGCCGTCACTGGCAAGCGTGTTCTCGTGATCGCGCCGGCAGCATCCGAAGGATCGCCCGTCGACCTGCACGCGTTCGACGGAAATCGGCAGCTCGACACGAGCCCTACGTCGATCGCGGTGGAAGGCATCGGAGACGCGGTTTCGGGAGATATCGCGATCGCTGGCGACCGCGCCTTCGTGGCGGTGTTGCGGCGCGGCGAGGTCTCGCTCGTCGCGATGGACCGCGTGACCACGAGCCCGACCCCGTTCGATCCTCCGCGCGTGGTCTCCTTCCTCCGCGACACGCGCATCCCGTCGATCGCGAAGGTGGAGGACGGCAAGGTCGCCGTCGCGACGTCGGGGAGCCGCGTCGCGGTGGTGTGGACCACCGCCTCCAAGATCGACATCAACAAGCCGGTCGGTGGTTACGCCGTGTTCGCCTGCGCGCCCTGAGCTCGGCCGTTTTGGGTCGCGCCGCGCGGGGAGCCGAGTAGAACGCGGGGATGTCCCGCGGCAAACGCACACCACGCGCCCACGCGCCCGCTTCCCCCCCGCTCGTGCTCGACGTCGTCGAGCTCGCGCCGGGCGGCCAAGGGGTGGCCCTCCTCACCCACGGCGGGGAGCGTCGCGCCGTCTTCGTCCCCCGCTCCGCGCCTGGCGACAAGCTCCTCGCGACGGTGGACTTCACGACCCGCCCCGCCCGCGCGACCACGCTCGCGCTGCTCGCGCCGTCGCCCGAGCGGCGCCCCGCGGCCGACGTCCCGTGCCCCCACCTCGACACCTGCGGGGCCTGCGATTTCATGCATCTTACAACCAC
>JAAFHV010000131.1 GCA_013297655.1 Myxococcales bacterium | reverse complement strand
GCTAAACCCCGGCCCTATGTAGGCACCCGGCCTACACCGCCACCTGGGAGAGCTCTCGCATGCGTTCGTTGGTCGCCCGAATCGTGTTGGTCGTGGTCCCTGGCCTCTTCGCTGTGGGTTGCGCGGTGGAAGCGAACCCGGAAGACACCGCCGGCGAGTCCGAAGAGGCGCTCAGCGCGTGCGGCACGGCGAAGTACAACGAGGGGCTTCAGCACTACAAAGCGGCGGTCAGCGCTGCGCAGTCGCGAATCCGCGAGGGCGTGTGCCAGAGCGACGACGGCTTCTTGCAGTCGATCGCCGACCACGCCTCGCGCGCGGTGATGACCTGCGGCGCGTTCCGAGACGTGATCCGAACAAGCCCCTGGGCGGCGCCCGTGCGCACCACGCTCGCGCGCACGCTCACCCTCCGAAGCCTCTCCGGCGAGCTCCTCGTCGTGCGTGACTCGGACTTCCAGAACTGGACCGGCGCAGAGGCGTTCTTCGCGAAGGGGCTCACGTTCTCGGCGCGGCCGCAGGGCGCTTACGGCTCGTCCGTCATCGTCGACTTCGGGGCGAACGGGCGCGCGGTTTGGCGCGAGCAAGTCTACGACGAGAAGACCGGCGACATCTCGATGCGCTCGCTCAACGCGACCTACGTGATCGCGCCGAGCAACGCGCGCGCTTCGGGTCCGCGCATCGTGACGGTGAAGCGGGGCAACACGACCGAGAAGTTCTCTCTCGGCGTTCAGAACCCGGCCTCGTACCGCGACGCCCCGTCGTTCGTGCTCACGCCGCTCGGCCTCGACAGCGGCACCACTCTCGGCGAGGGCGCGACCGCCCCCGCGCTCTTCGCGATCGTCTCCGAGTGCGACGCCTGAGCGAGAGCCGATAGGGGACGAGCGCGCAGTCGCGGCAGCCCTCAGGGTGGCGGCGCGAGGCGAGCGCAGGACAGGAACGCGGACTCGAGGGCGACAGGGTCGAGGCCAAATCCCACGAGGACGAGGCGGCTCGTTCGTCGCTCTTCGCGTCGCCATGGCGCGCCAAAGGTGACTTCCATGAGATCGGCGACCCCTTGCACGATCATGCGCGCGTCGATGCCCGCGACGCTGACGATGCCCTTCGTGCGAAAGAGGCGCCCCGCGATTCGACCGAGCTCGTCCTCGACGAAGTCGGCGAAGCGCTCGCCGTCGACGTCGCCTTCGAGGGTGAGCGAGACCGTCTCGTAGACGTGACTCGCGCTGCGGGCCGGCGACACGGGCCGCGGCGAAGGAAACGTGGCGCGCGCGCGGGCGAGGAGGGCCTCGAGCGTGCCGTCGCCGCCGGTCAGGGTGCCTGCTTTGGCGTGCACGACGATCGCGGCCCCCGCGTGCTCCGCGACGCGTGACTCGGCGTGTGCGAGCGCGTCGCCGTCGCACGTGTCGCCGCGGGACAGCACGACGACATCGGCGCAGGCGACCTGCTCGACCGCGAGATCGTGATCGAGCACACGGTCGACGCGCCCAGCGTCGACGACGGTGACGACCCCGTCGAGCGCGAACGCGCCGCGCTCTCCTCCGGCGGCGAGGGCACGGAGCACACCCGCGGGCGACGCCGCGCCAGAGGTCTCGACGACGACCCGGCCCGGCGCAGGCACTTCGGCGGCGAGCTTCTCGAGGGCCAAGACGAGCTCGCGCTGCGTTCGGCAACACACGCATCCGCCCGTGATCTCGACGAGGGTACGAACGCGGTCGGCCAGGAGCTCACCGTCGACCCCGATCGTGCCCACCTCGTTCACGATGACCGCCACCTCGCCGCGGCCATACCCGCCGAGCCACGCGTTCACGAGGGTGGTCTTCCCTGCCCCGAGGAAACCCGTGACGACGGTGACGGGGATCATGGTGGGCATTCGATCGACTCCAAAGATACTTGGTGCGCCGTCGCGCGGAGGAGGCCGCGCGGCGCGGGCGGACCGAGCCGCCCGCGCTGCTCTCGGCTTCGGTTCAGCGGGCGTCGAAACGATCGAGGTTCATCACCTTGGTCCACGCGGCGACGAAGTCACGGGTGAGCTTCTCCTGCCCGTCGGAGCTGCCATACACCTCGGCGAGGGCGCGGAGCTGCGCGTTGGAGCCGAAGACGAGGTCGCACCGCGTGGCGGTCCACTTCAGCGCGCCGCTCGTGCGATCGCGGCCCTCGAAGACGTCTTTCGCGTCGGAGACGGCTTTCCACTCCGTGGCCATGTCGAGGAGGTTCACGAAGAAGTCGTTCGTGAGCGCCTCCGGCTTCTTGGTGAGGAGTCCGTGCTTCGACGAGCCGTGGTTCGCGCCGAGCACGCGGAGCCCGCCGACGAGCACCGTCATCTCCGGAGCGGACAACGTGAGGAGCTGCGCACGGTCGACGAGGAGCGCCTCGGACGGCACGCTGTACTGGGCTTTTTGGTAATTGCGGAATCCGTCGGCGACGGGCTCGAGCGCGGCGAACGACTCTGCGTCGGTCTGCGCTTGCGAGGTGTCGGTGCGGCCCGCCGTGAAGGGCACCGTGATCGTGTGGCCTGCGTTTTTTGCGGCCTGTTCGACGCCGGCCGACCCACCGAGCACGATGAGGTCGGCGAGGGAGACCTTCTTGCCGCCGGACTGCGCCGCGTTGAACTCGGCCTGGATCTTCTCGAGGGCGGTGAGCACCTTCGTGAGCTCTGCCGGTTGGTTGACGGCCCAGTCTTTTTGGGGCGCGAGGCGGATGCGCGCGCCGTTCGCTCCGCCGCGCATGTCGGAACCACGAAACGTGGACGCCGAAGCCCACGCGGTGGTCACGAGCTGCGAGACGGTGAGCCCCGCCGCCAAAATGCGGCTCTTCAGCGTCGCGACGTCGTTCTCGTCGACGAGCGGGTGCTCGGCCTTCGGGACCGGATCTTGCCAAATGAGCTCTTCGGCGGGGACCTCCGGGCCGAGGTAGCGAACGCGCGGGCCCATGTCGCGATGGGTGAGCTTGAACCACGCACGCGCGAAGGCGTCGGCGAAGGCCTCTGGATTGGCCATGAAGTGGCGCGAGATCTTCTCGTAGGCAGGATCGAACCGGAGCGACAGATCGGTCGTCAGCATCGCGGGGGCGATTCGCTTCGAGGGATCGTGGGCGTGCGGCACGGTGCCTTCGCCGGCGTTCCCTTTTGGCTTCCACTGGTGCGCGCCAGCGGGGCTCTTCGTGAGCTCCCACTCGAAGCCGAAGAGGTGCGTGAAGTAGTCGTTGCTCCATTGGGTGGGCTTCGTGGTCCAGGTGACCTCGAGGCCGCTCGTGATCGCGTCGGCGCCGACGCCGCTGTTGAAGCCGCTCCGCCAGCCGAAGCCTTGCGCTTCCAGATCGCCCCCTTCCGGATCGCCGCCGAGGTGCGACGCGGGGGCTGCGCCGTGGGTCTTGCCGAAGGTGTGACCACCGGCGATGAGGGCGACGGTCTCTTCGTCGTTCATGGCCATTCGCGCGAAGGTCTCGCGGATGTCTTTGGCGGCGGCGACGGGATCGGGGGTTCCGTTCGGCCCCTCCGGGTTTACGTAGATGAGCCCCATTTGCACGGCAGCGAGGGGATTGGCAAGCTCGCGATCACCCGAATAGCGCTCGTCGGCGAGCCAGGTCTTCTCTTTGCCCCACGACACGTCTTGATCCGGCTCCCACACGTCGGCGCGGCCGCCGCCGAAGCCGAAGGTTTTGAAGCCCATCGTCTCGAGCGCCACGTTCCCGGTGAGGATCATCAAGTCGGCCCACGAGATCGCGCTGCCGTACTTCTGTTTGATCGGCCATAGCAGGCGTCGTGCCTTGTCGAGGCTCACGTTGTCGGGCCAACTGTTGAGGGGCGCGAAGCGCTGCTGGCCGCGCCCGCCGCCCCCGCGACCATCGCCGGTGCGGTAGGTTCCGGCGCTGTGCCAAGCCATGCGGACGAAGAGCGGGCCATAGTGTCCGAAGTCGGCCGGCCACCAGCTCTGCGAGCTCGTCATGAGGGCGGCGAGATCCTTCTTCAGCCCCGCGAAATCGAGCGCTTGGAAGGCCTTCGCGTAGTCGAACGCCTCGCCCATCGGGTTGGACTTGGAGGAGTGCTGGTGGAGAAGATCCAAGCGTAGCTGGTTGGGCCACCAGTCACGGTTCGTGGTTCCACCGATCGCGTGGTTGAATGGGCACTTCGCTTCGGTTGTCATGGTTCGAGCCTTCGTTACGAGCGCGAGCTACATCGCGCGGAGGCAGTATCGGCCGACAGCCGCGAGCGCTCAAGGGCCGGGAGCCGCCGCGTCGAATTCGGTCGCGCGCGCGATCACGAAGCGAACCCGGCCCGCGACACAAGGGCCCGAGCCCAGCGACCGAGCTCGGCGGTAAACGCGCGGAGACTTTTGGGGAATTGCGAGAGAGAGGGAGTGCCTCGTCGGCCAATCCGCGGCGTGGCGCGCGAGGCGCCACGCGCGAGCGGTCACGCGCGAGGAGTCACGCGCGGGACGTCGTCCGAGACGGTCTCGAACGAACGTGGCCGCCGAACGCGAGGTGTCGGCTCGGATCGGCGCGCGCGTCGCCGGAAGCTGCCTATGCGGTTTCGCGCTCGTGGTTGGCCGGGATGCCGCTCGGCGGCGCTGGCGGTCGCGCCGCTTCGACTGCCTCATTGAGCGGGTTCACCTTCGCGAACATGGCAGTCGCGCACGGCGCGATGGCGCCACGGATGGCGGCGCGCGCGAGCTCCCCCGCTTCGCGAGCAGAGAGGAGACCGTGGGCCCTCGCGTCACGGGATACGTCGGTCGAATCCGAAGAGGCCGCCAACGCCACCACGTTTCGTTCGGCGATCGCGGCGTCGAGCTCCTGTTTTGCCCAGTCGCGGAACGCGGCATCACCCCGCGCCACGAGCCAGCTCGCCGTGCGCCACGCGAGGGCGGCGTGACGCGTCTCGTCCCCGGCGATGCGTGCGAGCACATCGCGCACGGCGGAGTCCTCGGCATTCTGAAGGGCCGCCGTCGCTTCGATCGCGGCCACCGTCTCGCCTACGCACCCCTCACGAACGAGCGTCGCGAACACGGCACGATCGCTCGTGGCGCCGGCATTGAGGGCACCTTCGACCGAGAGCGCCAGAGGTCCGATTTCGCGCCCGGCGTAGGCGCTCGCGAGGCGAAAAGCGGCGTGCGCGTGCGCTGTTTCGTCGGCGATCGCGGCGCTCGTCTCGACGAGCGCGGAGCCGGGCGCGCCGAGCGAAAGCAACTCGAGGGCAAACCTCGCGAACGCGGCGATGGACGCGTGCTCCATTTGCCCTACCCGAGTCCAGTAGTCCGCGAGCTCCGTACGCGCGGAGGCGGAAAGCGCAGACACCTCGGGTGGCGCAGACTTCGCGCACCAATCGCCTCGAGAGCCCACCGGCGCGAGCCGCGCTACCTCGTCGACGAGGAACGGCCTCCCGGGACAGATCAAGGGGCCAGAGCCGCACACCCGCGCCCCCGCGTCTTCGCTATACCCACAAGTCCGAGGGTCCCAGCCGCCGTCCCCTTGCGGACAGTCTCCCCCCACGCATTCGTCCTTCGCGGTTTGGCACACGTAGCGGTTCGCCGCCCTGCTGCAGCCCCCGAAGCTGCTCGCCGTGCTGGCGCAAAAGCTGGACGGGCCGCATTGGGAGTCGTCCGTGCAACTCGCGCTCACGCAACGCCCCACGTCAGGTCCGCATTCGCAGAGGTAGCCGGCTCCACAATCGGCGTCGCGCACACACCCGTACGAGCAGCCGCATGGTGCCGCTGCGCCGCTGCTCGGGCCGAGCTCACAGATGCCATTGGGCTTGGCGGTGCAATCGGCGTCTTTGGTGCACGCGGCGCCGCTCGCCCCGCTACCACCACAGCTCGCGCCCGGACGCGGAACCGTGTTCGGACAGTCCATGGCGGCCTTGCGGTGAATGAACCCCTCGGAGCAAGAGACGAAGCCGGTGTCCTTCGCGCCGGGACCAGACGAGGGGTAGAGCTGTGGCGACGTGCAGGTCCCCGGGCTCGGTCGCACCGGTGCCGCGTCCGCGCTCGCGTCTGCGCTCGCGTCTGCGCTCGCGTCTGCGCTCGTCCCGCAGGCGACCAGTACGACACCGAGGGCTCCGCTCAGGGCGGCGGCGACAATCTCAACGGCGCGAGGCTCTCTCATGCTCCTCCGTTAAGCACCTGCCGTGCCACGCGAAATGAGCTCATTTCGCCCTTGAAAAGGGGCGATCCGATCGCGCCACATCGTGCCAGCCCTCGGTCGACTGCTTGCGGCACGCGGTCGCACCCGCGCCGTCTGCGACGCTCGCATCAGCCCGCCTGTCGCTCGAAGTACGCGCGGACATGCGAAAAGGCGTTTGGCTGCGTGTACACGTCGCCGCGCGCGACGAGGGCCGCGTCGCAGAGCACGTGCGCGACCTCTTCTGCGGATTGGGTCGCGCCACCGACGACGGCGAGCACCTCGGCGGGGAGCTTGCCGCTGTCGCCGATGCGATCGCCGAGCGCGTTCTGGCCAAACGATGTCGTGATGCGACCCGGGTAGACCCCCACGACGCGGATCTCGGGATGGGAGCCGGAGAGCTCGATTCGAAAGGCCTCCGAGAGCGACATCATCGCCGCCTTCGACGCCGCGTAGGCCGCGCGCGGCGGCAGCGGGCAGGAAGGGACATTTCGAGTCGCCATCTCGCGAGCCGAACAGCGGCGCGCTGCCGTCACGAAGCCGCGGGCGCCGCGTTGAGCGGCGACTCAGGAGTAGCGGTCGTTGCGCCACGGATACGCGGTATTCGAATAACCGCGCTCTTCCCAGAAGCCGAGCTTATCGACGATCATGAGCTCGATGCGGGACACCCACTTCGCGCCTTTCCATGCATAAAGCTGCGGCGTGATCACGCGACAGGGACCCCCGTGCTCGACCGGGAGCAGTTTGCCGTCCGCGGTGTGGACGAGCAACACGTCTTCCTTCAGCGCCTCCACGAGTGGCAAGTTGGTCGTGTAGCCGTCGTAGGCGTGGCACATCACGAAGCGCGCCTCGTCTTTCGGCTCGACGAGCGCGATGACGTCCGAGAGGCGCACGCCGCGCCACGGCACGTCGAAGCGCGACCAAGTGGTCACGCAGTGAAAGTCGCTCACGTCGTTCGTTTGCTCGAGCTCCGAGAATCCGCGCCAATCGAGCACGACCGGCCTTCGGCAGGCGCCGTCGACGGTGAGCTTCCAGCGCTCCTTCGTGACGACGGGCTTTTGACCCAGATCGAGCACGGGCCACTTGGTGGTCGCGATTTGCTCGGGCGGCAGGCGCGGCATGCCGTGGCGATTCGGCGCGCCGGTTCCCATCGGCGCCGCGTCGGACATCGACGGCGTCTCGTGCGATTTGAAGCGTTCACGAAGCTTCATTCGCGCCTCGATGATCCGCGCGCGCTTCGACTCGTCGTCCATGGCCCGTAATCTAGCGCGGAGACGAGCGCGCGCGAATCGCTCCTCGAAGATCGGCCGCGAACGCGATCGCGATCGCGTCGAGGGCTGTCGTGGAAGACGATCCTGACGAGGCGCGATGATGCCCAAGCGAGGAACGGCACCAGATCGTACACCGGCGTCGGGCATCGCGAGTCCCGCACCTTGCAACAGACCGTCGCTGGAATAGACCTAGGCCATGCTCAGCGTGGCGATATGCCTTGGCCTCATGCTCGCGTGGGCCACGACGAATCACGTATTGGACGAGCGGCTCTACAGGCCGCGATGCTGGGGTAGGGCCCTCAAGGAGGAGGTCGTCGGCGAGGCGCCGTACCGAAGCGTCGTTATCGGCGTTCCGCTCGTGCGCGCGCCTGCCCTCGTGCGGGCAACCGCGCTCGTGCTTTACGTGGTGGGGCAGCCCATCGCGCTGTTGGTCGGCGCGGGTGTGGTCTCCTCCTCCGTCGTGCTCTTTCGGACTGGAACGCTCGCGAGGGCCAAGGACTTGCCGCTCGCGACGTACGCTCTCGGGACCAAGCTCCTCGCGCGCGATCGTTCGGCGCCCCAAACCATGGCGCACGTGGCGATAGCGCTCGCGACGGCCGGCGTGGTGAGCGCGGGGGTGACGGCGCTGGTGCGGCGCGAAGTGGCGGCGCCGGTCGCGTTCGGCGTGACGGCGGCACTTTGTTTCGCGACGAGTGGACTCTTGTGGACCACCCGAGCGCTCTACGCGCGCCTCTTCACGGCTACGCCTTCGTAGGCCCCGAGGCGCTCGTTTCGTCGTCCGCCGAAGCAGGCGCGGCGCTGCTTTCGCTCGCGGGCTCGAGCCGTTTTCCCTCCAGCGCACGCGCCGCGCGCTGCCGCTCGGCGAGCTCGCGCTCCTTCTCGGCCTTCGTGCGACCGTGGAGACGGCGGTTCGTCTCGGCCTGCTTCGCCTTCTCCTCGCGCGCCTTCTTCTTGCGGAAGCGGTTCAGGTTGACGACGTTGCCGGCCATCCGCCGAAGATGCCATGGCGCGCACACGAACGCCATTGTCGTGGTGTGCCCTTCCCGCCTGCACCCGCGCAACGAATGGCAAGGAGCGGGACGCGGGCCGTGGCAGCTCTGCGCGGTACGTCACGGCCCGCGTCACCCACTCGCGTCAATCGGGAGGCTCGGACTGGGCCAGCTCACCTTCGCGGATGTACTTTATTCCAACCGTCCCATTCATCGGCGGTCCAGAGGCGTGAGCCGCGATGGGCTCGCGGATCGCGCCGCCGTTCGGGCGCGGCTCGTGAGGCATCGGAGCCGGCTCCACCTTTGCCCTTTCGCGCGTGAGCTTGGCCTCGCGCGACCGGGCGGACGTGCCGGCCACTCGCAGCGCAGCGAGCACCGTGTCGACCGGCGCGAGGATGCGGGCGGCTCGCTCGGCGCCGCTTTCGCCGCGCGCCACCACCGCGACGTACTCCACGAACGCCGCGAGCGCTTCGAGCGCGGGCTTGCGAAGCGTGGCGAGCACCGGGGACGGCTTCACTCGGAGCAGCGCCTCGTCGAGCGCGCGCTGATAGTGCGTTTGGTCTTCACGAATACCCGCGAGCAACGGCGCGACGATCGCTCGCAGCGGGGCGGTCATCGTCGCCCGCTCGATCTCGGCGAGGAGCGCACGGCCATGCGGGAGCTGGAGCTGGGCGGGAGAATCCAGGAAGGCGACGCCGTTTGGAAAGTACGACCGGAGCAGACTTCGCGCTTCGGCGCCGAGCGGGTGAAGCTCTTCGAGCCGCGCGAGCTCAACAAGCAGGTTTCGCAAAACGGACCAGCGACGGCCGACCCGCGCATCGAGCTTGCCGATCGTCGTCGCGGGGAGCTTGTCGATCGTGCGCTCGTCGCACACGATCGCCAACGGCTTCGCGGCGGCGCGAAAGGCGGCCAACCGGCGCCGTGCCTCGGCGTCGAGCGACTCACGCTTCGTCGAAAGCGCGAGGCCCTCGGCGATGCGGACGAGGTATGTCGAAGAGAGGCGGCCTAGCTTGCGCGATTTCATGGCGCTCGTGAGGTGGTTCGGGGTGGACGATGGCTCCGAGACGGAAAGGACGGGTCAAAAGAAACGCGCCGAACGCTGGGCGTACGGCGCGTTTTCGGGTGTGGCTCGAGGGCGCGCGCGGTGCGCAGGTCACTGCGGATCAGTCGGGGTCTCGTCGTCGTCCTTCTTGCGAGGAACGGGGCGACGAATCGACTCGAGCATGGTGTCGACCGGAGCGAGGATTCGCTTGGCGCGCGGCATGTTCTTTTTGGACATGACGTCGACGTAGCTGACGAAGTCTTCCAGAGCGTCGATCGCGATTTCACGCGCGATCTGGAGCTGAGGAGTGGCCTTGACGTAGAGGAGCTTCTCGTCGAGGGCCGACTTGTACTCCACGTGGTCCTTCTTGAGACCGACGAGGACGTGGTTGGCGAAGGCATTCACCGTGGCCGACATCGGCTCGGCGAGCAGCTTCGTCACGAGGCTCGTGCCGTGCGCGAGCTGGAGCTGCGAGTCCAGGGTGGTGAAGGAAATCCCATCCGGGAAGTACTTCTTGAGGAGCTTGCTGCACTCCTCGCCGACCGCGCCGTCGAGGCGGGAGCCGCACTCGAAGAAGTCGCGAAGGACACCGAACTTGCGGTCGACGATGGCGTCGATCGCGCCCACCCTCGCCTCCGGCTCGTTGTCGATGACGCGCGCGTCGGTCTCCGCCTGGAGGGGCGCGGTCGCGGCGAACAACACGTCGAGCCGGAGCCCTTCCTCTTTGTCCGGCTTGATGTCGACGTAGACGATTTGGATGCCATCAGCGATGCGCACGAGCTGAGCTGACGAGAGTGAACCTAGATTGCGAGTCTTCATTTTTCCTGGGTCTCCATCGCGGCGAAGCGTCATTGCCCGCCTTGTGCCCCTCTCTCGGTCGGCCCCTCGAGGTCGTTGCGTGGAGCCGACGATTTTTTTCGACGAGGCTCGTTTTGGCCGGATCACTCGAGGAATTTGCGTATCGCGTGGGGTCCGTAAGGGCGCGAGGAGGCGACCGGGGCGCGCGAAGGGCCCCCCGAAACACTCTCGGAGGCGTCCGATGCATCCGCGCGCTCTCTCTGTCGACCCTCCGAAGCGTTCGCGGACAACGGGAACGCCGCTGCGCGGGGGGTTCCCCCGACTTGCGCCTCAGGAAGGTGAGCGCTCGTCGGGGGCTCCCCGATGCGAAGGTCTCGTACGATGGGATTTCGGGCGGGGGGGCCCCCCGTTCGGGTCTTCGTGTGAGGGCTTTCGGGGGGAGGGCCCTCCGTCTCGGCTCTCCTGCAATGAGCTCGCGGCGGGGTGGCCCCCGACGACTTCCACGTCGCCGTCTGCGCGGGCGCGCGACGTGCCGACGCGAGACGTCTCACCGCGCGCTCCCCGCGACGTATCATCGCGATCGGAGCCATCGACTCATGAAGCAGCCCGACCCCGCGACCGTCCGCGACGCCACGATTCGACAGATACGAGCCCGCTGGGACCTCCCCAACTGGAGCCTCGACTGGGCGGCAGTCCCCCCCGAGCGGCGCGCTCGTGTCATCGGCGACCTCGAGGACACGGTGCGTTCCACACGCGACGCCGAGCCCCAGCTCGCCGACGATATGTGCGCCGCCCTCGACTTTCTCGAAGCAGGTCACGACGCCCGCGTCGTCGCCCTCGCCGTCCAGGCACGAGACGACATCGCCGCCCTCCTGGAGGCCTTGGACGCTGCGGCACGGGCGTCCTAGCGGGTCTCCTCCGCGCCCGAGATCACGCGTCGTCTGCGCCAGATGGAAGGGCGATTCATCCCGAGCCCTCTCGCTCTTCGAGCGCCCGGAAGGGTGCCTCCAGATCGTCGATACTCGCCGACTTTGGCTTGGGCGCGGCGGCGGCCTTGGCCTCGAGCGCCCGAAAGCGGCTCTCGAGATCGTCGAGGTCGTCGTTCGCGTGCACGGCGCGCTCGTTTGCAGGGCGCGACGTGACCGCTTCTGAGGCGGAGTCCAGACCCTCGAGAAATCGGCCCACCTTGGAGGCGGTAGACGACGCCAAGGACCAGAGATCGCCGCCCGGTTCGTTCCGGCTCGTACCAGCCGGAGCTGCCACCCGGGCCTCAGCACCGGCGTCACGAACCTGGGTGCCATTCGTCGCCCTGGACTGTGGCTGAATCGGCTTCGTGAGTGGCACCCTCGCGTCACGTGCGTCGAACGGCTGACCACCGTGGGGGCGCCCGGAGCTGGAGCGCTCTGCGGGCTCCGGCATTCGCGTAAGAAGCGTCGCCAGCAGCTTCGCGTCGACGTCGCGAATCGCGATATCTCCCGGGCCAGCACCGGTAAGGGATTGATGGATATCGGACCTCCAGAACAGCCACGCGGCATACAACCGGAACGCAGTCGTCGGGTAGGCCTGGTTTATCAGCACGTTGTCGCCTCGCTCGACGCGCTCACACATCGCGTGGAGGAAGTCGAGCTCTTGCAACCCGAGCGCGCGAGGGCAATCGGAGGTCACCATCGCCACTTCGAGCCTCACCGCAGCGGCGAGATCGCCGCGTGACCCGAGCAATCCGAACCTATCTGCCGTCAGCTCGCCGGCGAGCGTGCACACTCTCGCCACGTAGCGCGATGCCCCTCGGTCCCAGGCTTCGTGAACGAGCGACGGCGGATTCGCGGCCGGACCGTGTGCCATCCAATGCCCGAGCTCGTGACCCATGAGGTTCGCGAGCGCGCCGTCGTCGAGTGATCCTGCCACCGGGCCCACCAAGCGAATGGCGAAAGGTCGCTCTGCGATCATGGCCTGCGCCGTCATGCGGTTGCGCTCGTGCGGCGTCAGCAGGAGCACGAAAGGGTCGTCACACCCGAGGAGGCGCGCAACCTCGCGCGCAACCCGGTATGGCCGCGGTGCCATCGTCTCCTCGAGAGGAAATCTAGGCTCCTTCGCGCCGGGATCTTCCGAGGGTGTACGAGACGGGTAATTCTGAGTTGAAAACCGCTGCTCGTACTCTCGCTCCCACGCGACACGCAACTCCTCCGTTCGATCGGCCGCGGTGGTCATCGGCAAAGGATGCGCCGAGGGCGGATGTGGGCGCAAGGTGGCAGAGCGGTAGTCCAGTTGCTTTGCCGAGACTTGCTCGGGGAAGTGCGTGGCAGGACGTGCCGCTCGCACGCCGCCCGATGGTACCCTCGTCCACCGGCGGCCGCTACCGCTACCGCCCTCCCGGGGCCGCGTGCCCCAACCGATAAGCCACGAGGCCGAGGACGACGGGCAAGAACCCATTGGCGATTTGAATGGCGACGAGCGCGGGTTGGCCTATCGCTCCCGCGGCGCAGGCGAAGAGGCTGCCGAGGAGCACGGCGTGCACGCCAACGCCGGCCAGCGGCACGAGGACGAGCTCGCGACGGGTCACGAGGCCGGACCGGAGGAGCTCGCGCACGAGGAGGGCGCACAGCGGGAGGAACAAGACGACCGCCGTCGCGAGGCCGGGATTGTACGTTCCGGTGCGAACGGCGGGAACGATGTGAGCGACGGCGTTGACCACCGGAATGCCGAGCGCAGCCAAGGCCACGGCGGCCCGCTTCGGCCCGGCCACCCCTGCGAAGCTCATCGCGATCCACACCGAGCCCACGTTGACGGCAAAAATGAAGCCCTCCGTCGCGGCGCAGGTGCCAATCGAACCTTGGTGCCCGATGGTGTGGCAGAGGCTCGCTTGGAAGGCATATCGACGGCCGGTCAGATCGATCCCGTGCTCCTCGAATTGGTGGAGCATGTAGAGCGGCAAGCCGAGCCACACGAGCCGGCGCGGATCGCGCAGCCACGCGCCGCCACGCACGACCCCGACCACCAGCGCGACGAGCGCCAACCCGAGCCCGAGCCACGGCCACCCCTGCATGAGCATCGACACGGATCGAAGGTACGCGATCCGGTCAATCCTCGAAGCAGTACAGTCGCCGCGTGGTGTTGCAGGCCCCGGAGCCGCTGATGGTCCACTCGCCGGTAATGCCTTGATCGAGGGGCGTGCCGCTCGTGCCGATGCCGTCGCTCGCGGAGTAGCGCCACGAGCGGCCGCCGATCTCGCACGACGAGACCGTCGCCCTTCCCGAGAGGCCCGTGCCCGTCCACACGCGGGCGGCGTCGTAGTCGCCCTCGACGAGCGGCGTGCGATTCTCGGTCAAGAGGCGGTCGGCGAGCGGCGCGACGGACGCGGTGTCGTAGAGGCGCACGAACACCACTTTTCCGTCGAGTCGATAGAAGGGCCCACGGGTCTGACCGACGTGGTCGATGGCGTGCACCGTGGTCGTCCCGTCGGAGGCGCTAATCCAGGCCTTCCACTTTCCGCCGAGGTTCACCGCGTCGGCGGCCATCTGGCACTTGCCGTCGACGCGGGCCACGATTTGCGTCGCGGTGGTGTCCGCCGCGAGCGCGAGCGCGCCGGAGAAGCGTTCGCTGGTGACGAACACTCGCTTGTTGGCGCTCCCCCCGTCCGATGCATCCTGCACGGAAGCGTCGATCGCGACCGCGGAATCCGGAGGAGGGTCGGCGTCGCGACCCCCGCTTCCATCGGCGTCGACCGCGACGCTGCCATCGATCGTGGTGCCTCCGTCCGTGGTCGGGGCTTCGACGCCTGCGCCCTTGAGCTCCGAGCACGCCGACGCCGAGAGGAGGCACGCGAGAGCGAGCGCTAGAAGCGAACGGCTATCCATTCAAAACAGCCTATCGCGTTCCCGCGCTCGTTCCGGCCACCACCTCGACCTCGACGGCGCGAAAGGCTGCGAACAGCGACTTCGACGAATTTTCGACCACGCGGCGGCGCATGGAGACGTAAGGGAGACCGAGCCCGAACGGGAGAACGCACGTCGCGACGGCGGTGAGCACCGGCGAGAGACCCGCCGCGAAGCCGCCGAAGAATGCGATCGTCATGCCCACGAACGCGAGCACCATGACCATCAGCGTCGGCGACACGCGGTCCCGGCTCGAGGCCGCGAGCTGAACGGTGGCGCCGTCCGTGCCGACACGAAAGATATTTGCCTCCACCAGCGTGGTCGTCATTCCTCTTCGCCCGACGACGCGAAACGACTCGGGTCGCGCCCCGGCCTCGAGCGCCTCGAGCGAGACACCGAGGGCTCCGGCAACCGCCGCGCGAACCCTCGGCACCGTGTCCGAGACCGCGAGAGGCGCCATGAAGTCGTGGCGAGTCGCGGAGGTGGTCTCTTGGCGGAGCGCCTCGATGTCGCGTGCCGAAAGCGTGCGTACCGGGACGAAGATCAACATGACGAGGTTCTTTCATCGTTGTCGAGGGCGTTCACCGACGAATCGCGCGTCTCTTTAGGCGCTCGCGCGAGGCAGCTTGGTCGGGTTCACGATCTCCCGACGGCGCCGCCCTTCACCCACGTTGCACTATAGACTCGAGACCACGAGCGTCGTCGGCGCCGTCACGTCGCGCCCGAGCGTCAGCCACAACGTGCCCGTCGCCTTGATGAGACTCGGGAAGAAGTCCACGTCGCGGCGAAGCGTGTCGGTGCCGAGCGTGATCGTCGAAGGCACCTCGGTGCCCTTGAAACCGTGAATCACGAACACGGGCCGGTGAAGGCCCGCGCCTCCCGGGGTGACCGTGAGCTCCACCGCGCCTTGCGCATCGGCGTCGAGCTCCCACACGCCGTAGACCGCGTTCCACCCAGGGAAGGCATAGGGCGCGTTCGCGGTGCGGGCGATTCCCTCGGGCCCGGCGGTGCGCACCGCGCCTCGTGTGGCCGCGAAGGTGGTGTCGATGCTCGCTTCGATCTCGGCCACTTGCCCCGCCACCGCAGAAGCCGACTTGGCGCCGAGCACGAGGTAGTTCGAGTGGCTCTGGTACGGATAACCCGAGAGCTGCCGCTGATCGCCATACCCGTAATAGAGCGTGTTGCCGATCGCCCCGCGACGAAGCCCCCACGCCATTCGCTTCGAGCGCGTCTCGCCGGCGGAGATCTCGTACTGGTTGAGCTGGTAGGGCCAGTTCCATTCGATGGGCATCGATTGATTCGCCGGTGTGCCCGCGCCGACCACCTTGTTCGCGCTCGTGCGGCCCCAATTGTTGTAGAGCCAGGTGCCGCCCGCGTCTTTCGTGGTGAAATCGACGCTCTGCACGCTCCCCATCTCGGAGTCGGAGGCGTTGCTCCACATGTGCACGTAAGGAATGCGGTTCGGCTGCGTGTAGTCCCAGCCCGAACCGTTGAGCACTGGGCCCGCGCCGACGGTGGTGAACTTGTACGCGTCGCCCCAGGCTACGCCGTCGACGGTGCCGTTGGTGCCGTTCTCGAACGCGAGATCGCCATACGGCGCGCGGTCGTCGGAGTCCAAACGATCGGCCTGCGCGCGCGTCATGTCGTACGTGACGGACCAGAGCGGGTGGTCTTTCCCCGTCGCGAAGAACCAGTGGAGCACGATCGTGACGGGCCCGTTGGGCCAGCCTGCCGCGTCGAACGCGAACTCGTGAATCACGTGGTGCGGCCCGCTCAGCACCTGCCGATAGGTGCCGAATTGGTAGAGCGACGACCACAGGTTGCCGGTGCCGTTCAGGTGGTTGATCGTATATCCCCACCCCGGGTGGTCGGCGCGGCCGCCCTTCACGACCATCGCGGTGCCATCGGGCTTCTCGTAGCTCAGTTGGCGCAGGTACCCGCCCGTATAGCCGGAAGGGTCACGAACGTTGTTCCGCACGAGCGCCGCCGTGCGCGCCTTTCCTCGCGAGTCGAGCCACGTAAACGCGTCGCTCAGGTACCCGTCGAACGCGTTGCCGTTCTCGATGAGGATTTGCCCTGGCACGCGCGGGACCGCAGCGTCTGGCATCGTCGCGTCCGGCAGCGTCGCGTCGGCGGTCGGTGCATCGGCCGTCGCGTCGACGGGGGTCGCGCTCGGCTGCGTATCGGGCCCCACGGTCGAGCCATCCGCCACCGGGTCGCCCGGGGTCGGCGTGGTGCCACAGGCGGCGAACAAGCCCACCGGGCCGACCACACCGAGCACGACCAAGGGAGCAAGGGAGCGCGCGCGCCGCTTCGGGACGAGAGAAGCCATCGTGGAAAGGTATCTTCCCGCGCCCCGTCGCGCCCGGCGAAATGTTCTCCCGCCCGCCGCGCGGTGGAACGCTCGAGGCCGCCTCCCGCACGCACCACCACGCACCTCGAGCGCGCCCTCAGCGGACCATTCGTCGCATGATCGCCCGAAGGCGCACCATGTCGATCGGCTTTTCTACCCGCTCGTTGTCGACGCGCGCCAGAAAGGAGCGGCCTCGCGAGGTGAACGCACCTCCCGTCATGTAGACGATGCGATCGGCGAGCGCGGGAGCCGAAACCGTGAGCTCCTCGTGAAGCGCGACGCCATCGATCTCCGGCATCATGAGATCCGAGAGAATGGCGTCGAACGTCTCGCCCGCGCGGGCTCGCGAAATCAACTCCCGCGCCGACAAGATGCAAACGTCGTGATCGAGCTGGAGCACACGCTGGACGGCGCGGGCGACGGACTCGTCGTCGTCGACGATCACGATGCTGCCGCGCCGGCCCTCGAATAGCGCGCGTGGCGCGGGGGTGGGAGTGCCACGGTCGGGGACCTCGGCGGCAGGCAACGTGACGACGCAGAGCGCGCCGTGGCCGGCTTCGCTCTCGAAGCGGATCGTGCCGCCGTAGTCCGTCACGATGCGCCGACAGATCGAGAGCCCGAGGCCGGTGCCCACCGCGCGTGGCTTGGTGGTGAAAAACGGCTCGAAGATCCGCTCGAAGAGCTCGGGCGCAATCCCGGTCCCGGTATCGCGTATGGCGATCACCACGTTGCCCGTGTCGTCGGGTGAAATCGTTACCTCGATCGCGTGGTTCGGGCCCTCGGGGAGCGCGTGGGCGGCGTTCACGAGGAGGTTCACGAAGACCTGCCCGAGGCGGCTCTCGTCTACCGCGACCGGGGGAACCGCCACGAAGTGTTTCACCAGCCGCGCGCGGTGGCGCACCTCGTTCGCCACCATACGGAGGGACGATTCCATGATCTTGCGGACATCGCAGGTGGTCCGGTGCTCGTCGTCGATGCGCGAGAAGAGCTTCAAGTCGCTCACGATGCTCCGCATGCGCGTGGCCGCCTCGCGCACGTCGGCGAGCTCCGCGAGCAGATCGGCGCGGTCGACGGGAGCATCGGTGGCGAGCCGCGCGAGCGCGAGATCGACGTTCGCGAGGACCACCGCGAGCGGATTGTTGATCTCGTGTCCGACGCCCGCCGCCATCGTCCCCATCGAGCTCATTCGGTCGGCCATGAGGAGCTGCGCTTGGAGCTCCTTTTGCGCGGTCGTCTCGCGCGCTACGCCCACCACGCCGCGAACCTCGCCGTGCGCGTCGCGGATAGGAGAGAGGGACGTCTGGTAGTGCCGCACTCCGCCGATGGTCGAAACCGACCACTCGTACACGACGCCGGCCCCGAGCAACGCGCGCTCGGTAGCGTCTTCGTGGACCTTCGCCTCGTCGCCGACGACCTCACGAAGTGTGCGCCCGTCGAGCTGCGCCACGGTGGCAGGCCCCCACGCCGTCCACTTGCCGAAGATGCCCGTGTGGCGCTGAGCCGAGTCGAGGGTGAACACCATGTCTTCCATCGACGCGACGAGGGTGCGAAAGCGCTCTTCGCTCGTCCGGAGCGAGGCCTCCGCCGCGCGTTTTGCGCGCCGAATCGACGCCTCGTGGAGCTCGCGCTCGAGGGCCGGGGCGAGCCGCGCGAGGTGCCCCTTCACGATGAAGTCACGCGCGCCGGCGGTGAGGACCGCGACGGCCGCTTCTTCACCGACCGTCCCCGAGAGCACGATCGCGGGGATGTCCAGCTCGCTCTCGCGCAGGATCTCGAGCGCTCGCATGCCCCCGAAGCCGGGCATCGCGAAGTCGGAGAACACCACGTCCCAGCTCTCGCGTGCGAGCGCATCGCGCAGGCCCAGCTCGGTATCGACGCGCGTATGCGTCACGTCGTAGCCGACCCGCGCGAGCTCGCGGAGGAGGAGCGTCGTGTCTGCCTCGCTGTCGTCGGCGACGAGCACCCTCAGTCGGCCCTTCGTCATCGATCGGCGTCGCGTGGGCGCGAGCTCCGGTCCCCGCGGGGCGCGCTCGAGGGCTCGCCGCTCCTCGATCGCCCAGAAGGCAAATCATCTTGCGCCCTGTTGCGTGTCTGGCCGACCGCCGATGTCATCCCCCGAGCCCTCCTCCGCAACGAATGGCTCATAATCGCCCATAGGATAGTCACTTTCAAGTATGCGGCCGACAAAGAATTCCGAAGGGCGTGGATAGTCACGAATCACGTAGTCTGCTCGACGTCCGGGAGGAACGAGCGTCGAGAAGAGGCGCCCGTCGGGGGATCACCGCGGGGCGCGCGGCAGCGGCCTCGAGACTCTGCCTCCGGGACAGGCTCGGCGATTCGCGTTGGAAATCGCGCGCCTTGGCTGGAGCGGCGCGGGCGCGCGGCCCTCGCGATCCTCACTGCGTGCCGCGCGGCACGTGACTTGCGGTAGGCCAGATCATGAAAAACAAAGTGCACCCACGCTCGGATGACGGCCACGCGTTCTTGCCCGATCCGTTCGCGCGACGCCCAGAGCGCCACACGTCGGCCGAGACCGAGACGCTCGTCGGCGAGCTCGGCCAAGGCTTCGTGAGCGCGGCGAACGCGGGCCAACCCGTCTATCAAGATGCACGCGAAGAAGTGACACCGTCGGAGGTCGGCGGCCCGTTCGTGACGACGACCGCGACGGAAGAGCTCGCTCCCGGCGTCGACGAATCCAACCCGATGGACGCGACGATAGAGCCTTTCCCTTTGCCCGCACGCGCTCCGTCCGAGCCCGATATCGAATAGCCAAAGCGCCCCGGTCGTGGCGCCGCCGCCGAGGGAGCCTACGGCGATGCGCCCGAGCGTGGCCGTGGCGTCGCGTGAGTCAGTTCGCTTTTTTCGCCGCGAGCAGGCGCTTCATGAGGTCGTCATCGAAGCTCGAGAGGGCCTGCGCGCCGAGGGAGGCCGCTTTTCCTTGGCGAACCACCACGAGCTTCGCGCTGCGCAAGACGTAGATTTTCTGGTCCGCGGCGCCGAGGGCGGCGACGAGATCCGGAGGCGCGCTCGGCATCAACGGGCCCGCGCCCGGCTGGCTTGGAGGGAGCAGATAGCTCGCTTTGCCATTGAGCCACCAGAGAAGGCCGTAGCTCGCGTTCATGGTCTGCGAGGTTTCGAGCGCCACCGAGAGGTACTCGGCGGGGACCACGGTCGTCCCGTTCCATGCGCCGTTGGCCTGCACGAGCAGGCCGACACGGGCCATGTCGCGTGCGCTCATCTCGAGGGCGTTGATGGGGAGTCCCTTGCCGTCTTTCTGGAAAGGTCGCTTCGTCCACCCCGAGGCGCCGACGCCGATGCGGTCGAAGAGCGAGCTACGGGTGACCTCTTGCATCGTCTTGCCGGACTTGGCTTCGAGCACGCCTTCGAGGCAGTGGTACGCGTTAGTGTTGTAGCGCCACGTGGAGCCCGGATCGGCCACCCGCATGAGCGACTCGTCGAGGCCGCTCGTCATGGTGAGCAGTTGACGGACGGTGATCGCCGACTCGTTCGCGACGGTGTCGTTCGTCCACCCCGGCCCCACGAGCGAGGAGACCGTGTCGTCGGCCCCGAACGCGCGATTGGCTATCGCGACACCGGCGAGGAGCGAAAGTACGCTCTTCTGTGCCGAAGCCACGTCGCGGAGAGTGCTCGCGTCTGCGCCCCAATACGCTTCCACGAGAATGCGCCCGTCGGCCAATACGAGGAAGCTCGTGCCGTTCGTTTGGCCTACCCAATCTTTCACGTCCGAGAGCGCCTTCGCGTCCCACCCGGCCGCGGTCGGGTCGAGCGTCGCCCACGCTCCTGCGCTGTTCGCGGGCGGGAAATAGGTCCCTGTTGGCCCCGGGGCCGCGTCAGGAGGGACCGTCCCCGTCGCGGGCGGCGTCACCATCGACGTGTCGCCCCCGGCGTCGGCAGAATCGGGCGCGACGGTGCCCTCCGTGGTGCCGCTACAGGCAGGGAGCGTGATCAGCGAAGCCCCCGCTGCGACGACGGCGACGGCGACGAGCCCCGCCCACGAGCCGTGACGGAGCCAGAGGGAACGAGGCCGAGCGACAGGAGACGGGGCGAGCGGGCGCATGTGGTGGTTCCCTTCGCACGAATCGTTCCGGCGCGGCGAACGTGGGATTCCGCGAGATTTATGGGGCAACGACACCTAGCGAGGCCGCGCAGGGCTGGACGTCGCCGCGTCCAGTGGACGTCGACACGACTCCCGCGCCGGCGACGGAAAGGAGACACCGAATCGACTAGAGCGGGCCCCCGTTCGGGTCGATCTTGTGCTGCTCGGTGATCCATTTTCCGACGCCGAGGGCCGACTCCAAATTCGCGAACGCGCGGTTCAGTCCGGAGTGCTCGGGCTCGCGTCCGTTCGTCATCTCGTCTGGCAGCCGGTAGAGGAACTTGCCGTCTCGCAGCCACTGCCGCCGCTGATCGGGCGCCGTGAAATGCACGGGGCTCGCCCCTGGCACCGTGACAACGAAGTGACGATACGGATAGTCGTCCGACCAGCCGCCGACGTTCGGGTGAACCTGGCGCAGGTCGAGCGGCCGCGTACCGAACGCCGTCAAGAGCTCCGCTACCGCTGCGACGGGCACGCGCCCCTGCTTCCGCGTCGCTCCCGCGTCTTCGCAGCCACAGGCAGACGTGAGCGCGCACCGGCACGCCGCGCCCTCCGACGTGGGGCTCATGCGAGGATCGGGGATCGGCTCGCCCACACTGAACGGGCTCGCCGAGACTTTGGCATCGTAGGTAAAGAACGCGCCGCTCTTGTGGAGCGCGACCGCGACCGTGTGCGTCGCGCCCAGTCCATTCCACGTGTCGTAGAGCACCACGTCGGTCGCGAGCCGAACGTCGACCGCGAAGGGAACCGGCGAGGGGCCATCCTGGGGAGTCGCCTCCGGCGCCGCGCTCACGCCAGAATCTCGCCACAAGTTCGCCGGCCCGCTCCCGACCACCGCTCCGCCAGGCGCGGACTCGGGCTCCCCGGCAGCCGCGGGCGTGGACGCGATCGGCACCGTCGTGGAGTGCACGATCGGCTCGGTCGCCACCGGAGGCCGACGAGCCGACACCCGCTCGCACGCGAGGACCAGCGACACCATCAGCAACGGGAGCACCCACGACCGCGCGCGCATGCGAGGAGTGTACGGGGCGCCGAGCGGTCGCGCCCGTCGCCGCGCGACACTGGGGGTGACGAGCTGCGCAGCAGGCCCCGTGGCGGCGGATGGTGACGCCGCTCACGGTCCCGCGTCGTGGTCTCTCATCACGTATCCTTGGCGCAAGCGCGGCGCGATCACGAAGCTCGCCTCGAAGGTGCCATTCGCCTGCAAGATGCCCTCCACGACGACCGGCAGACCGAGGGTCGGCGCCTCCGCGAAGCCATCGGGGACGACCCCTGCATGATGCACACGAAGCCCGAGCGCGGGCGCGTTCTCGCCCACGAGCGTGTACCAAACGTCGCCTTGGCCCATCGCGAGGCTCCCCGCGGCCACCTTTCCGCGCACGCGCAGGAGGACGCCGACCTTCGCGCTCGGGCTGCCCGGCCCCGCGATCGGCCCCGGCGAGCGCGCGACGAGCTCCTCCACCGGGGTCGGGAAGAGCGGCTCGTGGCCCTTCGTGGCGAGGGCGCCGAAGGCGAGCGCGCTGCCGACGAGCATGCTCCCGGCCAGCACCTTGAGCCCGGTGCGACCCGTTCCTCGCGTACAGTCTGCGGTGACCACCGTCTCGTCGTCGCGCACGAAGAAGCGCGCGCAGGCTTCGCCGGAAGCCGCCAAGAACGCGGCGACTTCGGCGTCGCTCATGGCAGAGAGGTTATAGACGTCTTTCTTGCAGCGATCGCAGCGACGCGAGGTCTCGCCACCGCGCATGCCGCTCCACGGCTCGTCGCAGGCGACACGCACCTGGGGAGCACGGAGGCGCGGAAGCAGCGCACGCCGCGCCGCGAGCGCCGCTTCCACCTCCCGCAAAGCCAACCGTGCCGCGGCTTCTTGGCGGAGCGGCTCCCCGAGCGCGCGAAGCTCATGCTGCAAGCTCTCGCGCCGCGCCTCGAGGGCCGCGACGTCGCTTCGATAGCTCATGGAGGAGGCAACAGACGAAGCTCGTGGTCATTCCCGAGGAATGAAAAGCCAGCGATCGACGCTCCCCGCTCATCCGCCGAGCGCTTCGATCATCGAGTCGATGAAGCGCCGCACCCGGGGCTCGAGCAGCCTTCGCGTCGGATAGATGGCCACGATCGTGGCCTGACCGGCGTCCATATCGGCGAGCACCCGCTTCAAGCGCCCCGCCGCGAGGTCGTCCGCGACGAGGAAATCAGGGAGGAGCGCGATACCGAGCCCCGCGACCGCTGCGCTGCGGAGCGCTTCTCCGCTATCGAGCCGGAGACGACTCTTGCCTTGGGCCTTGGTCCACACGCCGTCGGCCCCGCGGAGGCGCCAGCTCTGCCTGCGATTCCGGCTCGTGAAAAATAGGCAATCGTGCGTGGACAGCGCGTCCGCGTCGCGGGGCTTTCCCCGCTCGGCGAGGTACGAGGGTGCAGCCACCAAGAGCGCCGCATACTTGGCAATCACGCGGGAGACGAGGCGGGTATCCGGTGGCGCTTCGCCGATGCGGACGGCCAAGTCGAACCCTTCCTCCACGATGTCTGCCTGGCGATCGGAAAGGTTCACCTCGACCTGCACTTCGGGCCACGCCGCGAGGTACTTTTTCACCAAAGGGAGCAGCACCAGCCTCCCGAACGCGTCGGGTACGGTGAGCCGCAAAACGCCGCGCGGCACACCAGGGCTGCCCGCCACGCTCGCCTCCGCTTCGTCCACCGCCGAGAAGATCTGGAGTCCGCGATCGTAGAACACGCGTCCTTCGTCGGTGAGGCTCAGCGACCGCGTGCTTCGATGGAGGAGGCGCACGCCGAGCCTGTCTTCCAGGCGTCCTACGGCTTTGCCGGCCGCCGAACGCGTGAGCCCCATCGCTTGGCCCCCTGCGACGAAGCTGCCCTCGTCGACGACGGCCATGAATACGAGAATGTCGTTCAGGTTCGCGCGCATCATCCTCGAAAGCTCCCCCGGCTCGGGCGCTCACCCGGGGACGGAGGACCGACCGTATCAAGAAACGACGACGTGAAGAGCCACGCTCGAAGGCAGCGGGTCGAACGCACCCCGTACCCCGTTCTGCGAGGGCGAGCCGGAACGCGCGGCGCGACTGTGTCGAAATCCGTTCGCCAATCGGCTGCCTAAGGTTCTCGGCACGTCGTCGTTCGCGACGAACGACCGACCAACTCGAACGGAGCACGAGCCATGACCACCAAAGCCACCATCTACAACCACGGCGTCTCCTGGGAAGAGGGCTTCGGCGTCACGCAGGGGTACTGCGTGAACGGCACCATCTACATCTCGGGCCAGTTCTCTCACGACATGGCGGGCACGTTCGTCGGCGAGGGCGACATCGAAGCCCAGACCCGGCAAACGCTGGAGAACCTCGATCGGGTGCTCGCAGGATTCCATGTCACGAAATCGAACCTCGCGGAGATGGTGATTTACCTCACGAACCCGAAGGAGCACTTCGAGCGCTGCGTCGCGCTCTTCCGCGAGTACGTCGGGACGCATCGCGCCGCGGGCACGCTCATCGGCGTGTCGGCCCTCGCGTTCCCGCATCAGCTCATCGAGATCCGCGCCGTCGCGCACACGGGGTAGCTGCGTCAACGATGGGCGCGGGAATGAAAGGGCCACCGCCTACGCTCACCCAACGCCTGCGTTCAGCGCTCCAAAGCCCACTCCCGAAGGCTCTCCCGCGCGTCGTGGGTCAGCCCTACGGGGCCAGCCAAATAGGCCTCTACGCTGCCATAGTCACGGTGCACGCTCGCGAGCGCGGCTTCGAGGTACTCCGGACGCGCCTCTAGAAAGGCACGCAGGTCGGCCTCCCGCACCAGCCGCGAGCCGATCGGTACTTTGGATACGAACCGTGTCACGGCGAGCACGCGGTCCACCCGCTCTTTTGCACACACGTTCGTAAAACAATAGTCGTCCATCACGGTCTCCGGGGGCACACCGAGCGCGCGGAGGAGCATCGCGACACAAAAGCCGGTGCGGTCCTTGCCGCCCATGCAGAGCACCAACATCGGCGCGTGCTCCCTCTTCGCGAGGACCGAAAAGACCCGGCGCAGGGCCGGTGCCGCGCGCTCGGGGAGGCCGCGGTAAGCCTCTCGCAAGAACGTCGCGTCGAAGCGGGCGAGGTGTCCGCCGAGCACGAAACGAACCCGGTCCATGACCGACCATCGCCTCTCCAGCTCGGGCACGATCGAAATCGGTGCGTGCTCCGACCGAACGCTCGCGTCGCGCGGCACACGATTCGGGCGAGAGGCACGCTCGTGCGCGGTGCGAAGGTCCACCACCGTGCGAATTCCGAGGGCGCGAAAGGCATGGAACGCGCCCGTCTCGAGGCCGGAAAGGTTGTCGGACCGAAACAGGGTTCCCTTCCGAACCCGCCCTCCCTGCGCCACTTCGTAACCGCCCAGGTCACGGAAGTTGCACGTTCCTCCGAGCTCGATCCGAAGCATCAAGGTTACGTATCAGCCCGGCCGCCTCTTTGGAGCATGTAGCTCGTCGTTCGCGGGGCAGGCGCGAATCCGCCCCACCCAAGGCCCGCCAGATCGCGGGCGGGAAGCACTCGCGGTCCATCGTCGTCGCCGCAAATTCGAGTACAATCGGCCGCCGGAACCATGCGCTTCCCCGATGTCCTCGATACTTCTCTCGTCGGCACCTATTCCGCGAGCGCGGCTGCGGGCGGTGGCTACACGTGGGACGCGGTGCTGGAGTACCGCGTGTGGTGCCACCCCGAGAGCGGCGCGCCGGACGAAGCCGAGGGCAGCGATTACTTTCATGCCTTCGCGTCGCACGCCGAGGCGCTCGCGTTCTCACGCCGAACCCGTGGCGCCGAAGCGCCGCTCGCCCTCGTCCTCCAGGAGGAGCACCTCGACGAGCCCTCTCCAGGGCGATACGTCCACGTGAAAGAGCGCCGAGTCACCGAGTGGCCCGTCGATTTTCTCACCCGGCCCCGACGAACGAGCCGCACCATTCCCGACTTCCTCGCGTCCGACGCGCCCGCCCACCGACTCGATATCCTCCGCGGTATCGCGCCGAGGACACCCACCACCTAAGGGGACTCCGCTCCCTCCAACATATGCCTCAAGCGCGCCGCGACGGGGCTTCGCGGGTGCGCACGCTCGAAGGCCTCGAGCGCCGCTGCCCCACGCGTGCGATCTCCGAAGCGAATCGCGCGCTCGATGCGCAGCGCCTCGGCCTCTTCCCTCAATGCACCGGCCGGAAAGCTGCGTGTGTACGAAGCGAGCGCGGAGTCGGCCGAAGCGACGTCGCCTCCAGAGAGCGCCCGCTTCGCGGCCCCGAGGAGCGCGACCTCCGCGCCGAGCCCGTCGACCGCAGTCGGGTTTGGCTCGGCGGCGCTAGGTGCCAGAATGGAAGCCTTATGCGAAAGAGGCTTCGTGGCAGGAGCTGGGCTTCGCGCGAGCGACGGAGTGGAGCTCAAGGGCGACCCCGAGGTCACGGCCGGCTCAGCCGCCGCGACATTCGCTGGTGGGGTATCGAAGGAGACC
>JAAFHV010000130.1 GCA_013297655.1 Myxococcales bacterium | reverse complement strand
CCGTGCGCAGCTCTTCGAGGAGCACGCGCGCGGCCGCTTGCCGCTCGGGGCGCGAGGGATGGAGCGCGCGAACCAGAGCGTCCCCGATGCTGGCGGGGAGCGCCGCGCTCTTCACGCAATAGTGGATCAGCTTTTGGCGCGCATTTCCAGCGGACGGGCTCTCCGTCGCCATGAGGCCGATCATGTCTTGCCCGAGCAAGTAGAGGACGAGGCACGCCGCCGAGAAAATGTCGGTGCGTGCATCGGCCACGTATCCGCCGTCCCGTTGCTCCGGGGCGAGGAAGGTGTTGCTCGCGACGGCGGTGTCGGACACGGATCGGCCGCGGCGGTGGCTCTCTTCGAAGAGGCGCGAGTAGCCGAAGTCGGCGATCGAGATGTGCGTCCCGATGCGCTCGGGATCGACGTAGACGCTTCGCGGGCGGAGCGCGCCGTGAACCACGCCGCGGGCGTGGGCGGCTTCGAGCGCCTCGAGGACCTCGCACACGTAGGGGATCGCGGTGACGCCGGGGAGGTGACCGTCCCACGCGCGGCGGAGCTCGTCGAGCGACTCGCCAGCGACGCGCTCGGTGACGATGAGGGCGCGACCTGCGTCCGTGGCGCCTCCCGCGATCGTGCGTGGGACGGCGGCGTGGCTCACGCGGTTCACCGCCGTGATCTCGTGTTTCCATCGCATGAGCGAGCGATCGCGGACGCGGAGGAAGAGCACGTGCGCGAGGCCGAGCTGGCCACCCTTGCCGGTGACGTTGTACGTCTCGCAGCCGGAATCCTGGCGAACCAAGCGTTCGACCCGATAACCGTCGCACACGACGGTACCCTCTGTGAGGGAAGCTCGACTCACCGTGCTCCTATCATCGGCGAAAGCGGTCTCGAAACCCAAGCATTCTCCGCCGATTGCCGCATCGCCCTCGCTCGGACCGGTTGCGCTGGTTTGCGCGGCCGAAAGGTGCATGGCGGGAGGGCTCGCCAAGGATGCGGTCGCTTGGCATAAGGTGCACATGCGATTTCCCTTGGCGCTTCTGCTCGTGACTCCGCTCGTTCTCGGGGCTTGCCGCCGCTCTCCCCCGTCCGCCACGAGTGAAACGGAGCCTTCGACCACCGCGCCGGTGCCCACCGAAAAGCCCGCCAAGGTGACGCTCCCGCCGAAGCCGGGGGTCGTCCCCGCCACACGTCCGGAGGGCGCCCACCCCGCGCCGATCGGGGGTGTCGTCGTCGGAGCTTCGTCGGTCGCGCTTTGGAACAACCTCGCCCCGGTCGACAAGGACCGCGTGCGCGAGAAGCCGATTCTTTATCTCCACCAGTCGGTCGGCCAAGACTTGGAGGATGGCTGCGAGGCGAACGGCTTCAAGTTCGAGTACGTGGGCAACGACACGAAGACGCTCGTGAACGGCCCGAACGGCGGCATTTTTACGGATGTCGGCAACGTGCCCAACGGCGAGCCATTCAAGAAAATGGACGTGGTTCGTCGTGTCTTCAAGGCCACGAAGAACGCCAAAATCGTCGCGTTCAGCTTCGGCTATGCCGACGTGCGCGACCAAGACTTGCCCAAGGTTCAGGCCGAGTATCAAAAGCTCGTCGCGGAGGTGAAGGCGGCGGGGGCCAAGTTCCTCCACGTGACGCCGCCGCTCGTTTACACACTCGCGGAGAACCCGCCCAAGCAGAAGTTCCGCGCCTTCCAGCTCGCGACGTTCAAAGACGACGTCATCTTCGACCTTCAAGATTTGGAGAGCATGGACGGCGGAAAGCGCTGCGAAGAAAACGGTGTATGGCGCATCTGCCAGGCGAACCGCTCCACTCCGGGCTGCGCGAGCAAGGGCCAGGGGATCGACGGTGAAGGCGCGGGCCATATCTGCGAGCGCAAGGCGAAGGAGATCTCGAAGGGCCTTTTGTACGCGTTTTCCCTCGCTTCGCGGTGAGCTCCAGGCCGGTGCGACAGGGGTCGTCGCTCGCGGCGCGTGGGACGCGAGAACCCCACTACGAAACGCGCGCGCGTTCGTCCAAACTTTGAGATGGTGCGTCGATGGAGTGGAAAAAAGCACCGTGGGTCGATCTCACCTTGGGGACCTTCGCGGTCCTCATGGCGGCCGAGACGCTCCCCCATCCCTTCGGTCGCGACCAGGGGCTCTACTTCTACATCGGCCGCGAGTGGTTCCTTCGCGGCAAGCTGCCCTACCGCGACTCGTTCGACGTAAAAACGCCCTTCATTTACGTGCTCAACGGGGTCGCGGCGTGGCTCTTCGGCGACCACATGTGGGGCCCGCGCGTGCTCGACGCGATCGCGCTCCTGTGCCTCGGCCTCGTGTGCGCGCGACTGGGGACTCCCAAGGGCGAGCGCATGCGCGAAGGCACGATTGGCGTCGCGCTCCTCACCGCGAGCATTGCCTACTTCGGCTGTTTCGACTTTTGGAACACGGCACAATGCGAGGTCTGGTGCACCCTCTTCGCGACCGCGAGCCTGCTCGTCGGTCTCCAGACCGAGCCTCGCCTTCGAAACGCGCTCGGCGCGGGTGTGCTGGGTGGGCTCGCCGTGCTCGCGAAGCCGCCTTCGGGCCTCGTGTGCGTGCTCGCGGTCGGCGCGTTCGTCGCCCGAGTCTTCGCCGAATCCTCCGGATCGCGGGCGAGCCGCGCGGGGAAGAGCGCCGTCCTCGTCGCCGCTTATGGCATCGGCGCGTCCATTTTCCCGCTCATCGTCTTTGGTCACATCGTGGCGAAGGGTGGCGGCAGCGCGATGTACGACGTGCTCGTCGTCAACAATCGGCACTACGTGGTTCACGGCAAATGGGTCCACTCCTACCGCGACGCCATTCGGCGCACGCGCGCCGCGCTCCACGGGTTCGACCCGCTCGGCACGCTCTTGTGGCTCCCGCTCGCAGCGACCGCGGCGCGGGAGTGGAAGCTTCGGAATCGGCCCGAGCTCGTGAGGCGCTTGTTGCCGTTCGCGCTCGTCGTGTGTTCGGTCGCCGCTGTCTGGGCGCAGATGAAATTCCCCGAGTACCACTGGGGCGGCATGGTCGCGCCGGTCACGGTCGGTGCGGTCGTCGTGCATCGCGACCTCCGCGACTGGGCGAAGTCGAAGGAGTGGCCCGAATGGCGCGGGAGCGTGCTCGCCGCCGGCATCCTGGTTTACGCATTTTATGCAAACGCGCCGATTTACGACCGATGGATTCGTTCGACCTGGGCCACCGTCTCGTATCTCAAGGGAACGATCCCGCGAGAGAGCTATCTTGGTGCGTATACGAACGGGCCGTGGTCGACGCGCGAGAGCGAGGCCGCCAGTCAGTGGCTGAAGGAGCACAAATGGCCCGACGACCGGCTCGCGGTGCGGGGGTTCGAGCCGCAAATCTACGAGATGACCGGGATGCAGGCGCACGGTCGCTTCTTTTGGACCACGTTCTTGGTGGTGCCGGAGTGGTCCTACCGAATCGACGAATGGCTCGCCGAGGACCGCCGCATCTTCGAGACCAACCCGCCGCGGTGGGTGATCGCGCTCGATTGGGTCCACGAGGGGCCGGACTCTGCCGAATATTTCTACCCGCTCGGTTACCGACGAATCGTCGCGTTCAATCACGAGCTGGTCATCCTCGAGTATTGCCCAGACGGTCTTTTCCCCTCGATTCTGGTCCGCGACAAATCGGACCCCGGAACTCCGGTGCCCTGAACGGATGAGGCGTGCAGCTTCTTTCGTTGCGCGTCGCGCGGCTTCTGGTAACCCGTCCCGTGAGACCTCGACCGATGGCCGCACCGAAAGCTTCCCCTATGGCGTCCGACCCCTCCTCTACGCCCAGCGATTTGCCGCCCCCCTCGCGCGCGGCGCGGATCATGCGCGCGATTTCGATCGCCTCGCAGCCGCCCCCGCCCACGCCGATTTACGCGCCGGCCGAGGTGTACGGGCGCGAGGCGGTCGCGAACATCGCGCGCCTGCTCCCCCCGGTCGAGCGCATCTACGCGAACATTCGCTTCGCGATCATGCGCCCCAAGCTCCTCAGCGTCATGGACCTGCTCCTCCCCGAGAGCGGACGGATCCTCGATATCGGCTGCGGATTCGGCCTGTTTTCGGCTTATTTCGGGCAAACGCACCCCGGTCGCGTCATCACCGGTGTCGATCCGGACGGCCGTCGCATCGAGACGGCGCGTAAGGTCGCCAAGGGGCTCGGGCTCCCGTCCAAGTTCCACCAGGGCGACGCGCGCACCCTCGACTTCAAAGAGCCGTTCGACGCCGCCTACGTGCTCGACGTCATGCACCACATCCCGAAGGACGATCAGCTCGCCCTCCTCGCCGACCTTCGCGATCGCCTCGCCCCGCGCGGCATGCTCATCGTGAAGGACATCACCACCGCGCCCAAGTTCGGTCTCAAGTTCACCGAGCTCCTCGATCGCGTCATGGTGGGTTGGGACGAGCCGCTCGCCTACCGGCACCACGCCGAGTGGGGCGAGATGCTCTCGTCGCTCGGGTTCCGCGTCCGAATGGTGCGCGTCCCCGACGTGCTCCCGTATCCGCACGTGGTTATCGCCGCGACGAAGATCTAACCGCGAGCACCACGGCGTTGCGGTCGTGGCGTTTCGCGACCGCCCACATGCTTGGCGCGACATAGCCGTCGTCGGAGACACATTACCGTGCACGCGCCCTCCGTGGGTGCGTCCGTCAGTCGGCGCCAGCGTCGCTAGTATCGACGTCGGCGTCTGAGCCCGCGTCGACCGGGGGAGGGGGCGGCGGAGCCGGCGCGGCGCGCGCCACGACGCGCACGTAGAAGTCGGCGCACGTGCCGTTCGTGACCGCGAAGGCTCGGTCGGACACGTCCGAGATCTTGGCGACGTCGCCGCCGGCGAGCGTGAAGTTCGTACCGGCCGCTTGTTTCTTTTCGGCGCTGATCCAGACCACGATTTCGGTCGGCGCGCGGCCCAACGGCGGGAAGAGGGCGAGGCGAACACTGTGCGGGAAGGGCACCCACTCGCCGTCGAGCGAGGTCGACTGCCAGGTGTTGGCGTCGATGAGCGAGCCCTCTCCTGGCTTGTTACCCCACTCGCCGTCGCTGTAGTCGCACGCCCTTGTGAGACAAGCCTCGTTCGTGAGCGACACGGCTCCGAGGATCGCTGCGCCGAGGAGGGGCATCACGAGGAGGCGGCCTACTCGCTGGAACTTGGGGGGCCACGTCATCGACGTCGACCTTAACAAAACGGTCCGCGAGCGAAAGGCGGAACGCGCGCCTCGTAGGAGCTCACCGGTCACGCGGCGCGACCGAAATTCGGCCTAATTTCTGCCGAACGGCACTAGCTTCGCGGCATGGACCTGCTCGATGCCTCGCTCCCCGACGACGCGCGCCATCCGTGGGAAAAGGCGCGCTACGCGTTCTTCTCCGATGCCCTCGCGCGGCACGGGGCGCTGAGCCGGCCGATCAAGGTGCTCGACGTGGGCGCCGGTGACGGCTGGTTCGCGCGCCGCCTCGCGACGCGCCATCCCGGCGCCGCGGTCACGTGCGTGGACTCGAACTACCCTGTCGCGACGCAGGAGATCGCGGGCATTCGGTACCTCCGCGAGCTGCCCCCGGATCGATTCGACCTCCTCGTGATGCTCGACGTCCTCGAGCACGTGGAGCACGACCGCGCGTTCTTGCGCGCCCTCGTGGAAGAGCGCATGGCGCCCGGTGCGCGATTGCTGTTCAGCGTGCCGGCGTGGCAGTCGATGTACTCGGAGCACGATCGCGCGCTGAAGCATTTTCGGCGCTATTCGCCCGCGTCCGCGACGAACGTGCTCGAGGCGATGGGGCTTCGGATCCTCGAAAAAGGAGGGCTGTTCCACTCGCTCCTCGCTCCGCGCGGAATCACGTGCGCGCTCGAGAGGCTCGGCAAGCGCGGCGAGGTGAAGGCCGAAGAAGCCGCGCGATGGAACGCGCCGCGGTGGGTGACCTCCCTCGTCGACGGGGCGCTCGCGGTCGACGGCGCGATCTCTCGTGCGGCTTCTCGGCGCGGCATCGCGCTCCCCGGGCTCTCCTTTTGGGCATTCGCGGAGAAGGTGTGATGGGGGAGCTTTTGGTCATTCCCTGTTACGAAGAAGAGGCGCGCCTCGACCTCGGTTCATTGGATACGCTCCTCGCGCGTCCGAGCCTCTCCCTCGTGCTCGTGGACGACGGCTCGCGCGACGGTACGCGACGAATGCTGGAGGGATACCGCGACCGCCATCCGGCGCGCGTCACGGTGCATGTCCTCCCGGAAAATCGTGGAAAAGCCGAGGCGGTGCGGCAGGGAATCGTGCTCGCGCTCTCGCTCGGCGCCGACATCGTAGGCTATGCCGACGCCGACTTCGCGACGCCCGCGGGCGAGCTCCTCCGCCTCCTCGATCGCCTCCACGACGATGGCCTCGATCTCGTCTTCGGGGCGCGGGTGGGGGTCTTCGGCTCGGAGATCCAGCGCGTCGGCAGCCGTCACGTGCTCGGCCGCATCTTCGCGACGGCGGCTTCGGTCGCGCTCGGGGAGGCCATTTACGACACGCAGTGCGGCGCCAAATGGATCCGAAGCGGGTCGCCGCTCCAGAACGCGGTCGCGACGCCATTCGACTCGAACTGGGCATTCGACGTGGAGCTCTTCGCGCGGCTCCTCGGGAAACAAGGCGGGCCCGCGATCTCGCGCGCGAAGTGCCGTGAGGTGCCGCTCGAGGTGTGGCGCGACGTCCCCGAGTCGAAGGTGCGGCTCGGTGGAATGGCCAAGAGCCTCTTCGATCTCGCGCGAATCTACGCGCGTCGCGTAGCTTCGTGACGTCGTGAGATTGGCAATCGGGTAATCGCTGGAACGGCCCCTCGGCTCGCGCAGTGGCTCACCCGATCACCGGCCGATCTCGACGACACGAACCTCGCGTACGGTGGCCCAGCGCTCTTCCGTCGCGACGCCGTTGTAGGCGTGGATCGACACGTGCGGCACGCCGCCCGGTGGGGCGGCGAGGGTGGTCTCGCCCAACGTGGTCCACTCTTGTTCGCCGTCGCGGCGATAGGCCCCTTGCACCACCGGCCCGCGAACGACGAGGCGAACGCGGTACGAAGATCCCGCGATGGGCGGACGGGCGACCGTTTCGCAGCCACCAGCCTCGCGACCCATCACGACACACAGCGAGCCGTCGACGAGCTCGCGCGCGATCTTCACCATGTGGTCGTCGTCGTAGTAGTAAGCCACGTTGACCTGTTCGTAGAGCTGCGTGGGCGCGCTCTCGAGGGTGGCGAAGATCTCGATGTCCCCCTCCGACGGTGGCGGGAGCGGGTGGACGAGGACGTTCTGAACGTCGTTCGCGCCACACCAGAGGTTTCCCGGGAGCACCCGCAGCGAGAGGGTGCCTCCTGCGAAGCGCCACGAGCCGGGCGCCTCACGCAGCCAACGCCAGCCGGGGTCGAGCCGATCTTCACCGAGGCCGGCGATGACGACGCGCGGTTCGGCGCCGCCTTCGCCCGCGTCGAGAGGGGTCGCTGCGTCGGACGAGGGAGGGGCGCTCGGACTACTGGAGCACGCGAACGCGACGGCGACGCTGCTCGCGGAGGCGACGCGGACGAGGACGAGCCACGAGCGCCGCGCCGTAACGCTCGTGCGCTCTGCGCATTGCGATCCGTCATCGTGGCGTTCGTTCGTGACCATCGCTCTCCTAGAGCACCGAACAGTTCGACTAGGTCGGCTTTTCGCCGATTTGCTTCGCCGTGCTTCGTTACTCCTCCTCGGCTAGCAGCAGTAGGACTCGTCGTCGCGCCTCGCACGGCTCGCAACTCAGCGAAAATCCTCGGTCATCGAACTGTTCGGTGCTCAGGGAAACGCGCGGGGTGAGGGGGCGCGGTGGCGCGCGGGAACGTGAAGCGTCGCGCCGGCAGCCAGGCTCTTCTCGCTCCCACAGTACACGACGGATCGGACCCACCGCGACTGCCCGAGAACGGGCTGTTCTCCCCCCATCGATTCCCCGTCGGCGCCGAGCGGCGCTATCCTGGCGCCCGATGACGAACGACGCGTCCGTTGAGAAGCCACCCGAGCCCGGGAAGCCTCTCGCGAGCGACGAAGCCCTCGAGGCCTCCGTGGTGCTCCTCGTCGGCGCGGTCCAGTTCGTCAACATCCTCGATTTCATCATGGTCGGCCCGCTCGGCCCGTTCATGTCCGGGGCGCTCGGATATTCGCAGTCGCACTCGGGGTGGGTCACCGGTAGCTACACCGCCGCGGCTTCGATTTCCGGGCTCGCGGGGGCTTTCTTTCTCGATAAATTCGAGCGAAAGCGCGTGCTGCTCATCGCCATGGGCGGGCTCGTGATTGGCACTCTGTCCGGTGCGTTCGCGGTCGACTTGTGGACCTTGCTCGCCGCGCGGGTGCTCGCCGGCGCCTTCGGTGGGCCCGCCACCTCGGTCGCCCTCTCGATCATCGCGGACGTCATTCCTCCTGCGCGCCGTGGCAAGGCGATGGGCAAGGTCATGGGGGCCTTCGCCGCCGCTTCGGTGCTCGGGGTGCCGTTCGGGCTCGAGCTCACGAGGCACATCTCGTGGCGCGCCCCGTTCTTGCTCACCGCCGTGCTCGGCGTGCTCGTCGCGTTCGCCGTGTTCGCGAAGCTCCCCACGATGAACGCGCACCTCGTGCCTGCGAACGCGAACGCGAAGACCAGAACCGCGCGGTCGATGCTCGCCGAGCTCGGCGGCCTCCTCCGGCGCGACATTTTGCTCTCCTACGGCATGACCTTCGTCGCGATGGGGGCGAGCTTCGTGCTCATCCCGAACATCTCCGCGTACACGATGAAGAACCTCTCGTTCCCCGAGAACCGCATCGGTGTGCTTTACATGCTCGGCGGCGCGGTCAGCTTCGCGACGGCGCGCGCGGTGGGCCCGCTCATCGATCGGGTCGGCGCGGCGAAGGTGGGAACGGTCGGCACGCTCGTGCTCTCGCTCGTCATCTTCGCGGGCTTCGCGAAGGCGCCTCCGCTGGTGCCGGTGCCGGCGGTGTTCGTGGGCTTCATGTTCGCGATGGGGATCCGTAATTTGTCCTACAACACGCTCACGTCGAAGGTGCCGGAGCCGCGCGAGCGGGCTGCGTTCATGAGCGTGCAATCGTCGGTGCAGCACTTCGCTGCGGCGGTGGGAGCGATAGGCTCGTCGTTCCTCTTGACGGAGCGTGCAGACAAGTCGCTCGAGGGCATGGGGCGCGTCGCCGTCGCGTCGATCGTGCTCGGCCTCGCGCTTCCCCCGATGCTGATCGTGGTGGAGCGTCGTGTCCTGGCGCGCGCCAAAGCCGCGGCCTGAGATCTCGAAGAAACGTGCGATCGTGCCCTTGACCCTCACGCGACGTGAGGGCGCAAGGTGGTCTTCGTGGAAAGGAAACGCACCTACCTCGTGAAGGACGTGGCCGAGATCGCGAAGGTCTCGGTTCGTGCTCTTCATCACTATCACGAGATAGGGCTCCTCGTGCCGAGCGGGCGCTCGCGGGCGGGATACCGGCTTTACGGGGACGACGATCTCCTGCGATTGCAGCAAATCGTCCTCCTTCGTGACCTCGGTCTCCCGCTCGAAGAGATCCGCCGCGCCCTCGACGCACCCGGGTTCGACCGGGAAAAGGCGCTCTTGGACGTACGAGAGATCCTCGCGTCTCGCCTCACCGAGACGGCCGCGAAGCTTCGCGCCGTCGATGCTGCTCTCGCGCTCGTGCGTAGCGAGGACAGCCAAGGAGACCCCATGGACCGCAGAGATTTGTTCGATGGATTCGACCCCGCGAAACACGAAACCGAAGCGAAGGCGCGGTGGGGAAACACGGAGGCCTACGCCGAGTCGGCGCGAAGGACCAAGTCGTATACCGAGGAAGACTGGGCGCGCTTCAAGGAAGAGCAAGGCGCCATTTACGGCGCCGTCGCCGCTGCGATGAGCGCGGGCGAGCCGCCCACCTCTGGCGCAGCGACGGCCGCCGCCGACCGTCATCGGCAATCGATCGATCGCTGGTTTTACCCTTGCAATGCGACCACGCACCGCGGCCTCGCCGACCTCTACGAGAACGACCCGCGCTTCGCCGAGAACATCGACAAGGTCGCCCCAGGATTGACGAGCTACTTGGTCGCCGCGATTCGAGCGAACGCGGAGAGGGGCGAGAAGTAGCGAAACGACGGCCAACGCGAGTGGTGAATACCCTGCCTGCTCGCGTTGCCGTTGGTCATCGGGCGGCTATCGTATGGAATGTCCGAAGCCTCAGACGACGATCTCGATCGCCTCGCAACGGCGGGAGTCGATGCGCTCTTCGAGGATCCCGCCCACGCCGTCGAGCTCTTCGACGCCGCGCACGCTATCGCAGTACGCACGCGGCAAATGGAGAAGGCGGCCACACTTTCCATGTATCTCGCACGCGCGTGGATGCGACGGCGCCGAACGACGCGAGCGGTCGCGTCGTGCCGACGGTCAATCGGGGAATGGCTTGCTACCGGCTACGATCCGTTCGAGACGCTCGCGTCCCTCTACGCGCAGGTCGCGAATCGAAGCGAAGAGACCGGCCATTCTCGGCGCGCGCTCCTGCTGTTCCGTGCCGCCGCGAATGCCTATCGCGCGTCGTTCGTCATGACGGGCTCGGACTGGAGCGAAGCGCGCGATCGGGTCATGACCGAAGCTGCCCGCGTCTGCGAACGTCGGGTCGGAACCGACTAAACCTTGGAGAGCTCTTCCACGAGCTCTTTGTCGCTCATCAAGCCTTTGCGCAGCAAGATGGTCACGATCGCCGACACGAAGCCTTCCCATTTCGGATCGGCGCCCAGGATCTCGGAGGCGTCTGCGCCGTGGGCCCTCGCCCTTAGGGCGCTGACGAGGTCGCGCGCGGTGATGCCGTCGTCTTCCTCTTTGGTCACCGACGGCAAGAAAATCTTGGTGCCGTCCAAGAGGGTGAGCGACATCGCGGGCGACTTTTTGCGGCTCGTCGTCGGCCTTCGTGTCGGCGCCGCCGTATCGGGGGTGCGCTCGGTAGCGGGGGCCTTGATCGCTTTCGGAGGTGCTCCCGGGCGACGCCGGCCCTCTGGGCGTGTCACCGCCGGGATATCGTGCGCAGCGACGGGCGGCGGCGGAGGAGGGGAGTCCGGAGATGCATAATGCACCTGCAAGATCGCCTGGATATCCGAGGTCGACGCGATCATCGGCCTCGTGGGCAGTCCGCAAATGCGCGCGACCTCCCCGAGCGCTTGATCGTTCGTAGGATCGTCGGTCGCGACGTAGAGCGTCTCTCCCTGGCCCTTCACGTTGCGCACGAAGATGGGCACGAGGCAGAAGCGCTCCGCCACCTCGCGCGGCACCCGCGCCAACAGCGCCCGCGAAAAATCGATGTGGTAGAGCGAAACCCAAGGCACGCTCAAGAGCTGGCTCAAGGCCTGCGTGAGCTGCTGCTCGGTCACGAGCCCACGCGCCACGAGCGCGCGTCCGATCTTCTGCCCGGGGTCCTTCGTACGAAGCACCTCTTCGAGATCGGTCTTCGCGAGGAGGCCCGCCCCTACGAGGAGCTCGCCGAGCCGAGGTTTGCCTGAGCCTTCCGCCACGGTCCGAACGTAGCGAGGCCGGGTCCCGAGGGCCAAACTTCCGGGCGCGTTCACCGCGCTTGGGTGTCGTCGAGCTCGCTCGCGAGGGCCAAGCCACGAGATCCACTCGGGTATCGAATCGCGCCGCGCGCGCACGTTAAGCGTTGCAGGAGCGTTCCTCGGTGGGGTATCTCGCCCCCGCCGCCATGCTTCTCGAGATTTACCCGGAGCATCCGGAGCCCAGAAAGATTCGTCGCGCCGTCGAAGCCATCGAGGCGGGCGAGGTCATCGCCTACCCGACGGACACGGTGTACGGCCTCGGCTGCGACATCTTGAACAAGAAGGCGATCGATCGCCTCTACGCGATCAAGGGCATGGCGCCGACGCAGAACCTCGCGTTCATCTGCTCCGATCTCTCGGACATCGCGCGCTACGCCGTCGTCGAGAATCACCAGTATCGGCTCCTTCGCCATCACTTGCCGGGCCCGTACTGCTTCATCTTGGAGGCCACCCGCGAGGTGCCCAAGCTCGTGCAGATGAAGAAGAAGACGGTCGGCATCCGCGTGCCAGACAACGCGATCATCCGCGCGATCACGAAGGAGCTCGGGCGCCCCGTCATCTCCACCACGGCGCAACGCGCGGGCGAAGAGCCCTACGTCGACGCGAACGAGATCGACGACGCGTTCAAGGGGCTCGGCCTCGTGATCGACGGCGGCGCCGGCGGTGTCACGCCCACCACGGTCATCGATCTCACGACCACGCCGTTCACGATCGTGCGCGAAGGCGCCGGCGACGTGTCCGCGTTCCTCTGACACGATCGGCCCGCGCGACACGAAATCGAGGACGATTTACGGCTCGTGACGAATCACGAGCGGCACGAGCCTTCCTCGCGGTCTGGGCTCGGGCTCCCAGAAGTACACGCCTGCTCCGCTCGCACCGATCGAAGCGCGCGTAACCGCGGCGGCTGCGCGCGGCTCGTCGATCACGACCTCGCGTGGGCGTCCTGCGAGCATGCCGGAGCTCGACGAGCCCCTCACCGAGACCACGAGGCGCCCCTCGATCACGTCGAAATCGGGCTGGAAGAAGAACGGATACGAGCCCTGCGTCCAGCGAAGCACGTAGTGACCTCGGCGCTCGATCACCACCGGCGGCGACGCGAAGAGAGCCTCGTCTGTGCTGGAAAACACGGGCCCACCGCCGAGGCAACCCACGAAGGACATCGCGAAACCGAGCATCGAGGCGCGCACGAGCATGCAAGAGAGAGCAGCACGCGCGCCCAGGTCGCGATCCTTTCGATCCGAAGGGCGCCCCGGTCGTGGCCCGGAGGGGTCGGGTCGCGGCCAGGGAGGGGCCACCGTGTGGCCAGGGATAAGTCCTGGTGTGGCCAGGGATAAGTCCTGGTGTGGCCAGGGATAGATCCTGGTGTGGCCAGGGATAGATCCTGGTGTGGCCGGGGATAGGTCCTGGTGTGGCCGGGGATAGATCCTGGTGTGGCCAGGGATAAATCCGGGTGTGGCCAGGGATAAATCCGGGTGTGGCCAGGGATAGATCTGGGAGATCGCGGGAGATGTCTCGGGTGATGAAGGAGAGGTCTGGGATGGCGATGAATCGATCTGGGCCCAGTGAGGGAGAGATCAGAGGCACGTCCACGTGCTCCGGGGTATGGGCCGGGCTCGGGGCGGGCCGACTGTGGGATGTGGACGTATGCCGCGTCCGTCCCGCTTCTCAACGAGACGTCACCCCGTCGCGAGCTTCTTCCACGCCGCGTCGAGGCGGGCCGCGCGAGCGCGCTCGGCGACACGAAACAACGGGAAATCACGATCGAATCGCGCTCGTTCGTCAGGGTCGGCCTTCGCCATCGTGGCCTCGAACGCGGGGCTCGTGGTGAGGGTGCGCATCGTCGCGAAGGCGCCCGCGAGCGCGACGTGGGTGGTCGGCGCGCCGAGGTCGAGGCTCTCGAGGCCACACAGCGTGACCGCGAGCGCGGCGAGGCCTTCGACGAGACCCGCCTCTGGCCCGAACCGTCGCGTGATCGAGAGCAGGTAGCCCGTGAGCCCCGCGAGCACGTGCAGATCTTCTATCGTACGGAACGGCTTCAAATACACGTCGTAACCATCGCCGGGGAGCACCTCGTCGGGGCCCACCTTCACCGCTTCGAAGAGCGCCTCCGAGTGCGGAATTTCAGGCGCGAACGGCGCCGGATCACGGGCGACGAGAGTGACCCCTGCGCGCGCGACGGGCAGGCGCACCACCGCGAGCCGGTTCTTCCCGTCGGCCTCGTGGGGGCTCGCGACACTCGCGACCACGAGCAGCTCCACGGCCGCCGTCCCGAGGGTGACCCATGTCTTTTTTCCATCGAGCACGAAGCCCGCATCGGTCTTCGCGAGGGTGGTCTTGATCGCCCGCGGGTGCGCGCCGCCCTCTTCCGTCGCCGCGAGACACGATCGCCGCGCGATGCCCGGCACGAGGCGCGAGAGCGCCGCGCGGTACCCGCCCGCGAACGCGTACCCGATACGATCCGCTGAAAATCCCACGAGGAGCGCGCGTTCCACGCCCGAGGCGGCGGTGGCCTCGAGCGACGCGGTGGTGGCGTCGAGCTCCTCCACGCTCGTGAGCACGAGCGGCTTCGGGGCGACGCCGATCAGGGTCGACAGCGTGGTCGCGAGGGTCATCGGCCGTCCAAGAAGAGCACCCGAAGATCACCACCGACGGACCGCGCCTCTTCGAGCGAGGCATGGTGCACCCGCTTCGCCCACTTGAGCACGTCGATGAGGTCGCCCGAGGTGCGCGCCACGACCTCTTCCCGTGCGAGCCGGCCCGCGACGAGCGACGCGAGCGTGCACCCGGTGCCGTGGGTGGGCCCGATATCGAGCCGCTCCGCGCTGAGCTCTTCGGTCTCGCCGTCGGCGCATACGAGCAGGTCGATCGCGCGCTTCCCGGTGAGGTGACCACCCTTGATCAGGATCGCAAAAGCTCCCGTTTTCAAAAGGATTTTTGCCGCCGCTTCAGCCTCTCGCAGGCGCGTGACGCGGAGCCCGGTGAGGGCCTCGGCCTCCGGCACGTTAACCGTCACGAGGGTCGCGCGAGGGAGCAGCTCTTCACGGAGCGCCTTCGTCGCGGCGGGCTCCAACAGGCGCGTGCTGCCGCGGGTGGGGAGCATCACCGTGTCGACGACGAGCGGCAGGTGCGAGTGCTTCCCTGCGATCCGCGCCACCGCTTTTACGTTCGCGATCGAGCCGAGGGCGCCGGTCTTCATGGCCCGCACGTCTTGCACGCGGAGCACCTCGCGCGCCTGCGCTTCGACCTCCTTCACGTCGATCGGGTGGGCCGATCGCAATCCCGAAGTGGATTGTACGGTCGACGTGGCGACGACGGCGCACCCGAGCACCCCCGCGCGCGAGAACGCCCGCGCGTCGGCGAGGATGCCGGCTCCACCCCCCGGATCAAGGCCTCCGAAGGCAAGTGCACACACGGCAGCCTTCGCTTTGCGCACGGCCATGGGGTCGAGCCTACATCGGAGCGAGCGCTCTCGGAAGCGACGTCGTTGACACGGAGACTTGTCCCAAGGTTGACTGGGCCAGGTTCATCGCGTCCCACCCCGTCCGTCGGTCCCCGATAAGGCATGGTGGTCGCGTGCCGCTCCCGAGCATGTTCGCATTGTCGCTTCCCCGAACCATGTCCTTGCGAACGACCCCTCGGGCAAGCCTCGCGCGTCGCCCACGCGCCACGCTCCTTCGTGCGGTCACCAGCGCCGCGGTGCTGCTCGGCCTCGTCGCGGTGTCCGGCCGCGCGAACGCTCAGTGCGTCGACGAGGAGCTCAAACAAGATCTCGTCGGTGGTCGCCATTACCGCGGCGTGCAAGATCGCCTCTTCCAGAAGGCGTTTCGTCACGAGCTCTCCATCATGGGCGGGCTCTACGCGGCCGACCTCTATTCTTCGAGCTGGACGCTCGGCGGCGCCTACACGTTCCACTTCTCGGAAGATCTCGGGCTCGAGGCGAGCGTGGCGTTCACGCGCTTCCGCACCGCGGTGACCGACACGTACGAGCGCCGCTACCCGCAGGTGCAAGTCGAAGAGAGCACCGACCGCCCCGGCCGACTCTACTTTGGTCACCTCGTCTGGTCGTTTGCGTACGGCAAGCTGCGTTGGCTCGGCGGCGGCACGTCGCGCTTCGATTTCAACGCCTCGCTCGGCGCCGGCATCACCGACGACTCCACGGCGCAGGGCGTCACCGGCAGCTTCGGCCTCGGCACCAAGTGGTACTTCGGAAAATGGTTCGCGCTCCGCATGGACGCCCGCGATCGCGTGCTCCGGGAGACGCTCATCGGCGAGGATCACCTCGTGAACGACCTCGTGTTCACGTTCGGGATGAGTATTTTCGCGCCGTTTGGCGGTTAGCCGAGTATGGTCCGCCTCTTCGAGTCGGGCCGAAGCGAGAGCGCGGCGAGGCAGCCACTTCATCGTCGCTGATTCTCCCCGAGTTATGGCTTACCCTCCTCGACTTCCAAGGGTCGTCGGCGCATGGGGAAGCGCCAGGCTCGGTTTTCGGAGTACCTCGTGGATCGTTCGTCATGTGTCGTGCTCGTCCCCTACAGCGGGCACATCGAGATCGAGTGTGAGCGAAGCCTTGGTCGTCTCGAGGACGAGGGTTACATCGTTCGCCGAGTGCCTTCTGGCGCGGGCATCGATCTCCAGCGCAGCCAAATGGCGACCGACGCCCTCGAGGACGGCTTCGAGGAGCTCTTCTGGATCGACTCCGACATCGCGTTCGATCCGGCCGACGTCGACAAGCTCCGCGGCCACGAGCGCCCGCTCACATGCGGCATTTATTCGAAGAAGGGGGCCCGCGAGCTCGCCTGTTTCGTGCACCCCGGCACCGAGGAGATCGTCTTCGGGAAACCGGGAGGCCTCATGCCGGTGCGTTACGCCGGGATGGGCTTCGTGCACACGCGCCGCGAGGTCTACGAGGCCATCCGCGAGGTGTGTCAGCTCCCGGTGTGCAACCGCAGGTTCAAGCGCCCGGTCGTGCCTTACTTCTTGCCCACCCTCCTCGAAGAGACCGAGGGCGAGCCCTGGTACCTCACCGAGGACTACGCGTTCTTCGAGCGCGCGCGTATCTCGGGCTTTGGCCTCTTCGCCGACACCACGGTGCGCCTCTGGCACGTGGGCCGCTACAAATACGGCTGGGAAGACGCGGGCAGCACCCTCACGCGCTACGGCACCTACAAGTTTCAAGTGAAGTGACCCGCCACGAGGCCCGCGCCCCCCGCTCGGTGCGTGCGTGCGTGCGTGCGTTCGTGCGTTGATTGGCCTGCCAAAGCCGAGCTCATGAGCGTCGCGTCGCTCTGGAGGCGCGAGCGTCGCGTCGCCTGCTCGGGACACGCGCGGCGTGACCGAGCCGAGCGGCACTGTGTGCAACATGCATGAGTCTTCGCCGGCGCCTTTGGAGCGCTGCCCGAGCGCGCGCTATCTCGCGGTGCACTTTTCGTAGCGCTTGCGGCGCGTTGACTACATCTGCGCACGACAACTTTGCGGGTGTTCTCTCGCGGTCGCGCCGGTAAGCTGACACCCGTGCTCACTCCCAGACGGCTCCTCTTCGTGGCAGGTCTCGGGGCGTTCGTCTTCGCGATCCCGTTCGCGTTCGCCCAGCCAAAACGCGGCGCTCCCGCTGCGGCGCGACCTCGTCCCGCCGCGAGCGCCACCGCCAAGCCCGGCGCGTCCAAGGTCGACGCCGAAGCGCCCACGACCGCATCGACCGACGCCGCGACCCCGGAGGACGCCTCCGATTTGCCCGTCTCTCACCCCGAAACTTGGGAAGGTGGCGTTCGCCCATCGCCGCTGACGCCGCTCGCGAACGAGCTGCCCGGCAACGTGGAGGCAGGTGCTCCGCTCGACTACGACCGCATCCTCTCGGACATCGCGGCCCTCCGCGCCCGCGTCGCGGCGGCGAGCCAAAACTTGTATCTTTCACGCATCTCGATCGGCCTCGCGACGGAGGGGAGCGACACGAAGGTCTCGCGCCTCGTGGTGTCGCTCGACGACGGCGTGGTGTTCACTGCCCCCGCCGGTTACCGCGCCGAAGAGGGGAAGGCGGTTTACGACCACGCCGTCGCCCCCGGGCGTCACGCCGTCACGATCGAGGCCGAGCGCCCCGACGGAAAAGACGAGTCGTTCCGATCGGTGCAGAGGTCACGTTTCATCGTCGACGTACCGAAAGATCAGCTCCTCAAGGTAGACGTTCGCATCTCGGACGACTCGACCATGGGCGCCGATTTCCCGGGCGATAAATCGGGCAAATACGATCTTCGGGTGCGCCTCCGCGCGAAGGCCACGCCGGCAGGGAAGGCCCCGTGAGGCGACCTCGCGGCATCGCTCTCGTCGCGATCCTCGGGGTCGCGTTCGCGCGGCTCGCTTCGGCGGAGCCACAAGCGCCAGGGTCCGCTTCGGATCCTGCGCCCGCGCCTGCTAGTTCCGCCACTTCTGCCACGTCCACCCCAGCAAGCACGGCGACCCCGCGTGCGGGTGCCCCGGGCGCGCCGACGCTCGCGCCGAAAGATCTCACCCGCGGCGAAGGCATGCGCGCGTACCACGCGGCGATGACGGCGCGGAGGCTCGGGACGCAGCGCGCGCCCTCGGCAGAAGAGTTTCGCGAGCGCGTCGCGGAGGCCGAAATCATGGCCCGCACGGGCCGCACCGACGAGGCCATTTCGCGGCTCACCGAGATCGTCGAGAGCAACGATTTTGCGCAGTCCGCGGAGACGGAAGAGGGCCGCGCGGCGGTGCTCGCCCTCGGCGAGGCGTACGCCACCGCGGGGATCAACCAGAACGCACGTGGTTATTTGCGGCGCGTGCTCGCCACGAAGGGCGCCTGGGAGTCGCGCGGGCCCTACGCCCGCCGCGCGGTGAAGAAGATCGTCGAGATTGGCCTCGAGACGAAGGCCTTCCAAGACGCAGAAGACGATTTGAAAGAAGTACCGGAGAGCGCCCCGGAAGAGACCAAAGCCGAAATGGCCTATCTTCGTGGGCGCGCGAAGGAGGCCGCAGGTGACCCCGAAGCGGCGCTCGGGTTTTACGCCAAGGTGCCAGAGACCTCCCGCTTCTGGTCGCAAGCCACGTATTTGTCCGGTCTGATTCACGTCGAGCGTGGGCGCGCAAAAGAGGGAGAGAACCTCTTTTGCAAAGTGGCCGACCCCAAGCGGCAAGACCGCACGACGCCCGTGTTCGCGGACGAGAAGTTCTTCGCTGTCCGCGATTTGGCGCGCCTCGCCCTCGGCCGCGTCGCGCACGATCAGTTCCGTCACGACGACGCGCGCTATTATTATTACCTCGTGCCGCGCGACTCGGATCGCCTCTCGGAGGCGCTCTACGAAGCGGCGACCACGCGCTACGAGAAGAAAGACTATCAGGGCGCGCGCGAGCTCTTGGACGAGCTGAAGAAGCTCGACAAGCACCACCGCTACGAGGACGAAGCGGGCGTGCTCGACGCGTACATCGATTTGGCCCTCTGCCGCTTCCCCGAGAGCGACCGAAAGCTCCGCGCCTTCATCGCCAAGTACGAGCCCGTCCGCGACGCCGCGCGCACGCTCGGCAAATCCGATCGTGGGGTATCTGCGCTCCTCGCCGCCGCACAAAACAAGGGCGACGCGGGCTCGGTCGAGGCCACGTCGCTCGCGGTCTCGCCCGATTCGCTGCGCACCGTTGCTGCCCTCGTACGCATCGATCCGGCGTACGCCCAGATCGCCAAGAAGGCCGTTATTTTGGATCGTGAGGTATCCGGCTTGCGGCTCGCGCGACGCACCTTGGCCGACATGCAAGCGAGCTTGGCCACGAACGGCGGCGTTCGCCCCGCTACGCTCGACAAACCCGATCTCGCCGAGCGCGATCTGGAGGCCCGCTCCTCGCTCGACGGCGTACGTCGCGATCTCGACGATCTCGCCGCTGCCAAAGGGCAAAACGATCCTGCGGTAGTGGACTTGAAAAAGGAGCTCACCTCCCTCCAGGCGAAGCTCGTAGTCGTGAAAGAGCGCGCCGCGGCGAGCGATCCCGGCGAATCGCCGACTGACCTCGGTGGCCTTTGGAAGCGCGACGAGCAGCGCGCGACGGAGCTCTCCCGTGAGGTCGACACCGCCCGCACCGAGCTCCGTGGTGCGGAGCAAACCCTCGCGAAGGACGCCCTCAATCGCCTCGATTTGCGCCTCTCGCGGCTCCTTCGTCGCGCCCGTCTCGGTCGTATCGAGTCGGTGCTCGGGAAAAAGCGCGCCCTCGAGGTCGAGATCGAGGCCATCGCGGACGGCTTTTTGCCCCGCGACGCGGTCGATTCCCTCGACGCTTCTCGCTACTTGAAAGACTCGGAAGAATATTGGCCCTTCGAGGGCGACGACTGGCCCGACGAGTACGTGGGAGGGGAGGGGCTCCGATGAAACGCCTCCTTCCTATCGGCTCGTTGGCACTCGTGCTCGGCCTCGCGTTCGTGGGCCCTTCTGCGCACGCCGCACCGACCGACAAAAAGCCGCCCCCGCCGCCGCCGCCTACCGGCGCGCTCGTCACCACTCCCACGTCCACGCCGACCACCAGCGTCAAGGCGGCCGACGAGCGCTCCATCGCGGCGGGCCCCACGCGCAGGCCGGTGGGTCGCGCGAACCGCGCCGAGGGCGCAAAGAGGCCCGATCTGCGAGGTCCGCGCTTGCCGGACGAGGTGCGCGCGCGGCTCCGTGTGCAGCTCGACGCGCGCGTCGATCGCGACCTCGTGGCCATTCGTGATCTTCGCAAAGAGGCTATTGGCCTATTGACCACGTTCATCGCGGAGACTCCCCGCGAGGCCCGCGAGATGCCAGAGGCCCTCATGCGCCTCGGCGAGCTCAAGTGGGAGGCCGAGCGCGAGGCGGTGGTCGATCGCTTCCGGGAGTGGGAAAAGAAGCCGCAAGAGTCGCGCGGCCCCGCCCCCGATCCGGACTACGCGCCTTCGCGTGCCCTCTTCGCGCGGGTGCTGAAGGACTATCCCTGGTTCTCGCAGTACGATCTCGCGCTCTACGTCGACGGCTTCCTCGCGACGGAGCAGGGAAAGCTGGAAGAGGCGCAGCAGCGGTTCGATCGCATCCTCCGCGACCACCCCAATTCCCGCTTCGTCGCCGACGCCCATATGTCGCGCGCCGAGCTCCTCTTCGGCCAAAAGTCCGATTACGTGGGTGCGCTCGCCGAATACGAAGAAGTGCTGAAGCACAAAGAGAGCGAGCTTTACGGTCTCGCCCTCTTCAAGAGCGCGTGGTGCCTTTGGCGGCTCGGCCGCACCGAAGAGGCCGCGAAGCGCTTTGTCGGCGTGTTCGAGGTCACCGACAGCGACAAGGTGCAGGGCGCGAGCAAAAAGAAGCAGCTCGACGAGCTCCAGGCCGAAGCGCTGAAGTACCTCGTCGAGGTCTTCACCGAGGACGAAAAGAACACCGCGTCCGACGTGTACGGGTTCCTCACCAAGATCGGCGGCGACAGGTTCGCCGGCAAAGTGGTCCGCGCCCTCGCGACGCAGTTTTACGATCAAGCCCACTACGAGCGCGGCATCGAGGCCTACGAGCTCTTGCTCAAGCTCGAGCCTACGAGCCCGGACGCCGGCCGCTGGGTGCTGCAAATCGCCGACGGTTACGCCACGCTCGAGGATTGGAGCCGCCTCAAGAACACCTACGCTCGCGCGATCGCCGGCTACACCACCGGCAGCTCGTGGTCGAAGACGCAAGGCGACCCGCAGAACGTCGCGGAGACGAACAAGCTCATCGAGACCCAGCTCCGCGAGCACGCCCTCGCCCTCCACGCCAAAGGCCAAAAGGACAAGAGCAAGACCGAGCTCGAAGGCGCCGCCGGCCTCTACGAGGTTTACCTCTCCAAGTTCGCGCAGGAGAGAAACGCCTATCAAATCGAGTTCCACGTCGCTGAAATCGACTTTCACCGGCTCGGGCGGAACACCGAAGCGGCGACCCACTACATGAACGCCGCGCGTGGCATTCCCAAAGAGGAAGCCGCCGTCGAGCCGCAAAAGACGCTCCGTCACGACGCGCTCTACAACGCGATCGCGGCCCTCGAGCGGGTGCGCGTGACCGAGCTCGAGGCGCGCAAAGGCAAGCCGCAAGGCACCTACCAAGAGACCGAAGCCGACAAAAAGTTCGCCGAGGCGCTCGAGCTCTATACCCAGCTCTATCCGCAAGATCCGGCGCTCCCGGAGCTGCTCTTCCGTCAGGGTAGGCTCTATTACGATTATGCCGTTTACGATCCGGCGGTGAAGATCCTGGGCTCGCTCGTGGAGAAGTTCCCGAACAGCCCGTTCACGCAGAGCGCCGGCGAGCTCATTTTGGACTCGTTCAACAAGTCCAAGAACTACGAGAACATCGAGACGTGGGCGCGGCGACTCAAGGCCACTCCTTCGTTCTCGTCTGCCACTCAGCAGGCGCGGCTCGACACGCTCATCGTGCAATCGGTGTTCAAGCAGGGCGAGCAGAAGTCGGCCGCGAACGACCACGCTGGCGCCGCCCAATCCTATCTGCGCGCCGCAAAAGAGTTTCCCAAAGATCCGCGCGCCGCCCAAGCGTGCGTGAACGCCGAGCTCTCCGCCCAAAAAGCGGGCGACGTGACCACCCTCAAGGAGGCCGCCAAGCTCGTCACGAGCCGGGAGTACGCGACTCGCCCCGAGGCGCCGCAAGGGGCTTGGATCGCGGCCTCCACACTGCAGGCGATGGGCCTCTTCGGCGACGCGGCCGAGCTCCACGAGGCGATCGCCCAGAACGCGGATCGTGATCACCCGAACTACCAAAAGTTCGAGCACGCGAAAGATGCAGGATACAACGCCGTGGTGCTCCGCGTCGCCACCGGCGAGCACGACAAGGCCGTCGCCGCGGGCAACAAGTACCTCGCCGTATGGGGCAATACTCCCGAGGCCGACGAGGTCGTCTTCGAGATGGGCCGCGCGCACCAAAACGCGGGTCGCAACAAAGAAGCCGTCGATCTTTATCGTCGCTACGTAGGGCGCACGAAGAACCTCGATCACCGCGTCCAGGGCCTCGTGCTGCTCGCGCAGGCGCTGCAAAAGACCGACGACGAAAAGGGCGCCGATCTCTCCCTCAAAGAGGCCGTCTCCCTCGGTCGTCAGCGTGGCCGCGAGCTCTCCGCGGACGGCAAGTTCTTCGCCGCCAAGGCCCGCTACATGGAGGGTGAGCGCATCCTCCGCAAGTTCGATCAAATCCAAATCGCGGGCGACGTGAAGCAGCTCTCGTTGCGCCTCAAGCAGAAGGCCGAGCTCCTCAAAGCCGCTTCGACCGTGTTCCTCGACACCGTGTCGCTCGGGGTCGCCGAGTGGAGCACCGCCGCGCTCTATCAAATCGGTCGCACCTACGAGACCTTCGCGAAGGCCCTCCGCGACGCCCCGCCGCCCTCGAACCTCTCCGAGAAGGACAAAGAGGCCTACCAGAGCCAAATCGACGAGTTCGTCGTCCCGATCGAAGAGCGCAGCTTGGACGCGTACGAAAACGGCTGGAAGAAGGCGATTGAGCTCGGCATCTACAACCAGTGGACTGCCAAAATGCGCGAGGCCCTCGGGCGTTTGAACGGGGAGCTGTATCCGCCCTTCTCGGAGACCGGGTTCGAGGTTCGCTCCAAAGCCCCCGCGCCGCTCCCCGCGTTCATCGACGCCCCCCGCCGCGGCCCGCCCGCCGCGCCCGCCAAGCCCGGAGCTTCGCCCGCACCGTCGGCGCCTGCCCCTACGCCGCCGGCAAAAGGAGCGGGAAAGTGAAGAAGCTCGTCTCGTACTTGGCAGTCGGGGTCATGGCCCTCTCGCTGGTGGCGTGTGGCAAAAAGGGCCCCGGCACCGCCGCCGACGTGCGCGTAAGATTGCCCCCCGCGAACCCCGCCGCGGTGGGGAAGATGGTGCAGGGGATCACCTTCGCGAAGGAGCCACGTGGCCGCGCGCAGGGCATCGCGCTCCTCCGCGAGGCGGTCAAAATCGATCCGAACTTGTGGGAGGCGCACTTCGATCTCGGCCTCGTGCTCGCGATGGACTCCGATCTCAGCGGCGCCGAGAGCTCCCTCAAGACGGCGCACGGGCTCGCGCCCGACCAGGAAGACGTGGCCGTCGCGCTCGCGGAGGTTCGCCGTCGTCGTGGGCTATCGAAAGACGCGGCCGAGGGGCTCGAGGCCTTCGTCGCGCAGAACCCGGGCGCGACCGACGCGCGCTCCCTCCTCGCTTCCACCCTCCGCGACTCCGGGCAGTACGAGAAGGCGATCAAGGAGGCGCGCGAGGTGCTCGTTCGCAAATCGGGCGACGCTTCTGCCCTCGCCGAGCTCGCCCTTTGCCACCTCGCGAAACAGGAGCGAGAGAGCGCCAAGCTCTTGGCTCGTCAGGCGATCGATGCCAATCCAAAGAGCGCTGTCGCACATCGTGTGATGGGGCTCATTCAATTGGCCGAGGGCGACGACGCGCTCGCCTTCGCGTCGTTCCAAAAAGCCGCGCAGGAAGACCCCCGCGACACGACCGCGCGTTTGAACATGGGCGGAGTGCTCCTTCGCGCCGGAGCGTATGCCAAAGCGGAAGAGCAATACCGCGCCGCGCTGCAAGTCGCCCCCGACGATCTCGACGCGCAAGTGGGCCTCGCTGCCGCGCTTCGTGGGGAGTCCGAGGGCAAACCGGGCAACAAGCTCGACGAGGCCAAGACCCTCCTCGACAAGGTGCTCGACAAGGATCCGAAGAACGGGAGCGCGCTCTTCAACATGGGAGTCTTGCTCACCGACTTCATGAAGAAGCCGGATCAGGGTCGGCCGATGTTCGAGCGTTTCCTGGACGTGGCCCCCAAGAATCACCCTTCGCGCGCCGACGCCGAAAAGCGCCTCGCGATGGCCCCGAAGAGCGCGCCGTCGGCTCCGCCCGCGCCGCCTGCTCCTGCGACCACCCCACCGGCGAAGGCTCCGGGAGGAAAGTCATGAAGCCTCGTTTTTCCAGTCGCCTTGCGCGTCTAGGGTTCGTCGTCGTCGTCGCGGCGTCGTCGGTCGCGGCGCTCTTCGGTACGTCGGAGGCAAAGCCGCCCCGCACGCCGCCTCCACGTCCCGCCGCCGCCGCGCCGAAGCCCGCCCGTCCCCCGGTCCCGAAGAGGCCGCTCCGCGACGGTGGTGTATCGCAAGACGCGCAAGCCTCCAGTCCTGGGCCCGAATCACGGGAAGACGCCTCTGTCGTCGAGACGAAGTCGGGTGATGGTGGCAAGTCGTTCCGCTTCGAGGCCCTCGAGGTCGAAGGTCGCCTCAAGAGCCCCCAGATCGTTTACTTTCTCCGTCGTGTGCGAGCCGAGTTCGCGGCCGGCGATCTAGGCCACCGCAGCTTCTCGCAAGAGATGTCCGAGACGAGGAACGAGCCTAGTTTTTAGGGTTCTCACTCTGCGAGGCTGTCCCGCGCTACGGCTTGAAGCTCGTCACTGTGCGAGGCTGATCTTCGTTACCGATTGGGGGTCTCTGCGAGGCGCGTCACTCTGCGAGGGCGTGAGAGACCTTCGTGACGGACGATAGGCTCGGGACGCCGGTAACCCCCCTCGCGCTCCCCCCTGGCGTGCCACTCTGCGAGGCGGGTCACTCAGCGAGGGCGTTCCCCCCTCGCGCTCCCCCCTGGCGTGCCTAGGGTGCGACGTGTTGGCGTCGAGACGGCAGAAGGAGACGAGAGCCGCGGGCGAAACGAGGGTCGTCGCGGAGGAGGGAGGCATCGTTTTTCCGGCGGCGGCGGGCCCCTCCCAAACTCGGCGCCGTTCCGCACGGTGATAGGTGAGTCGTCGCGGACAGGACGGTTATTGGCATTCGCGACCGCGCGAGAACGGCGACCTCAGACAGCCGGCTCCTCCCACCGCCGCCGGAAAAACGACGCCCCCTCGCTCCTTCTGGAACGCCTAGATGTTGGGGCCGTTTTAGGCTCAGACTCGCGGAACGTGATGGCTATCGACTGCCATATTCATTTTTTAAACGTTCAATCTCGAGATGCACGCTGGCGGAACGTTTCGGACGGCACGAGCGGGTGGTCGAAGCGAGAGGGCCGGAGCGGGTAGTCGAAGCGAGAGGGCCGGAGCGGGTAGTCGAAGGGTGAGGGCCGGAGCGGGTGGTCGAAGGGTGAGGGCCGGAGCGGGTAGTCGAAGGGTGAGGCGAGAGCGGACGGGCCGAACCGTGGGAGGGCGTGGGTTGCCGTGATTTGCCTAAGCAACGCGGGCGTGGAAGAGCAGGAGGAGCTCCGGGGCGAATGTCTCGCCGATGCGGCATGACGTTTTACGAAAGATTGGAATCGAGCATGTTGCGGTCGACCGCGAGGCCAATCTCGGTTCTGCGGCCTGACCTTCGGGTCGGCAAGACGATCCAGGTGGGCATGGGGGTGGGCGCGGTTTTCGGGCGCGGGTGGGAGGAGCCGGCTGTTTGAGGTCGCCGTTCTCGCGCGGTCGCGAATACCAACGATCTCAACGACCACCACTACCGATCAACCATCGTGCGGAACGGCGCCGAGTTTGGGAGGGGCCCGCCCGCGCCCGAAAACCGTGCCCACCCCCATGCCCGCGCG
>JAAFHV010000013.1 GCA_013297655.1 Myxococcales bacterium | reverse complement strand
GAGGACCACACGTCGGTCTGGTAGTACCCCTGGTTCGGATCACCGCCGATGATCCACATCTTGCCGCCGAGCGTCTGGTACCCCGCGAAGTGGCGGCCCTCCCAGTCGGCCTTGCCGTCGAACTTCTCCCGATCGACGAACGTGTTCGGCTTCTCGAGGACCCACTTCGCGCCGTCGACGCTGCTCCACACGTCGTTCGCGCACGCGAGCGGGAATTTGTCCGGGTTCCACCCGCCGATGAGCCACATCTTGCCGCCGTGCACGATGCCCCCGGCGCCGTCGCGCGGGCCGAACGGCGCGTCGACCGCGACCTGCTCCCAGGTGTAGCTCTTCTTCGTCGAGGGCCCGAGCACCACGTCGGCGCTCTCGGCGAGCCGCAGGTCTTCGATGTTCCCGCCCGAGTCCGTGACGTGGAAGAGCACGCCGAGCCGCGCGCGGTCGTAGCCGGCCGGGACCGACCACGGGTACACCTTGTCGTCGAGGTTCGCCTCCGCGAGCTCCCACCAGTTCTCGCCGCCGTCGTGGCTCACGATGAGGGTGACCGTCGAGTCGATTTTGCCGAGGTCGGTAGGCACCGTCCACCGGATCGGGTGGGTGCTCTCGGCCTCCCACACACCGGACGCAGCGAGCGGGAGCACGACCACCGAGTCGGGCCTTCGGCTCCCGGTGCAGCCCACTCCAAGGGAGGCCGCGAGCACCAAGGAAACAAAGAAGGAGGAGACCACGTTCACCCGGGCCGGCTCGCGCCGCGCCACCGACTGCCTCGACATACGATGGACCTTTCTCCGAGAGCCCGGCATGGCGCCTACGCCAACGACGGCTGACGCGCGTTCGCACTACCCGGGTCAAGTCTCGGGCTCGCCGTGATCTGTAGCGCAGCCAGCGACGCATGCGAAAGGAGGACGATGGTTTGCCTGACTACAATCTTGTTGCGAGCCGGAGCGTACGAGCTGAGTCGCTGACTCAACCCCGAAGGTCGAAGCGGATTGTTTCGTCGGTCGAGCTCATCGCCATGCGTCGCCCGCGCGGGCCGTCGCTCCCGACGCCAACTATCTCGACGCGTTGAGCCGTGCTCCGGAACTTGGGTGCATCATCGACCAAGCGTTCCTGAATTTGCGAGGTGCGCTACCGGCGACGGAATGTTTCGTTGCCAAAGAGGCCACGTGTCGGCATGCATCCCTGATGGCCTTTGAATCACGGACATTTTTCGTTGCGTCCAGCCTCACCTGCCTCTTCGTGTCCGCTGCTCTCGAGCGCTCGGCGACCGCGGCCGAGGACACCACCCCGTCGTCGACCGCACGCGGTGAGGCGCCGCGCGCGGACGAGGCGAAAGGGCACGAGGACGTTCGTCTGCGGATCGGCTTCAACTTCAACGGAGGAGCGATCGTGAGCCCGAGCACCGTCGGTGGCGGCGGCTTCGCGTTCCGGATTGGCGTGCAAGCCAATCGCCTGCTGGGCTTCTACTATCAGGTGTCACCGCTTGTGTTCGCTGGGTTCTCGGCAGGCGACGCCGGCGCGAGCGCGGGTGCGCTCGGGCTCTTCCAGAACTCGCTCATGGCGGCGATGACGCCCATCGATCTGTTGGAGATCGCCGCCGGTCCGTCACTCGACTACGCCGGGCTCGCTGTCGCGAGCGCCTCGGAGACGGAGGCTGGCACGGGCACCGCCTCCAAGCTCTTCTTTGGTGTCGCCGGTCGTGTCGCTCTCCACTTGGGTGGAAGAAACGCTGCGACCGGGCGTCGTGCCGGCTTCACGATCGGCCTCGATCCTCACGTGATTTTCGGTTCCGGCTCTGCGGTCGTCGCGCTTACCGGCGGGATCGGCGCCGACTGGTATTGACCCTTCGGGCGCCAAGCACGTTGGCTTACTAGGACTTTTCGACAACAGAGGTCGCTTACGTTTACAGAGCAGCGGCCGCGGAGCGCTTTGGAGCGCTTGGCCGAGGGAACGACTTCGAGGCCCTCGCCTCCGCTGCGCTCGCCCTCGACGCGGTGGCGCGCTGCCCATCGACAGCGCGAGCCCCGGTAGCCTTCCAGCGCCCGGCGGCTACGTGCACGCCCTGTCGCAGCCATCGAGCGCGGGCTCCGATCGGTTCACTTGCTCACCACTAGCGCGCAGCCCGGCCACCGCGCTTCTATCTTGCGAGATGCGCCGCTTCGCGAGGCCACACGCGATGTCCGCTCGTCGACATCGCGTTCGTAGATGGGTCGAACGCTCCCTCGAGGCTGGCGCGACGAGTACAACGCAGGCGTCACCCGCGACGAACGCTTGTGCGCGCCGCGCTGATTGGTGGTCATCCCATGCCGCTCGAACAGCATTCGTGCGTTGCAGGCTGAGAGGGGGGAGCGTGCAGGCGATCACACGGGCGTAAGTGCAGCGTCCTGTTCGGCGGCGCGAAGCATGAAAAAGCTCAGCGGAAAGTCTCGCTGGCGCGCCTGCTTCGTGGCCTCTGCGATCTTCGCTTCGGCCTCAGCGAACGGAAACCGCCCGACCTCCGCCGCGCCGTGGGCGTGAGTGTAGCTGGTGGCGACGACGGCGTCCAAGATGGGCAGCGTGAAGGCACCCATCAAGGCCGCGACCACGAAGTCTACCCGCGTGACCGCGTCGTCGACCGTGAAGACATCGACGAGCGTCCGCCCATCGATCGCGTCGCGCGGTCGGACCCTGCGCGCCTGGTCGAGCACGGCGCGATAGGGCACGAGGAGCGGCGGGACCTCGACGCTACCAGCCTTGCCCGCGAAGGCGGGGATCGCGCGGCAGACGGCGGCGAACAAATCACGAAGCTCCACGGTGTCGCGGCCTTGCGCCTGCACGAAGGGCACGAGCGCGCTCATGTCGAGGGGACCTTCGTCGGCGACGGCGTGCCCGAGAAGGAGGTCACGGAGGCTCGATCGCTCTTCGGTCGGGATCCGGGAGCGAATCCAAGGATGCCGAAGGGCCGCGGCGCCGACATGTCCGATCCTCGCGGGCTCCGCGGAGGGCCGGTCCACGCTCGCTTCGACGGCGGCGACTTGGAGCGTCAACGTTACCTCCGCGTGCACACGGGTGAAGATCGACATCGGCGGAGCGTAGCGCGGTTTCGCGGGCGAGGACGCGAGGCGTCTGCGGTATTCCTCGGCGCCCGTACGGGTACCCCGCGCCTGAGCGCGCGAAGCTACCCGCGCTGGGGCCACCCGAGCTGGCGTTCCAACGTGAGCCTGGGTATTGGCCACGCTTCGTGGGTCTCTTGAAGTGGCCGCACGATCGGGTCCGACACGCGCGCGGTCCCGAGAAGGCCGCCCCGCCCGCGTCGGCTGCCGCGGGCTCCGCGCGGAGCGCCTCTGTCGTGCGTAGACCGTCGAAACACGCGCAGCCGTCAAGGCATTCCGGATGTGTTTGACACTGTGTTGCATCAAGGCCTAGTACTCGAGGCATGAACAACGACCCGTACGGCGAGTTCCGCGTTCCTCGTGAGCTGGAGGGCCAAGAGCGTCCTCGATCGCGCACGGGTCGCAAAACGGTGAACCGCCTCGTCCTGCCGAAGGAGCATCGGTTCGACTACAAGAACGTCACTGAGCTCAAGCACTTCATCACCGAGCGCGGCAAGCTCGTGCCGCGACGCATCTCCGGGCTCTCGGCCCGGCAGCAGCGCGATCTCGCCCTCGCGGTAAAGCGCGCACGCACCATCGCGCTCCTCCCGTACACCACGGGGAACCTGTGATTGCCCCGCTCGAGGCGACCCCGGCGCCGCTCTCGCGATGCAACGCGAACGCGAACGCGAACGGGAACGCGAACGACGGCGAACGTGTGGTCGACATGTCGCTCCGCGAAGGTGGCGCGAGCCTGGCCGAGCTGGCCGCCGTGTACGACGAATCCGTGGACGTCGTTCGACTTCGGCGTTCCTTTCGTACCGATCTCGTGCGCCTCGCCGAGCGGGCATTCGTCCTTTCGTTTCGAGGTCCGCCCGACGCGATCGATCTCGACGCAGCATTCCCTGGCGACCTCTCCGACGCTGCGCGCGCAGTGCGAGACGATCTCCTCACGTGGACGCGTGTCTTCGGTGATCTGCTCGAGGCTCGCGAGGTCGGCGTGCGAATCGTGTGCGGCGACCGGCCCATGTGCCCGAGCTTTCACGTCGACCGCGTGATCGTGCGCCTCGTGACGGCCTACGTCGGCGCGGGCACGGAGTGGCTAGGGCGCTCTGCGCGTGCGCGCGCGTCGTCGGTCGAAGAAGCGGTGCGCCGGGCCACCGCCGCCGACCACCACCGCGCCGCGCAGTCGGACATCGTGCTCCTCAAGGGCGACGGTTTCGCGCCTGGCGCGCGCGGCGTCATTCATCGCTCACCGCCGCACCAGGGGCCGCGGCTGCTCGCTTCGATCGACGCGCTCGAGATTTGAAGCGGAGGGCCACGTTCTTTCGGCCCGGCGGATTCGGCCCCGGGCGGGAGCGCTCTCGCACGCTGACTACTGGGCAATCCGGCGCGCTACCCAGGCGAGCGCGCGGGACAGGCGTGCGAAGAGCCGCCGATCGGCGCTGCGCCGGCGAGGCTTCGAGCTCATTCCCCAGTAGCGGGCCGATGAACCTCGCGCACGACCTCCAGCCACGCGCGCGCGGCGTGCGAAACGTAGGCGTCGCGACGCCACGCGACGGCGACGAACCAATCCGTGTCCGCGTCGTCGAGCTTGATCGCGCGGATCGCCCGCCGACCCGCGTTTCGAGCGAGCGACTCGGGGAGGAAACCGATGCCCACCCCCGCAGCGACGAGCTCCACGATGAAATCGACCTGCGCGCTCCGTGCGATGACCCTCGGCTCGAACCCAGCCCGCTTGCACGCGTCGCCGATGATCCGATTCAACGTGAAGCTGTTGTCGAAGAGGATGAACGGGAGGTGACCGAGCTCCGCGAGAGAGAGTGAGGCGCGGGTGGCCAGCGTGTGGGTGTGGGGCACGACGACCATGAGCGGCTCCCGTCGCACGACCTCCTGGTCCAGCTCTTCGCATGGTGGAAACATCGCCGCGCCGAGCTCGATCTCACCGTTGCGCAGGAGCTCCCGAAGGCGGTGACTGCCGTGCTCGACGAGGCGAATCTCCACGTTCGGGTAGCGCTGGCGGTAAATCGCAAAGAGGGGAGCAAAGAGCGTGCTGCTTCCGATGGGCGAGAGCCCGAGCTTCAATACCCCGCGCCGTAGCCCCCGAAGGTTGTCGAGCTCGGAGAGCATGTCGTCGCGTTCGGCGAGCAGACGAACCGCGCGGCGATAGACGATTTCACCCGCCGCGGTGAGCGTATTGCTGCGCCCGGTGCGAACCAAGAGCGGTTGGCCGACGTCGTCCTCGAGCGCCTTGACGGCCTTGCTCACCGCCGACTGGGTGGACTCGAGCACGGCCGCTGCGCTCGAAAAGCCGCCTCGCCGCACCACCTCGACGAAGACGCGCAGCGTTCGGACCTCCATATCGATTCCTTACGGGAATAGCTCGTAGTCAGTCAAGGAGCATAGGGACTATGCCCCGTGCGCCGATCTGCTCGAAATCGCTCGCTTCTTTCCCGTTCGAGGCGCGGCCGGACGTCCAGTTCCTGGACTTTCGAGAATCCACGGGCGGATAAATCCAGAATCTGGACGAAGCGCGCCTCCCAGCGGATCGCCCATCGCAGCGGAACGGCGCGGACCGCGGCCGGACCCACCTGGTACACCGAATGCAATGCCTGCTTTCGTCACGCAGACCGCCGACGCACCAGCGAACACCACTCATTGTCGCGCCGAAAAATCGCGAACGGAGCAGAGCATGAACATTAAAGAAGCATTGGCGCAACTGACCCAACTCGACGGCTGCTTGGGCGCGTCGCTCGTCGACTCGGACAGCGGGATGGTGCTCGGCCACGAGGGCACGGGGGCGGTGAACCTGGAGGTCGCCTCCGCGGGCAACACGGAGGTCATCCGCGCCAAACGCAAGACGATTGCCAACTTGGGCCTCCGCGAACAAGTGGAAGATCTGCTCATCACCCTCGGCAAACAATACCATCTCATTCGCCCCCTCCGCGGCCGCCCGTCGCTCTTTTTCTACGTCGCGCTCGATCGCCAGCGCGCGAACTTGGCAATGGCGCGGATCGGGCTCGCGGACGTAGAAAAAGACCTCGTTGTCTGATTCAGCCGAGGGCGTGGGCTAGGTTCGCGACGACGAGGTTCCAGCCGTTGGCCGCGCGCTCCTCGTGCTCGAGCGGAACACCTTGGTGGAACAAGGTGAGGCTCGCGCCGCCGTCGACCGTGACCACGACGTCGATTTGGACACGTGTCGCGGACGAAGGCTCGTAGGTGCACGGCGCGTGGCCGGCGCAAAACGAGAGCACGATGCGTCGCGGGCGCTCGACCTCGACGACGAAACCGACGTGGTCGGCGTCCCATGTGCTCCCGTCGTCTTTCGTGCGGCGCTCGGTGAAGCGGAAGGCGCCGCCCGCGTGCCCGTGCATCTCCGCGTGGAGCGATACGCCGCCGTTCGTCGCGAAGAGGAACTTGCGCGCCACGTCTTTCGTGAGCCACGCGTCGAACACGCGCTCCGGCGAATGGGAGAACGTTCGCGTGATGGTGACATCGACCTTGCTCGGCTTCGTCATGTGCGCTCCTTGCGGCGACGTGGGGAAGGGCTCGCAGCTTCGTGGAGGAGCGCGTCGAGCGTGTCGAGGCGCTCGGACCAGCACGTGCGTGTGGCCACGATCCATCGCGTCACGTCGTCGAGCGGGCCGGGTCGGAGCGACAAGAGCTGCTCTCGCCCCACACGCCTTCTCCGCAAGAGACGCGCGCGCTCGAGCACCGCCACGTGCTTGGAGACCGCCGCGAGCGACATCGCGAACGGCGCCGCCACGTCGCTCACCCGTGCCTCGCCGCGCGAGAGCCGCTCCAAGATCGCGCGCCTCGTGGGGTCCGCGATGGCGAGCAACGTGTCGTTGAGGGGAACGCTCATGGTTAACCTTTGGGTTGAATAACATGAGTCGGCCTTCGTCGCAAACTCGTCGCACGTTGGTCGTGAAGGGATTTGGAACCGCGAAGGTGCGGCGTTTGGTCTCGAAGCTCAACGAGAGGGTTGTGCGTTCGGGCCTCGACGCGACGCGCTCGTCCGTGAGATCCTGATGCTCATGTCCGCCTCCGCCCCTCGCATCGAGACCGAGCGCCTCGTGCTTCGGCCCCACCGCGTAGACGACCTCGACGCCGCGAGCGCGATGTGGTCCCACCCGGATGTCGTTCGCCACATCGGGGGTAAGCCCTTCTCGCGCCAAGACACGTGGGCGAAGATCCTCCGCTATGCGGGCCACTGGGCGCTCCTCGGCTTCGGCTACTGGGCAATCGAGTCGAAGGAGCGGTCCGGCTTCGTCGGTGAGATCGGCCTCGCCGATTTCAAGCGCGACATGGTGCCTTCGATCGGAGGAATCCCCGAGCTCGGCTTCGCGCTCTCTCCCGCCGTCCATCGCAAGGGGCTCGCGCGCGAAGCGGCCCGCGCGGTGCTCACCTGGGCCGATACGCAGTTTCCGCGCACCGTCGCGATCGTGGAGGAGGGGCACGCCATCTCGGTTCGTGTGCTCGCCGCACAAGGATATCGCCGCGTCGCGGGCACCACCTACGCCGGAGCGAAGGTCGAGCTCTACGAGCGGGTCGCCGCGGGAGTGACCCGTGGTCAAGGTCCGAGCGAGGGCGGCGCGAGATCGTAACCGACGAGGAGCGCGGCGTCGGCCCCTGCGGCGATCGGTCGCTCACCCCAGACTCCCTCGCTCTTCGCCCCTGCCCGAACGCCGACGAGGAAATGCCCCACCCGCGCCTCGAAGGTGATTCGCGCCGCGCCGCCGACGAACGAAGGCCCCTTGCCGTCACCACGCGGCTGTCCGAACCCGCCCGGCAGACCGATGAAGGCGCCTGTGGGGAGCGGCCCGAAATACGCCACACTCGATACGGGCGGCTGTGACCAGAGCGCCGCCTCGACTCCCAAATAGAGCGGCCCACCGAGGCGAACATCGGCCACGTGCACGTTCGTCGCGAGCGAGCTTCGGGTCGGCCCTGCGCCGACATCGATCGACAAGTCGAGCGCCGCTTCGGGTCGCCTCGCCATGACGTGCGCCACGTAACCGGGGCCCCACGGATAAACGAACGAGTGCGTTCGAAGGTAGGTATCGAACCCGGCGACGCGGACGCGCGGCGGGACGAACGCGCGGTCCCCCCGCGCGCCATAGCTGACGAGCGAACCGAACAGAGCGATCCACAGATAGGGATCGATCACGTCGGCGACGAGCGACGCGGCGTGCGCCGTTCGATAGTCTTCTCCGTCGCCACCGTATTGCGCACCAGCGATCCGCGACGCTGCTCGCAAGTCGCTCCCGAAGAGGACCTGCGCCGCGTGGGTGAGGGCGAAGATCGAATACACGAGCGAGTCGGCGCGCCGGAAATACCCAGCTCGCGCCGTGCCGAACGCCACCCCGTGCGAGGCTCGCTCTTGGGCGTGGAGCCCGCCCACGTGGGCGAGGATTCGTTCCCCGTCGTAGAGCGAGCGACCCGGCCGCGCGGACACCGAGTGATCGGCCTCGAAGCTATAGGGGAAAGGCGCGTCGAGGCTCACCGACGCGTCGCCACCGAATTCGCGATAGCGCGAGCCGTGTCCAAAAACCTCGTGCGGAATCACGAGCGCATAGGAGAGGATCGGGAGCTCGAAGAGCGTGAACGTGGAAATGCGGCCGATTGTCTCCGCGAGGCCTCTCGGGTCGCTCTTTTCGAGCGGACCCATCACCGTATCCATCCCGTAAAGAGCGAGGCGGGTGGTGGCCACCACGTTCGACGTCCACGTCTCCGACTCGTTCTTCGCGTCGAGAGTGAAACGCACCGGCTCCGCGTGCGCGTCGCGCGAGCTGGCGGCGACGACGATGAGCGTCGTCGCGAGGACAGCTATCGACCGTGACGTGGTGGAAGATGCGTTCATGTAGAATGCAAGGATGTAGACGCCCGGAAATGGTCAATCGTGGGTGGTGTATGAGCCTCGGTATCGCGGTCATTCGGCGCCCCGGTCGCGGCGGACGCTTCGGGCTCGCCGTGGTTTCCCTCCCACGGGCGTCGCTCGCGGAGACATCGTTATCGCGCGGGCCCACTCCCGTCGACGTTCCCGCGCCGACCTACCCACGCCAGGTCGGGGGAGCGAGGCTCGCGCCTCCGGAGCGACGAGGCTCGCGCCTCCGGAGCGACGACGCTGGCGCCTCCGGAGCGACGCGACGCTGGCGCCTCCGGAGCGACGCGAGGCTCGCGCCTCCGGAGCGACGCGGCTCGCGCCTCCGGAGCGACGACGCTCGCGCCTCCAGAGCGACGCGACGCTCTCGATCGGCGGGCTCGCGTTCGAGCGCGATGGACCCTACGTCGCGCTCGCGGGGCGGGCAGGGGCGCGGCTCGGCGAGATCGTTTCGGTTTAGGGCGAGGCCACCTTCGCGGCAGCGCTCTTCGCGCCCACCAGCGGCGCGAGCTACGTCGCGGCGCTGCAGCCTTACGTCGCGGCGACGATCGCGCTTCGTCCTTCGCCGCGGTTCGAGCTCTCGGTCGGGCCCGCGTTCGGAGTGATGCTGCCTTTCCCCGCGCGCTCCGACTCCGTCCTCGTGCGTTCGTGCGTGTCGGCGGCCTCGCGCGCGCCATCTTTCCCGTCCGCCGACGGAGCGGCGCGGAAGCGGGTCTGCACTTCCCCCCACCTTCGAGCTCGTCGCCTTCGGAGGGCCCGAGCTTCCCTCGATCGCGATCAGCGCTGGCGTCGCGGGCCTCGAGTGGTACTAACGCCGCCGCGTCGAGCTCCGTCCCGAAGGGTCGGAAATCGCGCGTGAAACGGTCTGCCGTCGGTCGTGGTGGCCGATTGCGTCGAGTGTGCTTGCAAACGCGTGGCGCTTTGGTAAGAGGAGCGCCCCCCAGGGCCCCGCGCGAGCAGGCCCGGAGGATTTGCGACACCACTACGATCCTCACGAGGCGCCTCTCTCAAGGCGGTGCCCCCGGAGAGACCCCCTCGTAGGAGCAGGAAATGAAAAAAGTTACCGGACAAATCAAGCTCCAGCTCCCGGCCGGCAAAGCGAACCCCGCTCCCCCGGTCGGTCCCGCGCTCGGCCAGCACGGCGTCAACATCATGGGCTTCTGCAAGGAGTTCAACGCCAAGACCGCCGGCGGCGACATGATCATCCCCGTGGTGATCACGGTCTACTCGGACCGCTCCTTCACCTTCATCTTGAAGACCCCGCCGGTCGCCGTGCTCCTGAAGAAGGAAGCCGGCCTCGCGACCAACAAGAAGCCCGGGTCCGGTTCGAAAGAGCCGAACAAGACCAAGGTCGGCAAGGTCACCGAAGAGCAGGTCGACAAGCTCGCCAAGATGAAGATCCAGGACATGAACTGCACGGATCTCGAGGCGGCCAAGCGCACCATCCGCGGCACCGCCCGCTCGATGGGCATCGACATCGTTGCGTGACGGGCCCGTCCGGCGCGTTCTGCGCCTGACTCAGGACTGACCGTCGCGAGCGCTCATTTTACTTTTCGCGTCGACCTCGAAATGGTTCCTGGCGACGCACTCGAAAACCTCGACACCACCACCCGGAGCGCCCCTCCGGAAAGCCGCGCAAGCGGACGGTGGGAGGCCCGAAGGCTCATTCCGAGCCCATAGGGACCGAAAGGGAGGCACATTGGCGAAACTGTCCAAGAATCGCACGAAGGTGGCGACAGACGTCGACACCGCGCGCAAATATACGGTCGAAGAGGCGTGCGCCATCGTAAAGACGGCGAAATTCGCTAAATTCGACGAGACGGTCGACATCGCGGTCCGACTCGGCGTGAATCCAAAACACGCCGATCAAATGGTTCGCGGAGCGATCGTCCTTCCGCACGGCACGGGTCAAACGGTGCGCGTGCTGGTCTTCGCAAAAGGCGACAAAGAGCGCGAGGCCCGCGAGGCCGGCGCCGATTTCGCTGGTAGCGACGATATGGTGGCCAAGGTCAACGAAGGATTCCTCGACTTCGACCGCGTCATCGCCACGCCCGATATGATGGGCGCTGTCGGTAAGCTCGGTCGCGTCCTCGGTCCTCGCGGCCTCATGCCGAACCCCAAGGTCGGCACGGTCACGTTCGATATCGGTAACGCGGTGAAAGAGGCCAAGGGCGGCAAAATCGAGTATCGCGTCGAGAAGGCGGGCATCGTGCACGCTCGTATCGGCAAGAGCTCGTTCACGGAGTCGGAGCTCGCCGACAACGCGAAGGCCCTCATTGGCGCGCTCATTCGCCAGAAGCCCTCGACGGCTAAGGGAACCTACATCCGGAGCATCACGGTCTCTTCGACCATGGGCCCCGGCTTGAAGGTCGACCCGGCGGCGTTCTTGGGCAAGGTCGAGGAGGCCTGATCATGGCAGCCGCTACCAGCACCAAAGAAGGCAAGACCACCATCATTGGCGTGGTCAAGGGCAAGTTCGACAAGGCGACCTCCGTCATTCTCTTGGATTACAAGGGCATGACCGTGGAAAGCGCTACCAAGCTCCGCGCGAATTTTCGCAAAGTCGGAGTCGAGTACGCCGTCGTCAAGAACACGCTCATCAAGCACGCCCTCAAGGCGAGCCCCTACGACGACAAGCTCGGCAAGTCCCTCACGGGAATGACGGGCGTCGCGTGGAGCTACGAGGATCCGTCTGCCGCGGCCAAGGTCGTCAAGGCCTTCCGCAAGGACGAGGGAGACGCAGGACAGAAGCTCCAGATCAAAGCTGGGCTTTTGGACGGCGGAATTCTCGATGGCAAAGCCGTCGAGGATACTCTCGCGACGATGCCGGGCAAGGACGAGCTCCGCTCCATGCTCCTCGCAACGTTCCAGGCTCCCCTTACCCAGTTCGTCCAGCTCCTCCAGGCCCCCGCACAGAACCTCGTGTACGTGCTCAAGGCCAAAGAAGACAAGGGCTGAACTTCCCGCGTGCTTTCGCCGGCCGGCGCCCAATTCCGAGGCTGTCGGTCAATGACCCGATAAAGATTTTTAGAACGTTTTGGAGAATACGAACATGACTGACATCTCGAAGGACCAGGTCGTCGACTACCTCTCGAACCTCCCCGTCATCCAGATCGCGGAGCTCATCAAGACCCTCGAAGAGAAGTGGGGCGTCAAGGCCGCTCCCGCGGCTGTCGCGATGGTCGGCGGACCTGCGGCTCCCGCGGCCGCCAAAGAAGAGCAGACCGAGTTCAACGTCGAGTTGGCGGAAGCCGGCGCGAACAAGATCAACGTCATCAAGGTCGTCCGCGAGATCACGGGCCTCGGCCTCAAAGAGGCGAAGGACCTCGTCGAGGGCGCGCCCAAGGTTCTCAAGGAAGGCGTCTCGAAGGCGGATGCCGACGACATGAAGAAGAAGCTCGAAGAGGCCGGCGCCAAGGTCGCTCTCAAGTAAAGCTCTTCCCTGGTACGTGCAGTTTGCACGCATCGGGGAACGGGAATCGCAAAAGCCGTTCTCCTTCGGGAGGGCGGCTTTTTTCTTTTGGTGCGCCGAGCTCGGTCGTGCGCGCCTGTGCGCCGGTGCGGCGTTCGCGCGCTCGGGGCCAGCGAGGTACCAAGGGGCTGTCGCTCGCGGAGGGCAGGGGGCGCTCACGTTCGCACGCGAGGCGCGCGGAGGCGTCGTGCGCGGTCCGCATCGGGGTACGGGCGACGTGCTCGCGGTCGCGTCTCGTGCCGCCACGGCGCTCCTCGTGGCACCTCTCCGCGGTCGGTGTGCCGTGGCGCTCGCGCGAGCGCTCGCAGGCGAGGACCGAGAAGATCCTTGGTGTGGCACCCGAAGCGTCCGCACCGAAGCAAAGCGCGCCCCGTGGGCTTCCCCACGCGATGCGACGCGAAAAATCGGGTGGTGATGGATACGCGAGGGCGCTAGGCTCGTAAGAGATCTTGCGGGAGCTTTAGCCAATGAAACGGATCGTCGGCGTCGGACTCGTGTTCGCGGTTTCGGTGGGCATGGCCTCCATGGCCTGCACCGAGGATCCCACCATCACGGACGACGCAGGGCCCACCGCGTCTACCGCCGCCGACGGCGCGATCATCCCGCCTCCCGTCGCGTGCACACCCGAGCTCGGGTGCGACGGCGGGCGCTGCGTGAACAACGTCTGCGTGGCGGCGAGCGCCACCGACGGCCTCAAAAACGGCGACGAGACCGACGTCGACTGCGGCGGAAAGTCGGCCCCCAAGTGCGCCGCGGGCAAGGCCTGCTTCAACCAAGACGACTGCAACGCGCTCCCGTGCATCGGCGGCGTTTGCAAAAAGTCGAGCCCCACCGACGGCGTGCTCAACAACGACGAGACCGACGTCGACTGCGGCGGCCTCGTCGCCGCGCGCTGCGCCGACGGCAAGAGCTGCGCGAACGCCAAAGACTGCGCGAGCGGCGTGTGTCGCACCTTCGTCTGCCGCGCGCCCACCATCACGGACGGCGTGAAGAACGGCGACGAGACCTACATCGACTGCGGCGGCTCGCTCGCCCCCGCGTGCCAAGCCAACGAGCCCTGCCTCGTCGCGAACGACTGCGCGAGCCGCATCTGTCTGCCCACGAAGGCCTGCGCCGGCGCCTACGCCAACGATGGCGTGCTGAACGGCACCGAGACCGACGTCGATTGCGGTGGCCCCACCGCGCCCGTCTGCGCCGCCACCAAGATCTGCAAAGTGGGCGGCGACTGCGACAGCGGCTTCTGCTCCCTCGACGGGGGCATGCTCAAGTGCGAGCCGCGCAAGGCCGGCCGCAAAGACGGCGACGAGACCGACATCGACTGCGGAGGCGCGGTCGCCCCCAAGTGCGCGGCCGACAAGATCTGCGCGACGGACCGCGACTGCACCTCGAGCGCGTGCAGCGCCACCAAGAAGCGCTGCCTCGAAGGGCCTAGCTGCCGCGCGCCCCTCGGCGGCGAGACGTGCGGCTCCGGCGAGGTGGGCGGCGCCGGGGTGAACCACGAGAGCTGCTGCACCAGCATCGCGGTCCCCGGTTTCAGCGACGCTCGTCAGCCCGGTAAGACCGTGTACCTCGACAAATACGAGGTCACCGCCGGTCGCATGCGCGCGTTCGTGACCACCGTCGCCGGCGCGCTCGGCGGCCCGAATGTGAAGGGCTACATGGCCGCCAATCGCCCCGCGCGCTGGGTGAACGGCTGGGAGAACGCGCTCCCCGCTTCGGGCGAAGGGCAACAAGAGAGCTTCACCGTCGCGCAGCCGACGACCGATCTCCTCTATCCCGGTCAAGACCTCTACCAGGCGACTCGCACGCAGACCACATGGAGCGTGAATTCGGGCAACTTCACGTTCCGCCCGGGCCTCTACTTCTCGCTCATGGCGCCGGGGGCGACCTTCTTCCCCGAGTACTACACGCAGCCCGGGGTCGGCTGGCCGAGCAACGACTACGCGGTCACGCACAACCAAAATTGCTCCACCACGCCGGGCTCGTACGGCTACGGCACGTACTACTTCCCGGACGCGATCGCGACCGCGTACACCGGCGGTCGTCGGTACTTCACGCAAGACCAGACCGACGTCAAATCCCTCAATTGTGCCTCGTTTGCCATGCTCGCCGCGTTCTGCGCGTGGGACGGCGGGCAGCTCGCGACGAGCGAAGTCTGGGACTACGTCTCTGGCAACAACTCGCGCCTCCTCGTCGCGGGGCAGAACCCGTCGTGCGCGAACGGGATCGTCTCCGGGCCCGACGGCATGACCCGCTGCGACGGTATTTCGCAGACACTCGTGTATTATTATCCGGGCGACGGCGGCAACTCGTTCGACGGCGCCGCGCGCGTGGCAGCCCCCGGTCGTGTCCCCGGCGACGTGGTCGAGATTTCGCCCGGTGTCGGCGGCTGGCGCGACATGAAGGGCAACCTCATGGAGGCCGTCGTGATGCCGAACAACACCTTCGGATACCGCGGCTTCGGGCTCGGCTGGAGCAGCGTGCAGCACCACCGCAACCAGATCTCGACTCCGCGCATGATGGCAGGGGCGTTCGGCGCCCGCTGCATGCGCTTCAAGTGACGGGTGCGCGCTCGCGCGAGATGGACTAGCGTTTCTAGCGTGTCGGACGGCGCCAAAACCACTCCCCCCGGAGCCGGAGATCCCTCCGAGGGCTCGATCCTTCCGCCTGACGACGAGATCACGGCGGAGTACCCGGAGCCACCTCTCGCCGCCTTCTCGGCCGACGAAGAGCCCACCATCGAGCGTGTGGTGCCGGCTGCCGTCCTCGCCACGCGACGCGAGGACGAGTTTCGCACCGTCCACGTGACGTTCTCCGAGATCCTCCAGCGCGTCGGCCCGCAGCACCTCGGCGGGCCGCTGCCGCCCATCCGCGACGACCTCTACACGACCTCGAGTCCAGCAACGCAGCCCACCGCGGGAGGCGAGCCCGAGTCGACGACCGATCTCGACAGCGAGTGGAACGAGGAGACGCAGAAGGGCTGATGATGGACGCGGGGGTGCCGCTGCGCGATCGAGCTCGGCTTCTTGCGCTCGCGCTCATGCTGCTCGTCGCGCCCACGAGCCTCGCTTGCGGAGCGCGGAGCCCGCCATCGACGCCGACCGCGGCGATCGTGAAGGTCGAGGGGCCTTGGTCGTACTGCGCGCCCGCGCCCGGCGTTCTGCTCTCGAAAGAGAACCAAGACGCGCTCCAGTCCGATGCGCTCCTCGCGCGGAGCGACGCCCCGTACGATTTGCTCGTGGTGCCCGGATACACCCCGGACGACGCCGACAAACCGATGCCACACGTGCACCCAGTGGCCGCCGCGCGCCTCGATCACGCGGTCGAGCTCTATCGCGGAGGGGTGGCGAACCTGGTGCTCGTCTCGGGAGGCAACGTGCGCCCTGCCGGCACGCCGCACAACGAAGCGCTCGTGATGAAGCAGTACCTGCTCGAGCGCGGCCTCTCCGAGAGCGCGATCGTGATCGAGCCGTGCGCGCGCCACTCGACGACGAACCTCCGCAACGCGGGCCGCTTCATGTTGAAGTACCACCTCCGCACCGCGCTCGTCGTGACGAGCCGAGACCAGGCATTTTACTTCGCGAACGGGCGCCTCTCGAGCTTCGAGCTCCGGTCGCGCGCCGAGCTCGGATACATGGTCGGGAGTATCAAGAACCACTCCTCGACGACCCTCGAGTTCGCGCCGAACGAGGCCGTCATGCGACGCGGGAGCGACGCGCTCGATCCGTGATCGTCGGAGCGCGTGCGTGCTCCGACGAGGCGCTCACGAGGCCGCCGCGCTCGAGAAATCGCGCGCCTCTCGGAGGGCATCTCGCGCGCCTCTCGGAGGGCACCTCGCGCGCCAAGTACGACGATGTACGGGCGGCCGAGCGCCAGCGGTGGCCGAAAGTGAAAATCACGACTAGAACCCAAAGAATCACGCGCTTCTCGACAACGACTGAACACCCGGCCAGTTCCTCCTAGGCAAAGCGCGTGCCGTCACGCTTGACTTTGCTCCGGATGCCTGTCAGGTAGCGCGTCCCCACATATCCTTAGCCTGTCCCGAGGCCACCGGAACGCGCACCGGCTGCCCTCCTTTTCTCTTCGAGTCGTGCCGCGAGCAGGAGCATTCGATGGCGAGCGTCATCCAGTCGAACTTCCGGATCCGCAAGAACCTCGGCAACATCAGCCGAGTGATCGAGATCCCCAATCTCATCGACATCCAGAAGTCCTCGTACGATAAATTCCTCCAAACGAACGTTCCGTCGAACGATCGCGTGGAGGTCGGCCTCCAAGCCGTCTTCCGTAGTGTGTTTCCGATCAAGGACTTCAACGGGACGAGCGAGCTCGTCTTCGTGTCGTACAACTTGGAGAAGCCCAAGTACGACGTCGACGAGTGCCGCCAACGCGGCATGACGTTCGCTGCACCGATCAAGGTGACGACGCAGCTCATGATCTACGACTCGCGCGAAGGCGGCGAGCGTATCGTCCGAGACATCAAAGAGCAGGAGGTCTACTTCGGAGAGATCCCGCTCATGACGGACACGGGCACGTTCATCATCAACGGTACCGAGCGTGTCGTCGTCTCCCAGCTGCACCGCAGCCCGGGCGTCTTCTTCGACCACGACAAGGGCAAGACGCACTCGAGCGGTAAGCTCTTGTACTCTGCACGCGTCATCCCGTACCGCGGATCGTGGCTCGACTTCGAGTTCGACCCGAAGGACATCATCTACGTCCGCATCGACCGCCGCCGGAAGATGCACGCCACGGTGCTCCTCCGCGCCCTCGGCTACTCCACGCAGGACCTGCTGAACTACTTCTACAACACCGAGACGGTGTACCTGGAGAAGGGCGGCAAGTACTCGAAGTCGGTGGAGTACGAGCTCATCGCCGGTCAGCGCTCCACGCGCGACATCAAGGTCGGCTCGGAAGTCATCGTCAAGAAGAACACCAAGTTCACCAAAGCCGCGATGAAGAAGCTTCGCGAAGCCAAGGTGGACCGCCTCGCGGTCGATCCCGAGGAGCTCACCGGTAAGGTCGCGGCGCACGACGTCGTCGACCGCGAGACCGGCGAGGTCATCCTCGAGGTCAACGAGGAGCTCTCCCCCGAGAAGCTCGAGAAGGTCCGCGAAGCCGGCGTCGAAGAGATGAAGATCCTCTTCATCGACGGCCTCAACGTGGGCGCGTACCTCCGTGACACCCTCCTCGCGGAGAAGGTGAAGACCACGGAAGACGCGATCATGGAGATCTACCGCCGCCTCCGCCCGGGCGATCCGCCCACGCTCGAGACCGCGAAGACCCTCTTCCACAACCTGTTCTTCAACCCCGAGCGCTACGACCTCTCCAAGGTCGGCCGCCTCAAGTTGAACTACAAGTTCTACCGCGACCTCCCCGAAGAGCAGCGTCCGCCGATCGATACGCAGGTGCTCACCCCCCAAGACATCTTGGAGACGGTGCGTCACCTCATCGAGCTGAAGAACGGCCGCGGCTCGGTCGACGACATCGACCACCTCGGAAACCGTCGTGTGCGCGCCGTCGGCGAGCTCATGGAGAACCAGTACCGCATCGGTCTGGTTCGCATGGAGCGCGCGATCAAAGAGCGCATGAGCATGTCGCAAGAAATCGACACCCTCATGCCGCACGACCTCATCAACGCGAAGCCCGTCTCCGCGGTGGTGAAGGAGTACTTCGGTAGCTCGCAGCTCTCGCAGTTCATGGACCAGACGAACCCGCTCTCGGAGGTCACGCACAAGCGTCGTCTCTCCGCGCTCGGACCCGGTGGTCTCACCCGCGAACGAGCGGGCTTCGAGGTCCGCGACGTTCACCCGACCCACTACGGCCGCATCTGCCCGATCGAGACCCCGGAAGGTCCGAACATCGGTCTCATCGCTTCGCTCTCCACCTTCGCTCGCGTAAACGAGTACGGCTTCGTCGAGACGCCCTACCGTCGCGTGGAAGAGGGCCGCATCACCGCCGATCTCGGCTGGTACTCGGCGCTCGAAGAGGAAGGCAAGTACATCGCCCAAGCGTCGGCTCCGTTCGACTCGAAGGGCAAGTACACCGAGGGCTTGGTCTCGGCGCGCCTCAACGGCGACTTCCACATGGTCACGCCCGACATGGTCCAGCTCATGGACGTCGCGCCGAACCAGATGGTGTCCGTCGCTGCGGCCCTCGTGCCCTTCCTCGAGCACGACGACGCGAACCGCGCGCTCATGGGCGCGAACATGCAGCGTCAGGCCGTTCCGCTCATCCGCTCGCACGCGCCGTACGTCGGCACGGGTATGGAGAGCCGCCTCGCGATGGACTCAGGCGTCTGCATCGTGGCTCGCCGCGACGGCATCGTCGACAGCGTCGATGCCTCGCGCATCGTCGTCCGCGCCGAGGGCGATAAGGCAGAGATTCCGGACATTTACTCGCTCACGAAGTTCCAACGCTCGAACCAGTCGACCTGCTTCAACCAGAAGCCGGTGGTTCGTGCGGGCGAGCGCGTGAAGAAGGGCGACGTCCTCGCGGACGGTCCGTCCTGCGACATGGGCGAGCTCGCGCTCGGACAGAACGTGGTCGTCGCGTTCATGCCGTGGCAGGGCTACAACTTCGAGGACTCGATCCTCATCTCGGAGCGCATCGCCAAGGACGACGTGTTCACCTCGATTCACATCGAGGAGTTCGAATGCGTCGCCCGCGACACGAAGCTCGGCAAAGAGGAGGTCACCCGTGACATCCCGAACGTCGGCGAAGAGGCCCTGAAGGACCTCGACGAGAGCGGCATCGTCCGCATCGGCGCCGAAGTGAAGCCGGGCGACATCCTCGTCGGCAAGATCACTCCCAAGGGCGAGACTCAGCTCTCTCCCGAAGAGAAGCTCCTCCGCGCCATCTTCGGCGAGAAGGCGGGCGACGTTCGTGACAGCTCCCTCCGCGTCCCCCCGGGCGTCGGCGGTATCGTCATCAACGCGCGCATCTTCTCCCGCAAGGGCACCGACAAGGACGAGCGCGCACAAGCGATCGAAGACTCCGAGAAGATCCGCCTCGAGCGCATGCTTCGCGAAGAGGTCAAGATCCTCCGTGACAGCTTCTTCCGTCAGATCAAAAAGCAGCTCGTCGGTGACACGACGACCGGCAAGCTGGTCGACGACAAGGGCAAAGTGCTCCTCCAAAAGGGGCAGAAGCTCGACGACGCCGCCCTCGACGAGGTCCCGCAGAAATACTGGGGCGAGCTCCCCGTGGCCGACGCCGACGACCTCGGTGGCAAGCTCCAGCAGCTCGAAGAGATCATCCGCGTCCGCGAAGAGCACTTCCGCGACAAGATCGATCGCCTCTCCAAGGGCGACGAGCTTCCCCCGGGCGTGATCAAGATGGTGAAGGTCTACATCGCCATCAAGCGCAAGCTCCAGGTCGGCGACAAGATGGCCGGCCGTCACGGAAACAAGGGTGTCGTCTCCCGCATCATGGCGGAAGAAGACATGCCGTACCTCCAAGACGGTCGCCCGGTCGACGTCGTCCTGAACCCGCTCGGCGTTCCGTCCCGTATGAACGTGGGACAGATCCTCGAGACGCACCTCGGTTGGGGTGCGCGGGTTCTCGGTTGGCAGATGCAGGACATCCTCGAGGCCAACTGGTCGTCCGCGAAGATCCGCGAGCTCGTGCTCAAGATCTACGAAGGCGACAAAGAGCTTCACGCTTTCCTGAGCAAGCTCTCCGACGACGAGATGCGCAAGGTCGCAGCCAAGCTGCGCGGCGGTATCCAGTTCGCGAGCCCCGTCTTCGACGGTGCGCCCGAGAGCTCGATCAAAGACACCCTCGCGATCGCGGGCATCGCCTCCCACGGCCAGTCGATCCTCTTCGACGGCCGCACCGGCGAAGCCTTCGACCAGGAGGTCACCGTCGGTGTCATGTACGTCCTCAAGCTTCACCACTTGGTCGACGACAAGATCCACGCGCGCTCGATCGGCCCCTACTCGCTCGTCACGCAGCAGCCCCTCGGCGGTAAAGCCCAGTTCGGCGGCCAGCGTCTCGGCGAGATGGAAGTCTGGGCGATGGAAGCTTACGGAACGGCCTACGCGCTCCAAGAGTTCCTCACCGTCAAGAGCGACGACGTCATGGGCCGTACCCGCATGTACGAGGCCATCGTCAAGGGCGAGCACACGCTCGAGCCGGGTCTCCCGGAGAGCTTCAACGTCCTCATCAAGGAGCTCCAGGCCCTGTGCCTGAACATCGAGCTCCTCGAGCCGGGACAAGTGAAGCAGCCGAACGACCACGCCGCCGAGGAGTGATCGCGGCGGGCGGGGCAGGGGTCGTTCGATCCTTGCCCCACCCCGCTTCCTCCAAAGGTTGCAGGCTACACGTTTCTGACCTCGAGGCGCGGCGCTGCGGTCCACGCAAGCGCCCCTCGGGTCCTCTCTTCAAGCTTCGATACCGTTTAGAAAGGCATCTCCATGCGCGACATCTTCTCCTTCTTCGAGAAGCCCAAGGATCCGCTTTCGTTCGCGGCGATCCGTATCTCCCTCGCGTCGCCCGAAAAGATTCGTGAGTGGTCCCACGGCGAGGTGAAAAAGCCGGAGACCATCAACTACCGCACGTTCAAGCCGGAGCGTGACGGCCTCTTCTGCGCCAAGATTTTCGGACCGGTCAAGGACTACGAGTGCAACTGCGGCAAGTACAAGCGCATGAAGCACCGCGGGATCGTGTGCGAGAAGTGCGGCGTCGAGGTCATCCAGAGCAAGGTTCGTCGCGAGCGCCTCGGCCACATCAACCTGGCCACCCCCGTCGCGCACATCTGGTTCTTGAAGAGCCTGCCGAGCCGCATCGGCAACATGCTCGACATCACGCTGAAGGACCTCGAAAAGGTCCTCTACTGCGAGGCGTACATCGTCATCGACCCGAAGGAGACCGGCCTCGAGCGCGGTGAGCTCCTCTCGGAAGACCGCTACATCCAGCTCCTCGACGAGTACGGCGACGACAAGTTCTCCGCCGGCATGGGCGGCGAGGCCGTCCTCGACATGCTCAAGCAGATGGACGTGCACACCCTGTCGGAAGAGCTCCGCCAGGACATGCGCTCGGCCACGAGCGAAGCGAAGCGCAAGAAGGTCGTCAAGCGCCTCAAGGTCACCGAAGCCTTCCGCGAGTCGGGCAACCGCCCCGAGTGGATGATGCTCACGGTCATCCCGGTGCTCCCCCCGGACCTCCGCCCCCTCGTCCCCCTCGACGGCGGCCGTTTCGCGACGAGCGATCTCAACGATCTCTACCGCCGCGTCATCAACCGCAACAACCGGTTGAAGCGACTCCTCGAGCTCAACGCTCCGGAGATCATTATCCGCAACGAGCGCCGCATGCTCCAAGAGGCGGTCGACGCCCTCTTCGACAACGGCCGCCGCGGCAAGACCATCACCGGTCCGAACAAGCGCCCCCTCAAGTCGCTCAGCGACATGCTCAAGGGCAAGCAGGGCCGCTTCCGCCAGAACCTCCTCGGCAAGCGCGTCGACTACTCGGGCCGTTCGGTCATCGTCGTCGGCCCCACGCTCAAGCTGCACCAGTGCGGTCTCCCGACCAAGATGGCGCTCGAGCTCTTCAAGCCGTTCATCTACAACAAGCTCGAAGAGCGCGGCTACGTCAACACCATCAAATCTGCGAAGAAGATGGTGGAGAAAGAGCGCCCCGAAGTCTTCGATATCCTTGAGGAAGTTGTCAGTGAGCACCCGGTTCTCCTGAACCGCGCGCCCACCCTCCACCGCCTCGGTATCCAGGCGTTCGAGCCGGTCCTCATCGAGGGCAAGGCCATCCAGCTCCACCCGCTCGTTTGCGCGGCGTTCAACGCCGACTTCGACGGCGACCAGATGGCGGTTCACATCCCGCTCTCGGTCGAGGCGCAGATGGAAGCGCGCGTGCTCATGATGAGCACGAACAACATCCTCTCGCCGGCGAACGGCAAGCCGATCATCAACCCGACGCAGGACATCGTCCTCGGGCTCTACTACGCGACCCGCGAGCGCAAGTACGCCCGTGGTTGTTACCGCGAGGGCTCGCTCACGGTCGACAAGAAGGGCGAGGTGCAGGGTCACCTGCGCGGCGTCTACTCGTCGCCCGAAGAAGTCCGCATGGCCTTCGACAACCAGGAAGTCACGATCCACACGGTCATCCGCGTGCGCGTGATCGACCCCGCGACCGGCGACCGCATCATGGTGAGCACCACCGTGGGCCGCTGCCTCATCAGCGAGGTCCTCCCCGAAGGCCTCTCGTTCAGCCTCGTGAACAAGGCCCTCGACAAGAAGGCCCTCACCGCGCTCATCGACGCTTGCTACCGCAAGCACCGCAACAAGGCGACCGTGCTCCTCGCCGACCGTCTTCGTAGCCTCGGCTACGAGTACGCGACGAAGAGCGGCTCTTCGATCTGCATGGATCACATGGTGATCCCGGACGCGAAGAAGGTCCTCCTCGGCGAGGCGCAGGACGAGGTCCAGCGCGTGGTCGATCAGTACCAAGAAGGCCTCATCACCGACGGCGAGCGCTACAACAAGATCGTCGACATCTGGGCGGGCGTGGCCGACAAGGTCACCTCCGAGATGATGCTCGTCATCGGCAAAGAGAAGGTTCGCGATCCGGAGACGGGCGCGGAGAGCATCGAGCCCTCGTTCAACCCGATCTACATGATGGCCGACTCCGGCGCGCGTGGCTCCACGCAGCAGATTCGCCAGCTTGCCGCAATGCGTGGCCTCATGGCCAAGCCCTCCGGCGAAATCATCGAGCAGCCGATCACCGCGAACTTCCGCGAGGGTCTCTCGGTTCTCCAGTACTTCATCTCGACCCACGGCGCTCGTAAGGGCCTCGCGGACACCGCGCTGAAGACGGCGAACTCGGGTTACCTCACCCGTCGTCTCGTCGACGTCGCGCAGGACGCGGTCATCACCGAGTTCGATTGCGGCACCCTCGACGGCATCCGCGTCACCAAGCTCGAAGACGCCGGCGAGGTCATCCAGCCGCTCGGGGATCGCATCCTCGGCCGCGTGACCCTCGAAGACGTCATCGACCCGCTCACCGGCGAAGTCCTCGTCCCCGCGAACACCGAGCTCGAAGAAGCTTGGGTCACGCGCATCGAGGAGGCCGGCATCGAAGAGGTCGTCATTCGCTCCGTGCTCACTTGTGTCACCCGCCGCGGCGTGTGCGCGAAGTGCTACGGCCGCGACCTCGCTCGTGGCTACAAGGTCAACATCGGCGAAGCGATCGGCATCATCGCGAGCCAGTCGATCGGCGAGCCGGGCACCCAGCTCACGATGCGCACGTTCCACATCGGTGGCGCGGCGGCTCGTGGCAAGATCGAGCAGTCCTCTCTCGAGGCCCGCAGCGAAGGCCACGTCCGCATCCGCAACGCGAACATCGCGGTCAAGAAGGACGGCACCGTCAGCGTGATGAACCGCCACGGCGAGGTCGTCATCGTCGACGACTCGGGTCGTGAGCGCGAGCATCACCGCCTCGTGTACGGCGCCATCCTCAAGGTCAAAGAGAACGAGAAGGTCAAGCCCGGCCAGCTCCTCGCGGAGTGGGACGCGTTCGCGATGCCGATCCTCACCGAGGTCGCCGGCCTCGTGAAGTTCGGCGACATCGTCGAAGGTGTCACGATGGTCGAGCGCCTCGACGAGGTCACCGGCCTCTCGCGCAAGGTCATCATCGAGTCGCGCGCGGCGGATCTCCGCCCGCGTGTCAGCATCAAGCACCCCGAGACGGGCGAGACCCTCAAGCTCCCCAACTCGACGCTCGAAGCGCGATATCTCCTCCCCGTCGGTGCGAACATCGTCGTCCAAGACGGCGACGTCATCGAAGCGGGCGAGGTCATCTCGAAGATTCCGCGCGAGACCACGAAGACGCAGGACATCACCGGCGGTCTCCCCCGCGTGGCCGAGCTCTTCGAGGCACGTAAGCCGAAAGACCACGCAATCATTGCGGAAATCGACGGCGAAGTGTCCTTCGGCAAGGACACCAAGGGCAAGCGCAAGGTGCTCATCACCCCGTTCGCCCACGACGGCACGCAGCTCACGGATCAGGCGCGCGAGTACCTCATCCCCAAGGGCAAGCACGTGCAGGTGCAACCGGGCGACCGCGTTCGCGCCGGCGAGCCGCTCATGGACGGCCCCTCGAACCCCCACGACATCTTGCGCGTGAAGGGCGAGAAGGAGCTCGCGGCCTTCTTGGTGAACGAAATCCAGCAGGTTTACCGCCTGCAGGGCGTCGCCATCAACGACAAGCACATCGAGGTCATCGTCCGTCAGATGCTCCGTCGCGTTCGTCTCAAGGACGTCGGCGACACGAGCTTCCTCATCGACGAGCAGGTCGAGAAGCACACGTTCGAGAAGGAAAACCAGCGGGTCATCGAGCGCGGCGGCAAGCCGGGCATCGCCGAGCCGCTCCTCCTCGGCATCACGAAGGCGTCGCTCTCGACCGAGTCGTTCATCTCCGCATCGAGCTTCCAGGAGACCACCAAGGTCCTCACCGAAGCGGCGATCAACGGAAAGACCGACCTCCTCAAGGGCCTCAAGGAGAACGTCATCATGGGACGTCTCATCCCGGCCGGCACCGGCATCCCGGCCTACAAGGCGCTCAACCTCATCGTCGAAGGTGGAGAGACCTACGAGCGCCCCGCGCCGCCCCAAGCGCCGCGCGCGCCCGAGTCGCTCACCGCTGTCAACGAGGAGTGAGCCCACCGCTCTCGTGAGAGAGCAGTAACGTAAAGCGAAGGCCCGAGGGGAGACCCTTGGGCCTTTTGCTTTTATCGCGGCGCGAGCGCGGCGCGGGAGCACCAGGTGGCTGTCGGCGCCGCATTCGGTAAGATCGAGGGGTGACGTCGCTCGAGGAGCTCCACGACATCGCCTATGCGGTCGAAGAGATCGCGGAGGTCGTCGGTGTGTTCGCGGTGGGCAAAACGATCGCGTCGTCTCGCGCCCGCTCACCCGCGCGTCCCTGATGGCGCTCCTCGCAGAAATCGCGAACGGCGTTTACGGCGAATGAACGCGCCGTCGGCAGCAGCGCAAGTGCCTGGTTTCCATCGGTTTCCCCCAGTTCCCGAGGCCCTCGACACGTCGGACGACGTCACGCCGTGGTCGTGAAACGAAACACCGTCCACGGCACGCCGCTGTCGGAGTGCGGAGCGCGCTCCACCTCGCCGTCCGCTTCGCCGGATACGACGCTCGACCAAAACGCGAGGGCGGCGGCGTTCGCATCTCGTACGCGGACCTCCCAGCGGCCGGGGAACGAATCGAAGAGCGTCTGCACGACCTTGGCGCCGAGACCACGGCCCCGCGCAGCGCGGACGACGAAGAGCTCCGCGACGTCCATCGGCTTCGGATCGTCGGTGACGCGCGAGCCGCGGCGAACGAGGGCAAAACCTCGGAGCGTGTCGTCCTCGCGGACGAGGTAGGCGTGGTGGTCTTCGCGTGCAAACCACTCGTCCGCGATGGTGGCCTCGAAGCGGCCCGTGTCGTCGACATCGATCGGCACGATGCTCGAAAAATCGTGCACGTAGAGCTGGAAGAGGTTCTCGAGCGCGGTCCGCGTTCCGTCATCGACGGGCACGAGGACCACTCCCGCGTCGGTCGTGCACGCGAGGACCGGTGTTTTCATCGGCCCGATAGGAGACGGCCGCACCGCGATCGTCAAGCGTGCCTATCCGAATAACGTCCGTCGTGGCGCCTCGGGCAACACGATGCGTTCCGGGCCGCGCGCCGCGCGTCTCCACGTCTCGACGGTCGTCCTCGCGTCCTCGCGTGGTGGGCTTTAGAGGCCGAATGCCGTTGCGCGCCTCGAGGGCACCGACCCTGCGCGAAACGAAGGTGCGTCACGGCCGCCGTCGACGACGAGTGAGCCCACGACTCTCGGGAGGTAGCAGTGACGGAAGCGAAGCCCCCGAGGCCTCACATGAGGGTCGTCGCGGGCATCGTAGCGGGGCTCCCCGGGGGCTCGGCGGTGGCGTCGGGCTTCGGATCGAACGTGGGATTCTGCGGCAGCGAGAGCAGCCCTTGCCACATGCGGCTGCTCTCGGGCGTCGGCGCGGTCGCGGTGACCGTCAACGTGAAGAGGCGCTTGTCGCTCGGCCGCTGGCGGATGGTGGTCCACTGCGAGAACGGGAGGGCGCTCCCATTCGCGGCAGGGAGCTTGCCGCTCAGCGTCGCGACCATCGCGCCAGGCACTCCGTTCACTTGCCGCGCGAACTGCGTCCCCTTCTGCCCGTTCGCGATGAGCTTTTCCGTCGCGCCGAGGAAGGCTGCGAGGCTGCGCTGCTCCGAGACCACGGACGCCGCCGGCACCGAGACGAGCGAGACGTGCGCGTCGACGGACGGGTAGGTGACCTTCAGCACGAGCCCACGGCTCTTCGCGAACGAAGCTTCGGTGCCGTCGATTTGCACCATCGGGTGGGGAGGTAGGAAGACCGCGTAGTGGTCGGCGTCGCTCGTGACGATCAGCACGTCGCCGTCGTTCGTCGCTTCGACCGCCGACTTGCATCGCCCGTGAGAATGCCAATCAGGCTCCTTGGGCGCCTCTGCCTGCGCCACCTTCACATCGCCTTGCGGGGCGAGCTTCGCGACCTCGGGCGGAGGTGGCTTCACGCAGCCAGCGAGGAACGTCATTGCCAATGAGACGGCGGGTAGGGCGAGGTGTGCGCGCGGCATGTCCCAAGAGGTGGGCTCGGATCGCGGTCCGCGCAACGGGGGCGCGACTCACCGTGTCGGGCACGTTGGCGTCTGCTCCCCGCGGCGGGCATCGCGCGTCGCTCGCGTAGACCGACGATGGAGCTCGTCACCGTTATCGTGAGTGGCAATCACGATAGAGCCTTCTCGCTCCGGGCCTTACCAAGCCTGGGCTCAGCGCGAGTCGAGCCGGAAGACCCGCCACTCCGCGCCTTTCGCCGAATAGGGCAGTCCGCTCGGGGGGAGGCCGGTGTGCGCTTCGATCGCGCGCGACCAGAACGTGACGGCGGGCGCGTTGGCGACGCGGACACGAACCTCCCACGATCCGGGAAATCCCTCGAACAGCGCGCGCGCGACCTTCGCGCCGACTCCACGCCTGCGCGCGCCACGAACCACGAAAAACTCCGCGACGTCCATCACGTCGCGCGCGCCGTCGAGCTCCGACCCGCGCCGAACGAGAGCGAAACCCACGAGCGCCTGCCGCTCGCGGACCAAGTAGGCGAAATGGTCGGCGTCGGTGAACCAGGTCTCGGCGAGCTCGACCCCGAAGCGGCCTTCCTCGTCGAGTGGGAGTGCCATGTACGCGCTGAAGTCGTGGGCATAAAGCTCGAACAAATTCGTGAGCGCTAAAGCCTTGGATCGCTCCACCGGCACCAGGGCGATCGACGGATCCGCTTTGCACGTGAGGGGGGCAGCCACGTCGGCATCGGTCGCGTACCGGTCGCAAGTGTCAAGGCGGTGTCGCGGCGCACGAAGCGGCAGCTCTCGCCTCACGTGGGGGTGGTAAGCTCCGCGCGTGCGAAATCTATCCATTGTCCGAATTCCCGCGTTTTTGGCTGTCGTCGTGGTTGGCGCGCGTGGCGTCGTCGCCTGCGCCGGCACCCCGCCGGCCCCAGACGCACCCTCCGTCGCGCACGAAGCCGCCAGCGCAGAAAAAGCCGAGTCCGCGCCCAAATCCGAGGCCAAGGCGTTCGACGGCGGCACCGAGAAATGGCTCGCCGCCGATGGCGCGACGATGTTCGAGCGCGAGATCACCACCAAACGCAGCGACGCCGACGTGCAGACCGTTCTTCACGCGAGCACGAAGACGTTCCGCAAGTGTTACCAAGCCGCGCTCGCGAAGAACCCCGCCCTCGCCGGTCGCGTGAACGTGAAGTTCACGATCGATCCCGACGGGAAGGTTTCCACTGCAAAGGACGAGGGGTCGACCCTCGCCTCGGCGGGGGTCATCAATTGCATCCTCGGCGCGTTCGGGAAGCTCAAGTTCCCGGCCGTCAAGGACGCGAGCACCACCATCGTTTACCCGCTCGTCCTCGAACCCGGGAACTGAGCACTCCGTTCGCAGGCCGTCGAGCTACGGACCGAGGGCAGTCGCGCCTCGCAACGGACGTGGGGACACTGTGCGTCGTCATAGCGCATAGTCCACGCCCGTGCGCGCGACAGAGTACATCGACGACCTGCCACGAACGTCGTGAAACGGGCGCGCTCAGCTCCTGGCGACGGCGGCTTCGTAGGCAGTGACGGCGGTCACGAGCTCGCCCTCCGCTTTCCCCACGGAAGGCGAGAGGGGGTAGAGCGCTCGCGGTGATGCGGCGAGCGACAGCGGTCGTCAGCAATGATTGGCAAGGAACCAAACCGCGATGATGACGGGGGGCACTCCGATAAACCACGCAATTCCGTACTTCATGATGAACCTCCGATAGGAGAGCTAGAGCAATCGTCGTGCCTCGCCGCGACTCCCGTTTTGTCGCCATTTTCGTGGTGGAACGCGGACTGCGGCGTGGCGTTTCTGCCGCTCGCTGCGCCGCGCCCCACGCCGAGCGCCGAATTGCCACGATCGACCCTGCCCCTCGAGCCAGTGCCGAATGCACTCGCGGCGCGCCAAAAGCGAAGGCGCGTCGGCCATGATTGGGAGAACCACGGACGACGCGCCTGCGCCTGCGCCTGCGTCTGCGTCTGCGTCGGCGTCGATGTAGCGACGGCGAGCTCAGCTCTGCGCGGTGGGGGGGAGTCCTTCATTCGCGCATCGCCTGAGCTCGCGGCGCGCCAAAAGCGAAGGCGCGTCGGCCATGGTTGGGAGAACCACGGCCGACGCGCCTGCGTCTGCGTCTACGTCGGCGTCGATGTAGCGACGGCGAGCTCAGCTCTGCGCGGTGGGCGGGGAGTCCTTCCATTCGCGCATCGCCTGATCGCCGGGCCTGTCGACGTGGACCTTGTCGTCCACGGAGGTGACCCACGAGAGGGGGATGTAGTGGTGCTTTCCATCCTTGCCCTTGGCGAGCTTGATGGTGTCGGTTCCGACGATGTGATCGACGGTCGCGAATTGGCCGTTCTCGGAGCACACGACGGGGGTTTGCGGCTTGATGTTCTGCGGACTGACCATGGGTAGATTCCTTTGTGTAGAGGCCCTCCCAAGAGCACGCGCGATGCCAAAGGCTCGGTCGAGGGCGGGGCCTTCGGCGCGGCGGGATTCCGTGCGGCAAAGGGCGATATTTTCAGGTCTCCGCCACCCCCGAGGTCGCTCGCGACGGCGGGGGCACCTGTGACAGACTTGCGCCCCATCGCGAGCGCGCCCCAGCGCCCTACGAGCGCGGATTTCGCTATCTTACGGCTCGTTCGGGCTCTTTGCAGACGAGGCGGGTAGTCGGTCCGAGCCGAGTTTGGTATGGGCGAGCGATGCAAAAAGGACTCATCGGCGCGCTCACGTGCATCGGGCTCGGCCTCGGCTCCACCTTCGTGATGGGTTGCACACCGCCGCCGGACGCGCTCTCCACGCCGCGCACCACGAGCGAGATGGCCCCCCCGCGCGCTTCGGCGATGTCCACCGAGCAAGCGCAGGCGGTCTTGAACGACCTCGGAAAGAAGCTCGCCGAGGGCGACGCGCAAAACCCGCTCCGGGCGCCCAAGTCGCTCGACGACGTGCTCGCGATCCTCCAAAGCGACCAGGTCGATTTGTTCCCCGCCGCCGTGAAGCTCGCGAAGGCCGACCCGAGCCCGAAGGCACAGACGCTCGCCGCCCAGATCGAGCTCGCGTGGGGTGAAAACCTGCGCATCGTCGCGCAGGTGATGGACGTGCTCTCGAGTGACCTCCGCGAAGAAGCACGCGAGCTCGCGGAGCTCGAGGCGGCGGGCAAGGCCACCCCGCAAGACAAGGTGCGCCTCGAGCGCGTGGAGACCATCGTGAACGAGGGCGGCCCGATCGTGTCGGCGCTCTCGCGGATCGCGCCGACCCACATTCGCGAAGGGGCCGCGCTCGCCGAGCGTCTCGTGAAGACCACCCCGGAGGGCTACGAGGGCTATCGAGTGCTCGCGGACTACCACCGCATGCGCAGCGACTGGCCCGCGTTCGACGCGATGGTCAAAGAGGTCGAGCAGAAGAACCCGAACAGCGTCGGCCTCCTCTTCCTGAAGGGGATCTCGGACGCCGAGCGAAAAGGGGACTTCGAGGGCGGCATTCGTCAGCTCAAAGAGGCACTCGCGAAAGACCCGAAGTTCTGCCGCGCGCAGGCGCAGATCGTGTTCATGTCGACCGGCCTCACCGCCAAGTTCGACGAGTACGCCAAGCTCAAGGCGATGAACCCCAAGCACCAGCTCGTCGTCGTGGCGGGCCCCGTGATCGAGGCCGTCAACGAGACGCGCGAGCAGCGCCGCACCCGCATTCGCCGCCTCGATTGGCGCCAACCGTTCTGAGATCGCGCGAATGCAGGTGACGACGGCATCGGGCTACGGAGTATGGCGCGCGGGTCGAGCGTTCGTTCGGCGCGCGGTGCTCCGCGCGTTCTATGCCGTCGTGGGCGACGCGAGGCGGGCACGCTCCGTCGGGCGAAGGCCACGGCACGCCCGAGTGCGCGGCCCGCTCGAGGCGATCGCGCTGTTTCCCCACATGGTGCGCGCCGTCTTCGCGGACTCCGATCTTCGTCGTTATGCCCTTCGCATCAACGGCGCGCGGATCGCGATCGTCGTGCTCGTCACTGCGATCTATGCGGTCGTGCTCGCTCACGGCGCTCCCCCGCCGCCCGCGTCCGAGGCCGACGACGACACGGAGGTCGAGACACTGCGGTCGATCGACGTAGGGTCGCTCCACGTCCCGATCCCCGCGAACGCGAACGTCGTGGTGACGAAGAAGGGCAAATCGAGCGCTGCCGAGCCAACGCGCCCCAAACAGCCGGGCGCGCACTTCGAGAAGAAACGACGTACGCGGCTCGATGGTTTCGCCGCGCGCGTGCTCGCCCGCTTCCCATGGCTCCCGCTCGTATCGCGGGTCTATGCGTTCGCGGTGCTGGCGGAGTGGCTCGTGATCGCGCTCTCTCGCCAATACGACGACGAGCTCGCGCGGCGCACCTCCCTCGCGATCGGGATAGTGCCCGACGACGAGCCTCGTGTTCCGCGGCCGTCCGTCGACCTGAAGTGGGCACTCCGAAAGCTCCGCGATCGGGTGCGCGGCTCGCTCCTCTTCGTTTCCGCGTTCCCACTCTACGTGGTCTTGGAGATGCCGAGCGTGGGCCACTTCTTCGCGCCCGTGCTCGCGCTCGGCTGGGGTCTGTATTGGGGCACGGTGTTCACCGCCGCCAAGTCTGCCCACGCGTGGAAGGACGCGGACGCCGACCCGCCGCCGCGGCAGCCGTTTTTCCTCCGCCCGCTCGAGCCTACGATGGTGTCGCATCCGCGCCTCATGGCCTATCCGCGGGCGTGGTCGTTCCTCGTGAAGAGCGTGCGATCGCCTGCGTATCACGCCGAGCGCTCGTTCGGCGCGTTCCTCGGCCTGCTCGTCGTGCGGGCCGCGGCGCACGTGCCGCTCGTGTACCTCGCGATGCGGCCTTTCGTCGTCGTCGCGGCTTCACGGGTTATCGCCGGCCACGATCGACGCGCGCGCCTGACGAGCCCTTCTGCCACGACGTCGCCCGCCGAGCTGCCCTCGACCGCCGCGTCGAGCTTCGCAATGAATCGTTTGGCGATCAGATAGGCATCTCCAGGCCACCGTGCCGAGGCGGCGCCTCCGATAGGGCAGCCGACGACCTTCGCCGAGCGAGGATTGTCGGGTTGCCGTAAGCTCGATCGGGTGGAGAGCCGCCGCCCGTCGATCGCCTATTACGTCACCGCCCACGGGTTCGGACACGTCACTCGGGCGTGCGACATTCTCGCGGCTTTGTTACGCGCCGCTCCAGAGGCGACTCTCCACGTCGTGACGGAGGTCCCGGAGGCCTATCTGCGCGCGCGCCTCCCTCACGCGCACGCGCGAATGCACGTTCGCTCCGCGCGCTTCGACGCCGGGATGGTGCAAATCGACGCTCTCCGCGTCGATCTGGAGAAGAGCCTCGCGCGCGCCGAGCGCATCGTGGCGGACGCCGAGCGCCTCGTCGCCGCGGAGGTCACGTTCCTGCGCGCGCTCGGGGTCGACGCGGTGGTCGCCGATATCCCTGCGATTCCGCTCGTCGCCGCTCGCCGCGTGGGGATACCCGCCCTCGGGGTCGCGAACTTCGGTTGGGATTTCATCTACGAGCCGTTCGCGAAGGACGACCCGCGATGGTCGCCCGTGGTTTCTCACTTCCGCGAAGGATATGGCGTAGCCGACCGCATCTTGCGATTGCCCTTTTCGGAGGCGATGACGGCGTTCCCGCGCCGCACCGACATTCCCCTCGTCGCGACCCCGGGGGAGAGTCGTCGCGCGGAGCTCGCCGCTCGTTACGGTCTCCGCGAGGATCGCACGTGGGTGCTGATCTCGATCCTGTCGGTCGAGTGGGACGCGGAGGCGGTCGCGAGGGTGGAGGCGATCGGGGACGTGGAGCTGCTCACGTTGCCGCCGCTCCGCGTCGCGTCGGAGAAGGTCCGCGTGCTCGATCGCGAGCACGTCTCGTTCACCGATTTGCTCGCCTCGTGCGACGTGGTGCTCGGGAAGACGGGGTTCGGACTTTTGTCCGAGTGCGCCGTGAACGACAAACCGCTCGCTTGGGTAGGCAGGGAGAGCTTTCGCGAAGAGGGCATTCTCGTCGAAGCGCTCCGGCGCTCGTTTCGTCAATGCGCCATCACGAGCGAGGCGTTCCGCCGTGGCGACGTGGAGGCCGGCATTCGCGGCGCGCTAGCCTGTCCGCGACCAACCTCCGCGCCTCTCGGTCGCGGGGGCGACGACGAAGCCGCGCGCATCATCCTCGACTACGCCGCGGGCCGCGCGCACGACGAGGCCTCGGTCTAGCTCCGACCGTGCTCCGTTGCGCTCGCTGAATATTGGTCAACTAAGTTTTCGATTGTAGCGAGGGGCGCGCGTCGTGACATCGACGACCTCGGAGCTCGTCCCGCTTCCCACGCGCGTTCGGAGCGGCGATGCTCGTGGGGTGAGCGTCGTGCGCGAATCGTCGGAGTGGCGAAGGAGGGCAGCGGCGCGGTTCGCGCTCGCGCTCGTGCTCGTGGCGTGCGGCTCTCGGCCGCCGCCAGGCCCCGTCGCAGTCGCGGGAGGGGCGGTGGCGACGCCAGCGGTGCGGCGCCACACGAAGCCCCCGGTCTCCGAGATTCCGCGGCCTCCTCGCGACGCTGGGGCCTGCGTGGTGCCCGCGCAGCGTGGCGTATCGGCGGCGCTCGAGGTTTCCGCGTTCGTCGTGCCCGCCGACACGGCAGGGCTTCATTGTTGCGCCTACCTGCGCCGCTCGCGCGCTTCCTCGGTCGCAAGAACGAAGGACGAAAGGATCGTTCTCTTTCAGAACGGGACTGGCATTTATACGACCGCTCCGGGAGACCTCGACGGCCTCGCGCGGGCAGCGGGTAAGAATGGCAACTTCGCGCTGCTGAGCGTCGATAAGCCGGGCGTCGGCAGCACCGTCGCTGGCATCACGACCCTCGATCGTGAAGCCTTCGATCGCCACACGTTGGCGGATTTGGTCGCGTGTGCCACGAACGCGATCGACGTTTCGCGTCGGCAGCCGCACGTCTCGGAAGACGCGAGCGTGCTCGCACACGGTCACAGCGAGGGTGCCCAGGTGTGGGTGCGAGTGCTGACGGCGGTGAGCGAACGAGGCGATCGCGCGTGGGCGGCGCGGGTGGAGGCGAACGTGCTCTCGGGCCTCCCGCTCGAGCCGGTGACGACCGGTGCGGAGCGCCAGCTCGGAGTGTTTTTGCCATTCGAGATAGAGGCGTTCAGGAGGGCCGCGACTGCCCACGACGACGACTATCTCGTGCTCCTCGGCATGCCTTGGCGTTACCTCGAGCACCCGATGGCGAGGGAGAGCACCACGGCGGTGATGGAGCGCCTCGCGACCCTCCGGCCCGGCGCGCGCTTCGAGCTCTTCCACGGCGAGCGCGACGTGAACGCGCCGATCACGAACGTGAACGCGCTCGTCGCGAGTCAGGCCAAAGCGAAGCGCGAAGGCCGCGCTGCGCTCGAGCTCCGCCTTCATGCGTATCCGGGCGCGGATCACCAACTCGACGCACGCCTCGACACCGACCTCGACACGTTCGTCGCGAGCCTCGGACCTCGTCGACGTGAGCCTGGCGCGGAGTAACCAAACGATGCGCTTCGACGTCTATGGCCGGTTCGTGCTCGACGTTACGCGACGAAACGGCGCGTTCGTCGTGCTTCAGGTCGGAGACGATGGCAAGCGTCGGCTGCGCGAGGACATCGTCCTCGATCCGGATCTCGCCGACGCCCAGGTCGCCCATGCGCTCGACGACCTCCTCCACGAGCTCGCCAAGCCCGGCGCGCGGGTCGTCCGGATCGATCGAGAGCACGAAGCGTGACGGCGCGTGCGTTCGGATGCATGCTCGGGTCCGTGGGGTACCTTCGTGGAGCGCTCCTCCTCGCGCCGGCCGTTTGCCTCGCGGTCGCGTGCCGCGACGAGGTGCCGATCGAGCCCACGCCGCGAAGAGACGGCGGCCTCCCCGACGCGAGCAAGGTAAACGACGGCGCCGTGGTCGACGCCGCGCCGGAGCCACCGAGCGTGACGGTCGCCTCGTTCAACGTGCATCGCCTGTTCGACACCACGTGCGACACCGGGGCGTGCGGCGCCGGCGACTACGAAGAGCAGCCCTCGCAGCGCGCGTTCGACGCGAAGGTCGCGGAGCTGACCAAGGGGCTCCGCAAGCTCGCGGCCGACGTTGTCCTCCTGCAAGAGGTGGAGACCGCGCCGTGCCTCGCCGCCGTCGCGCAGGGGTTGCCCGACATGCAAGGCGTCTTCCTCGCCGAGACGAACGCGCCAGCCTCGGTCGACGTCGGCGTGCTCTCGCGGTTCCCGATCGACCGTGTCGTTCGTCACACCGACGAGCGCCTGGATCTTCCGGATGGCACGACCACGTCGTTCTCGCGCGATCTCCTCGAAGTGCACCTCACGACGCCGATCGGGGAGCTCGTCGCGTTCGCGGCGCACTTTCGGTCCAAGGTGAACGACGATCCGGAGCGTCGCCTCGCGGAGGCGTTCGCGGCCCGTCGCATCGTCGCGGCGGTCGCGCGCGTGAGCCCGTCCGCGATCGTGCTCCTCGGGGGCGACTTGAACGACGTCCCCGGCTCGGCTCCGCTCCAAGCGATGGTCGAAGGGGGCGAGCTCGTCCGCGCGACCGAGGGCCTGCCGCTCTCGGAGATCGGCACGAACCTCTACGGTGGCCGTTGGCTCGCGATCGATCATTTTTTCGTGGCCAACCGCGCTCCGGGGCGCGTGTTGCCGGGCTCGTTTCAGGTATTTCGTGAAGAGACTCGCGGATTTGCGGGCTCCGACCACGCCGCGATTCGGGCCCGCTTCGCGCGTTGAGCGCGCTCGATACGCGGGCATGCGCGCGGTCGCCAAAGGAATCGTGAAGCTCAACCGCGAGGGCGACGCGCGAGGCGGAAAAAGACGAACGCGAGGAGCGTGGTGATGGCAACCGCGAGGAGGGCTCCCGTCCAGTACGGTGCCGAGAGGTGCTCGTGACCTTCGTTGCACCCCCAGTCTTTGAAGCCGTCCATCCCGAAGAACCCCACGCGCCGGTTCCCGGGGAAAGCCACGTCCATGCTTCGGTTCTCGCGTAGTCGCCTCGTCGCATCGAGGAAGAACGCGATCGACGCGAGCAGCGCGAGGACCGCAGCGACGAAGGCGACGATCACCTTCCAGCGTCGCACCGGCGCGAGAATGGGCGCGACGTCGGGGGTCGACATGACCGCTACGAAGCCCTCCTCGACCGAGCAGGGTGCGCTTTGCTGGTCGGTCGGCGACGACGTCGGAGGGGCGATCTCGGGCTCGTCCACGTGCGCGAAGGATGCCGGAACCTGGAGAAATGTCGAGGCTTGGAGGCTTACTTCGCGAGCGTCACGCCGGCGTCGCTCGTGTTGCTCGTGTCCAGTGTCTCGACCGCCGATGCGTCCATCGCGGGCGCCGCGGGGGGCGGAGCTACCGGCATCGGGCGCTGCATCGCGCCCATGCAAGCGGTGAGCGAGAGCGGGAGCGCGAGGAGGGCCGCGGCGGCGGCGGCCTTGGCGGTCTTGCGCAACAGGGCAACGACGGGCACTGGACGGTCGCGGAAGGTGTCGGCGAACACCACGTGTCCGAGCTCGTCGTAGAGGTAACGCACACAGAGTCCCTCCGTCGCCGGCGCGGCGAAGAGCGCGGCTGCTCGTGACGCGGAGAGCTTGGACACGTCGTGCACCGATTTCTTGCAGTCGCCGCAGAAGCGAGACGTATCGCCGCGCTTCATGGCGTTCCAGTCGGCGTGGCAGGGCTCGGCGATGGGCAGCGCGTCCTTGTGCATGGTGGGCCGAACGCATGCCCTACGGAGTGCTTACAGTCGGTGTCGCGATTTCGAGACGTCGATCCGCGCCCCCGCGGCGCGCTGCCCGGGCTCCACCTGCGCGAGCACGTTTCCGCTCGCGTCGAGGACGACCGATCCGCCTTGGCCCGGCAGATCGACCACCCCCGCGCTCCAGTTGGCGTTCGCGACCGCGATCCCGAACGTGCGGGAGAGCTCGGCGAGGAGCGGCACGCGCGTGTCTTCTTCGTCCACCCACGCGCTCGTGAAGACGAGGAGATCGCTCGCGACGAGCTCCGCGCGAGCTTCGACAGGGAGAAAATGCAGGTCGTAACAGATCGCGAGGGTGACCTTCGTGCCCTCGATCGTGACGACGGGATGACGCTCGCTGCCCGCCGTCGCCCACCGCTCCGGGATCCACGGGTGTCGTTTCTTGTAGAGTGCACGTAGCTCGCCCGCGCGATCGAGGAGCACCGCGGCGTTGAACGTGTGCCCTCCCTCCCGGAGCACGAGCGGGCCCACGAGGTGCACCTGGTGTCGACGCGCGAGCGCGGCGAGCGCGGACATGGTGGGCCCGTCGAGCGGCTCGCCGAAGCGAGTGAGGTCTGCGTCGAGGAGAGGCGACAGGTACCCCGTGATGGCGAGCTCCGGGAGCACGACGAGATCCGTAACCTGCCCTTCGAGGAGCGCGTCGACGTCGGCGAGCGCTTCGTCACGCGCTTCCCACCGCGCGGGGAGCTCGAGCACCGTCACGTGGAGCCCATCGGTCTCGTTCACCGCGCGATCGTGCCACGTCGTTCCCGCGCAACGAAGCTCTTCACGCGCGCGCAGCGCGACACCGGACGCTCGCGGTCATCAAGAGAGGCTCTTGACCACCGCGAGCGCGTCCTCCACGTGTTTGCCGAGGCGGAGCTGCGACGAGAACGCGTTTCGAACGACGCCCTCGCGGTCGATCACGAAGGTCGCGCGACCGGGGAGGATGCCGAGGGTGGAGCCGACGCCGAAGCTCTTCCGCGCGGAGCCCTTCGGGTCCGAGAGCAGGGTCATCGGGAGGCCGTGTTTTTTCCCGAACGCCTCGTGCGAGGCGGTCGAGTCCGAGCTGATGCCGATGACCTCGGCGCCGGCCTCCGTGAAGTCGTCGTAAGCGTCGCGGAACTGGCAAGCTTCGCGCGTGCAGCCAGGCGAGTCGTCCTTCGGGTAAAAGAATACGACGAGCTTTTTTCCCGAGAAATCCGAGAGGCGCACGGTCTTGCCGTTCGCAGCGACGAGCTCGATCTCGGGGGCCTTCTCTCCAGTGCTCAGCATCGCGGTCGGTCCTTTCTGGGTACGCCCCGAAGACCCCGTGAGGCGGCCGAGCGTTACAGACGAATCGCGAAAATCGTCACGAGGGTCGCGCGCGCATGGCGGCGGCGACCGCGTCGCGAAGCGCGGCGCGCCCACGGTGGAGGAGCACGCGCTGGTTCTCCTGCGAAATTCCCAGGGTTTCGCTCGCCGTCGCGGCGTCCATGCCCTCCACGTCGCGGAGGGTGACGACCACGCGCTGGCGGGCGGGGAGGGTGAGGAGCGCGTCGGCGAGGAGTTGCTTTTGCCGCTCGTGCTCGAGGCTCGACTCGGGAGTGTCCCAAGCCGCGGGCGAGGAGCGCCATTGGCCGAAGCCGTCGAACCACGTCGCGGTCGGATCAAGGCCCTCGTCGCCGATTAGGATCTCGCGCTTGCGCCGTTCCAGGCGGGTTTTTGCGCGGTTCTTCGCGATCTGCACGATCCACGAGGCGAGTCTGCTCTTGCCCTCGAAGGTCGCGATCGACGAGAGCACGCGGCGCCACGTCTCTTGCGCGACGTCTTCCGCGGCCTCGTGCTCGCCGAGCAGCCTCCGCGCGACGGCGACGAGCTTGCCGTGGAGTTGCCTCACGAGCGCCTCGAAGACGGCTTCGTCTCGCGCGAGCAGACCGCGCACAACCAAGGCGTCCTCGGGGTGCATGTCAGTCGTCGTCGGGGGACGATTCACCGGTTTTCCAAGCGCGAAACGTCGAGAGCGCTCGCGCGACGGCGGGATCCGGAGCGGCCTCCGCGGACATCGGAACGACGGGGTCCTGCTCGCGGCCGAGATCGGTGAGCAAGCCCTTCAGGCGGTCGAGCTCGGCGACGTACCTCCGACAGCGCGCGCATATCGACAGATGGAAGCGCAGCGAGGCACGCTCGACGGCCGAGCCGACGCCCTCTTCGAGCTCGGTGAGACGCGCCGCGAGATCTCGGCAAGTGACGATCACGGCGATGAGACCCCGACCACCGGCAGACCGTTACAAGGAATCGTCACCCGACCTCGAGGACGAGCGCTTTTGCGAGCATGAGAGCTTCTTTTACCTTCGGATCGTCGGATGCAGAGCCCTCGAGGAGCTCGGCGATCTTGCTCCCGACCTCGGCCGCGCGCCCACCGGCTGCCGCGAGCGGCTCGAGCGCCATGACCTGCGCGAGCGCCTCGCGAGCCTTCTGGTTCACGGCCTCGAGCTCGTCCTGGATCGCCTTTCGCTCGGTGATATCGAGCGAGACGCCGAGCAGGTACTTCGGGTTGCCGGCCGGATCGAGGAGCGGGATCTTCTTCGTGTAGAGGTAGCGTCGCCCGTTCTCGGTATCGACGGGCTCCTCTACCGCGACGACCTCTTTCCGCGCGAGCGTCTCGCGGTCGCGTGCATTGAAGAAGTCGGCCTGCTCTTTCGGAAAGAAGTCATGGTCCGATTTCCCGAGGAGCTTGTCCTCCGGGAGACACAAAAGCTCGCGCCCTTCGCGGTTGAAGAGGACGAAGCGCAGGCTCTCGTCCTTCACGAACACCATCGTCGGAATGTTCTCTACGACCGCGGCGTAAAACCAATCTTCTTTCCCACGGCCGTCTTCGCTCATCCCTCCAGGGTACGGCGAACGCGCCCATTCGTGCCGAAAAACGCGTCGCCACGAAGCCTGCTAATGGCTCTTCAGGGCGAGCGCGGGCTCCGGCAGCGCTGGGGGGGCTTTGGCGTAGTCGCGGCGAGCGAGGGCCGTCATGTCGCGGAGCACCTTGGCGCGCGCCTTCGCGTCGAGGTCGCGCAGCGAGTACACCGGCGTCGTCCGGATCGGGCCGAAGCCCACGAACGAGAGCGTCCCCGTCACGAACGAGCCGTGGATCGCGCGGTGGTTCGCGAGCGTGTACCAGAACGCGGGGCTGTCCATCGTCGTCACCACCCGCGCGCTTCGTCCGCGAAGGAGCCCCACCGGGAGCGCCTTCCCCTTCTCGTAGCGAAAGGCCCACCCTGGCAAAAAGAGACGATCGACGAGGCCAAGAACGACCGCCGGCGGCGACACCCAGTAGGTCGGGAAGAACCACGCCACGTGGCGCGCCTCCTCGAACGCGTCGCGGAGGGCGAGCAGGTCGGGCTCGAGCGGCTGCGCCCCGGAGTGGCCGGCGCGGAGGATCGGATCGAACGCGAGGTCGCTCAACGTCACTAGCTTCACGGAGCCTCCCGCCGCGCGGAAGGCATCGGCGTAGGCGTTTGCGAGCGCGGCGTTGAAGCTCGTTTTTTCGGCGTGGCCGAGGAGCACGAGGGCTTGTGTCATCGCCCGATTATGTTCACCGTGCGGCGGGCAATCCAGGCACAGATGCCCATCTATGCTATGCACGATTGCATGGCACAGCTCGCACCCCACCCGCCGGTCGGGCTCAACCAATGGGAGGACGTTCGGTACTTCCTCGCCGTCGTGCGGGCGGCGAGCTTCTCCGGTGCCGCGCGCGCGTTGGCGACGGACCAGTCGACCGTGAGCCGGCGCGTGGCGTCTCTCGAGGCGGATTTGGGTCGCGCTCTCTTCGAGCGGGGCGCGCGCGCGGTGAGGCGCACGTCGCACGGTGACGCGCTCGTCGAGCCCGCGCTCGCGGTCGAACGGGCGGTGCTCGCGCTGGAAGACACTGCCCGCCGCGCGGAGGAGCTCCCGCGGGGCAAAGTTCGCCTCGCGCTGACCGAGGGGCTCGCGCAGCACGTGGTCGTCCCGCGCATCCTTCCATCGCTCTTCGCCGACTATCCAGGGCTCACGATCTTTCTCCGCACGAGCGACGACGTCGCCGATCTCGAGCGCCACGAGGCCGACGTCGCGCTGCGCTTTTTTCGTCCCGCGAAGGGAGAGCTCGTGGGCCAACGGGTGGCGCGTCTCGACCTCGCGATCCTGGTCTCCAAGAAACGAAAGGCCGAGCTCGCGAAGGTCGCACCGCACGAGCTCCCATGGACCTCGTACGTGCTCGAGCGCGCCGATACGCCCGAGTCGCGCGCCCTCGCACGCTTGGGGGCCACACCGAGGCTCGAGTGCTCCAGCGTCGAGACGCAGCTCGCTGCCGTGCGCGCCGGGCTCGGCGTCGCGGTCGCGCCGCGCATGTTGCTGCAGGTGCTCCCCGACCTCGCGGTGCTCTCGCCCCCCGGAGCCTCCGCGCTCGGTCACCTCGAGCTGTTCGTCGTCACGCGCGCGACGTTACGCACGGTTCCACGGGTCGCGGTCGTCTTCGAGGCCCTCGTCCGTGAGCTGCGTTCGCTCTCGTTGTCGCGAGCCCCAAAGTAGGCCGGCCAGATCGAGGCGCGCAGTCGCATGTAGAGTGCACACATGTCGGCGCGCGGCAGCTCAGACCACGGTCACGCGCGTTGGTCGCGCGTGGCGCTACTTCTTCTTTGGTGTGCTCGCGTCTTTGCTCGCGCCCGCGTCGATCGTCGGACGCGGAAGATCGGGCGGCGCGCCGTAGGGCGCGGCTATCGCCGTCGGCGGGGTCGTCGGCACCTCGGGCGGGGCGCCGTAGAGCGACACCACCGCCGCGCCGGCGTCCTCCGGCGGGTGCGGGTTCGGCGGGGCGCCGTAGGGCTGCGCGATCGTCTCCTTCGAGCACGCCGCGGCGCCGACCGAGATCGCGACCGCGCCGAAGACCATCGCCGCGCGCGAGAGGCGCGTGCGCGAGCCGTCGACCGCGAGGGTGCCTTCGATCGCGTCGCCGCAAAAGGGACACGACGACGACGAGACGCGGACGTGACGTGAGCACGAAGCACAGAGGACGAGGGCCATCGCACGAGCATAACCGAGGACCGCAAACGCCTGCTGTCCCGTTGCTTCAATCCGCTGACGGGGGCGAAACGCGCGTACGCTCGTCGTGTACATGTTCACCGTGACCGATTTTTCCGCCGAAGGACCCGCGACCGAGCACGTAGGAGAGGAGGCGCTCCGCCGGATCGCGAAGCCGCCCGCGGGCACCATCCGCTGGATCGATCTCGAAAAGCAGGACGAAGCGAACCTCGAGGTGCTGCGCGCGGCGTTCGATTTCCACCCCCTCGCGATCGAGGACTGTCTCCACCTCGACCAGCGTCCGAAGATGGAAGAGTACGGCGACGTGACGTTCGTCGTGACGCACGGCTTTCTCTGTTTAGGCAAGAAGGTCGAGAAGCTCGACCCGCTCGAGCTCCACTCGTTCCTCGGCGACGGTTACCTCGTTACGGTGCACCTCGAGGCGTTGCCCCAGCTCACGAGCGCACGAAAGAGGGCGCTCGCGAAGCCGCAGCTCGCGCGGCGAGGGCCAGACTTTTTGCATTACCTCGTGATCGATCAAATGGTCGATTCCACGTTTCCTATCCTCGACAAGGTCTCGGAGGAGCTCGAGCATCTAGAGGAGGAGGTGCTTTGGACACCCTCGCGCTCGCACCTTGCCCGTATTTTCTCGCTCAAGCACGAGCTCTCCACCATGCGACGGGTGCTCTCGCCGCAGCGCGACCTCATGCTCGCGCTCGCGAAATCTCCCGACTCGCGCGTGAGCGAGGCGAACGCGGCCTACTTTCGTGACGTGTACGACCACCTCGTGCGGATGGCAGAGGGCATCGAGGCGAACCGCGATCTGCTTTCGAGCACGATGGACGCCTATCTCTCGTCGGTCTCGAACCGAACGAACGAGATCATGAAATACCTCACCATCATGAGCGCCCTCTTTTTGCCGCTCAGCTTCGTGGTGGGGTTCTTCGGACAGAACTTCGACGACATGCCCGGAGTGCCCGGTTGGACCCACTCGCATCAGCTCATGTGGGTTATGCTCGGCGCGTGTTTGGCGGTGCCCGTCGCGATGCTCGGCTGGTTTCGGTTCAAGCGCTGGATTTGACCGGTCCACGCGTACTTGCGCGCACGTCCCGATAGACCGGCTCGCGCTCGCGGCAGGCCTCGGCGTCGCTCAGTGCTCGACGCGCTTCTCGTCCTCGGGGCGGGTCGCGCTTTGCTCACGATCGTCTTCCAGATCGAAGAGCTCGCGGGCCGTGCGCACGAGATCTTGCGCGTTTTCGCCCTTCATTTTTGCGGTCGGCCCGTGGAGGAGCTTGTTCACCGCCGCGTCCATCATCTGCGCGAGGGCGGCGCGCTCGTCGGGGCCGAGGTGCCGTAGCTTGCCGGACAGGCTTCGTTCGAGCTCGGCGTGGAGCACGGCGCGGGTCTTCGCGCGCATCTTCACGATCGTGGGCGAGACGTCGAGCCCTCGCACCCACGAGTTCCACTCCCCGAGCTCGGCGGTGACGATCGCCTCGGCGCGGGTGGCCTCGCTCTTCCGCGCGCGGAGACCCTCGGCGACGGTCTGCTCGAGGTCGTCCACGTTGTAAACGAAGCAGTTGTCGACGTCTTCGTGGGCGGCCGGATCCACGTTTCGCGGGACGGAGATGTCGACGATGAAGAGCGTGCGGCCGCGGCGCCGCTTCATCACGCGCTTCACGAGATCTTTGCCAATCACGTAGGTGGGGCTCGCGGTGCTGACGACGACGATGTCGGAGAGCACGAGCTCCTCCTCGAGCTGATCGAGCGGCGACGCGGTGCCGCCGAACGTCTGCGCGAGGGCCGCTGCGCGCTCGAAGCTGCGGTTGCACACGCGGATGGAGCGCGCCCCCTTGCCGAGGCTCTTCGCCGCCGCTTCGGCCATTTCGCCCGCGCCGACGAGCAGCACCGTGTGGCCGGCGAGATCGCCGAAGATGCTGCGCGCGAGATCGACCGCGACGCTGGAGATGCTCACCGTGCCCGCCCCGAGCGCCGTCTCGGTGCGCACGCGCTTGGCGACCGAGAACGCGCGCGTAAGGCAGCGGCCGAGCAGGTTGCCGAGCGCGCCCGCGCTGGAGGCCAGGTCATAGGCCTCCTTCACTTGACCGAGGATTTGCGGCTCGCCGAGCACCATGCTGTCGAGGCTGGCCGTCACCCGGAAGATGTGGCGCACGGCCTCTTCGCCCTCGCGCTCGTAGAGATAGGAGGTGATCTCTTCGTGGGTGGGCACCTGCGCGTGCTCGCGGAGCACCTCGCGCACGGCTCGCAGCGCGTCGTCGTGGCGTGCGCCCTCCGCCCGCGCAAAAACCTCCACCCGGTTGCAGGTGGACAGGAACAGCGCCTCCGCGATCTCAGGTTTGGCAGAGAGCCGGGCGAGGAGGGCAGGGAGCGCACCCTCCGCGACCGCAAAACGCTCGCGCACGTCGACCGGCGCCGTCTTGTGGGAGAGCCCCACCACGACGATCCCCTCGCCGCCGGGAGGCTTCGCGGGCGCCGTCATGACGGCCCCTTTTCTGCGTTCGCGTTCCCCGCCACGGGGGCGACGAGCGCGCGATCGTCGGCGACCGCGTGCGGCTTGGGAGGATCCTTGGCCGGCTCGCGAAACGTGTAGAGTGCAAGTACGAGGAGCGCGAACCCGAAGCCCGCGATTGTGCCGTAGGCCGCGCGGCGACCACGCCAGCCCGCCGACGCGCGGAGGAAGAGCACCCCCGCGGCGAGGAGCCACGTCGCGTAGCCGAAGCCCGTGCGCGCCACATCGGCGGCCGTCACCGCGTCGACCCGCCGAACGAAGAGGGTGCCGGTGACGATACCGAGGGTGAGGAGCGGGAACCCAGCGAGCAGGAACCGGTGCTCCGCGCGATCGAGCGCGTCGAGCGGGGGGAGGCGCCGGAAGAGCCCCATCGTCTTTTTTTGCTTGAGGAGCCGCTCCTGCACCAAGAACAGCGCCGCCGCCGCGAACGCCAAGCTAAAGAGCGCGATCCCGAGCACGTTCATCGCGACGTGCACCGGAAGCATCGCCGAGCGAAACCGCGGGGTGGGGTCGAGGGGGCCTTGGCCCGTAAAACGAAGCGCGAGGTGCGCGGTGAGGGCGAGCGGCGCCACGAACGCGCCGAGCACGTCGAGCCGCCAGCGCTTGCGAAACACCGTGTATCCTGCAGCCATGAGCATCGTCGCGACGCTCATCGGGAAGTGAACCCCCGCGACCGGGCACACGCGCCAAACGAGCGACGCCGTCAGGATATGGCTGAGGTGGAACATGGCGCCCACACCCACCAGGCGCGCCGCGAAGTGCTCGTGTTTTTCGCTCGGCGTCTTCGAGAGCAAAAAGCGCACGAAGAGCACGGTGGCGACGAGGTAGTCGAGCGCCGCCGCGACGAAGAGCACGTCCGCGATCCGCGGGGTCACCGGGTCAGCTCCCCATGAGCTTTCGCACGAGGGCCTCGTCGCTGCCTTCGCACGCGAATCCGCCGCGCGCCTTCTTGTGGTCGTCGTACGACGTGGAGGGGAACCCGGTGAAGCCGGGGACCACGTCGTAGGCGTTGTCGCCGATGAGCATCGACGTCTCGAGGAGCTCGGCCCCCAGCTCTTGGAGGAACGCGACCGACTTCACCTTTCCGATGAGCTCGTTCACGTCTTCCGCGCCGGTGACCTCGGTGACGACACGGACGGCCTCCGCGACGCGGTAGGTCCGCTTCTCGGAGACGATCGTGAGCTCGCCACCCGAGAGCTCGATGCGCCCGTCGATGATGCATTCGTCGAGGGCGGCTTGCGGGAAAAAGATGCGATTTTGCATGGGGCGAGGAGTCCGGGAGACCTACGCGCGAGGCGCCCCTCGGGACGAAGGGAGCTTGCGCGTGGAGTCTACCAAGAACCAAGCCCGCCCGCGAGAACGCGCTTTTTCGAGCTACTTTGCCTTGCAGGTTTCGACGAGTCTCTCGAAGCCTTTCCGAGCTTCTTCCTCGGTGTAGTACTTGAAACCGTCGGGGCTCGGGCCGTGCGTCACGATGTCGGGGTTGCCCCGTCGCCCTGGCCTCCGGCGCTCTTCCCCCGGCGCCATCGCGTCGTTGATGGCCTTGAAGGCCTTCCACGCGGCGCCGCAATCGCCCGCTTTCGCGAAGCACCCGACCGCGCTGGCCGTGATGCTGTCGAAGCCGGGCTTGGGCTCGGCCGTCGCGCGGAGGCGCATCCAGGCGTCGAAGGCCTCTTGGCACTCCGCGGCGGATTTTCGCTGAACGCCACCGCTCGCCATCGTGAGGGTATTCACTGCCGCAACGAGCTTGTCCTTGTCGCCCATACCCGATCCACGGCACCACTGCGACGCGACCGCGTCAGTTACGGTATCGATGCGCTCGGGTCCCATTTCGCCGCTCTTCACGGCTTGGAGAGCCTTGCGGTGCATCTCCTTGCCCACGTTGCATTGGCCGGTAAGCATAACGCATTGAGCGCGCATGCCGTGGGGCTTGCCGCTCGAGGGTTCGGTGGTGAGGCCTCCGGGCCGCGGGTCGAGCACGTCGTGCTGGTCCATGTCCGCGAGGCAACCCTTGCCGTCGCCCGACTGCATCTTGGTGAGCGCACTTTGGAAGAGCGCGACAGCCTTCTTCTCTGCGTCACTGTCGGCCTTCAAGAGGCCCATCGCATTCAGGGCCGGGTCGCTCTCCTTGCCCTTCAATCCGGCGTTCATGGGGTTCTCGCCCGCGCTGATTTCGCGAAGCGTGAGACGCACCGGCACCTTGCAGTTCTCGACCTCCTTCGCTTCCGCGCCCTTGCACGCCGAGAGCTCGCCGCCCTTCTTTTCGGCCTTGGTCTCGCTCGCTTTGCTGCCGCCGGCGCCGAACCCGAAATATGAGCCGTGGACCTCGCCCTTCAGGTTCGACTGGGTCGCGAGCGCGAACGCGCCGAGGTTGTACGCGTAAACGAAGTGGGTCGCGCCAGCGCAGCGCGGGTTCTTCTCGAGCTCCGCGCGGTACACGGAGTCGCGCGTGGCGGTGCGTGTACCACTCACGTAATATTCCATGTGCAGCTTCTCGCCGCTCTCGACCTTGCCGCTCAGGGTGGCGGCACCGAGGGGCAGCTTCGCGTAGAGCTCGCCCTCGTCGTGGATGTCGATCGTCTCGACGCCGCCGCTCGTCCACTGCACCGGCGCGTACGAACCGTTCTTGCCCTTCGCGTTGTCCTCGCGGCAGCCGTCGAGCACCTTCATCTCGCAGCCTTCGTACTTCACGACGACGACGTCGCTCGCGGTATACGACTGGAAGCTCGACTGATCCGTCGCGTCCCACTCGATGATGAAGGGGCGATCGTGGTTCTTCGGGTTGCACTTGTTTTGCCCTGCGAACGTCTTGTCGCCGAGCTTGCCCATCCCACCCGGGGGCATGGTGGGGCCGCCGCACGCCGCCATCGATGCGACGCAGATTCCGGAGGCGAACAAGAGCGAGAGCGAAGAACGAAGGCGAGACGAGGCGGTCATGGGCCGGGATTATCCGAAGGTGAGGAGCGTTGTCGAGAGCGCGCGAAAAGGCGGGCTTCTCGAGGCTTACGCCGAAAAGGGTCCCCATCTCCCCGAACTTGGGAAAAACTGCGGTCCGCTCCCGTGACGCCCTCCCCCTTCACCGTGTACGACGCTGTAGTTTCTCTCGCCGGGAGCGACAAGAACGAAGCCCTCACCACGCGCCTCCGCGGTGAGTTCCTCGCGCGCACCGGTAGCTTCACCTCGGACGATCCGTGGTTCGAACGAAGGTCGCGCGCGTTCTGGGACGACGCGCTCACGCGGGGAGGCCTCGGTCACCATTTTGCTCCGATCCTGGGCCCTGCGGAAGCGAAGGTCGCGCGCACGTTCGCGCGCGCGCACCGCGGCCTCTTCGAGGTGCGGCCCGAGAGCGGCACCCGCGTCGGCTTCCGCGATCTTTGGTCGTCGGCCGTCTTCTGGGTCGACGCGTTCGACCCTTCGATGAACGCGGGCATCTTCCATCACGAAGGTGGCCTCGCCGACGCGCGCCTCGTCGCGAACGACGAGGGCTCCGTCGCGGTGCTCCCCGGCGCCTTCTTTCACCCCGACGACGCGACCCCTTCGATAGGCCTCGTGCTCGACGAAGCGCGCGCACGCGGCATGACGACCGATCAAACCTTGGACGCCCTCTTGAGCATGGAAATGAGGTTTTCCACGCTCTCCCGGGTGAAGGCGAGCTACGCGTACCGCCTCGGATCCGAGGCAAAAACCCGCGGAGCGTGAGGGGTCGCCGCGGTCACGGCGTTGCCCGTCCGCGGCCACGAACGTGTCGTGCGCGATTCGGTCTTGGTTTTTGCTATGACCGGGCCGATGGCCGCGATCGAAACGTTCTCCGCGACGCTCGTCTCTTCTCGTCCGCTCGCCCCCGGCGTGCGTGAGGTCACCTTCGAGCGCGACGACGGCAAGCCCGTCGAGTTCGTGGCCGGCCAGTGGGTGAACATGGAGCTTGCCCCCACGATAGGTGAGCTCCGCCGCGCTTACAGCATCGCGTCGCCTCCGAACGGCACCGGGCGCTTCGAGCTCGCCGTCACGCGCGTCGAAGGTGGCCCCGGCTCGACCCGCCTCCACGCGATGGTGCCCGGCGACAAGGTGAGCGTGACCGGACCGCAGGGCATTTTTTACCGCAAGGAGCGCGGGCCCTCGCTCTTCGTCGCGACCGGCACGGGCTACACGCCCCTCCGGAGCATGCTGAAAGACGCGCTCGCGAAAGGCGACGACTCTCCGATGCGGCTCGTGTTCGGCGTTCGCACGCCCGAGGATCGCATCTACGTCGAGGAGCTCGAGGAGCTCCAGTCGAAGCACCCGAGCTTCCGTGCATTCTTCACGCTTTCGCGGCCCCCGGCGGAGGGCTGGGGCGGAAAGACGGGTTACGTTCAGACCCACGTCCGCGCCCTCTACGAGGAGCTCGCGCCGCACGGCCGCACGAACGTGTACATCTGCGGTCTTCACCGCATGGTGAGCGCGGTGCGCGAGCTTTTGCGGACCGAGATGGGCCTCGAGCGCAAGCAAGTCCACTCCGAACGCTACGACTGATGAAGGCAGGGCGCTTCGGGGCGATACCTTCGCCCCAGCGTCGTCGGCCGTGCTCACGAACAGGAGTTCGCTCCGCGCGGCCTCCTAGCTGGAGCTCGGTCTCGCCCCGAATCGCCCTACCTTCATGGGGCTCGGAGACCCGCCCTCGGAGAGAGAGGGGCTCGGGGACTTGCCCTCGGAGAGCAGAGAGAGAGGCTCGGGAGTCGCGCTCGGAGAGAGAGCGAGCGGGCTCGGGGACCCGGGAAGAGGGGAGTCGCGCGTAAATGGGGGCGGGCCTCGAAGCTTTGCCTCGCGGCCCGGGGGGCGTCTCGGGGGGCTTAGTAGCCCTTGCGCATGAACACCTTGTCGCCGACCTCGATTTCGCGTCGCGAGCTCGTGAAGATGCACATGCTCGTCTTCTTGCCGACGGTGATCACGCGGAGCTCGCCGACGACCTCCTCGGGGAGCTTGGTCTCGTCCTTGGGCTTGGGAACGTTCTCGATCGCGGCGGGTGACTCGTTCTCGAGCGCGATGCGGGGGACGGCCTTGCGGTTCGTGAAGCTGTCGTGCCAGGCGTCGCCCTTGCGGAGCACGAAGAGGCGATTGCCCGGCTTGATCTTCGCGTCCTCGCCGCGGTCGATGAAGATGACCTGCTCTTGCCCGTAGAGGGCGTGCGTGCGAACGCTCGCGACGACCTGCGCGGCGGCCTCTTCCTCGTTCCGAACGGGAGGTACCACCTCGAAGCGGCGCGTGATCGGGCCGATGCGGGCGCCGCGCTCGATGACGTCCGTCGCCTCGACGATGCGAGCGCGAGCGGTGTGGTCTTTGGCGCGCCAGTTGTCGACGCGGACCGTGCCCTGAATGCCAATCACCTCGCCGCCACGAATCGACTTTTGCGGGCGATAAACGGTGAGGAGCTGCCCCTCCTTCACCTCGCGGTTGTCGGCGAAACGAATGTAAACTTCGTCGCCCTCGGAGAGGAGCATCTTGTCCTCCGGGGAGCCGTTGATTTCGCCCCAGTTGGACGACTGATCCTCGACGTAGCCCTCGTTCCTGAGGAAAATCGTGCCCTGCGGTACGGTGCGCGTGCGATCGATGAGACCGCCGCGGCCACGAGGCTCGTCCGACTGGGCGCCGACACGGAGGCGTACCTGGTCGCCCGGGTAGATCCAGTGCGGGTTCTGGATTTCGGGGTTATACGACCAGATTCGCGGCCACTGATAGGGATTCTGGAAGTACTCGTCGCAGATGTGCCAGAGCGTATCGCCCTTACGCACTACGTGGATTTGCGAGTTCGGGTTGCGGCTCATGCGGGTGCCGCCGAACACGAACGACGCGTCCTCGCGACCACGGCTCACGCCGCCGGCGCTGCTCTTCCCGAGGTCGAAGCCGTCGCGATCGTTCGGCCCGGTGAGGGGCTTCGACGACGAAGACGAGACGTTTCCGCCGCCGAGGTTGCCGCCCTCCGGAACCGGGGCGACGACCGCGTTCGGATAGTTCGGCAGAACGAACGATGTCCCGCCGCCTGCTGCGGGAGCCGCGCCGCCACCTGCGGGCGCGGGTGCTCCTCCGCCGCCTGCCGCGGGTGCTCCACCGCCGCCCGCGGGGGCCGCGCCGCCGCCAGCTTGTGCGTTCGCGTTGGCCGTCGCCGACACGATCCCGAGCCCGACGAGGAGCGCAAAGAGCCTGGATTTCGCCGAAAAACCGGTGGTTCGGAGAGAGCGGGTCATTTCACGTCCTTGGGCCGATCCGCCGAGCGTTCGGAAGGTTTGCGCGAGCGGCGTTTGGCCGCCTCGCTCTTGGGGTAGTCACGTTCGAGGCGATCCGCGGCGGTCTTGGCCTTCGCGGTGTCTCCCTGGCGTTCGTAGAGAATCGAGAGCTTCGCGAGGGCGTCCGGGGTTTTGTTCCCGAGGGGAAAACGCGACACGAGGCCTTCGAGCTCCGCGATCGCTTTCGCCGGCTCGCCGAGGGCGGCCATGCACTCGGCTCGCCAGTACATCGCGTTGTCGGCGTACGGGTGATCGGGCCACTTCACGAGGAACGCGCTCATCAGCTCGAGCCCCTCGCGATGCCTCCCCGAGCGCGCCTTCTCGAGCGCTTGGTCGTACGCCTTGCGCGCTTCGGGATCGAGCGCGCTCGGTCGCGATCCGGGCTCGCTCGTCGACACGACGGGGTCCGGATCCTCGCGTCGTCCGCGCGCCGCGCGACCACCGGGGGTGCCGACGCCCATCACCTTGATCGACGGTCGCGGCGCGACGTCCTCGGGATCCTCGGATGTCGGCGGGCGATCGGGATCGACGCGCACGACGCGAAGATCTTGTCCGTCTTGCGCGGCCGCCGTCTTCGGGGCATCCGCCCGCGCGACCTCGAGGGCGGTGAGCCGCTTCTCGATGACGTCACGCTCCTGCGTGAGGTGGCTCATGTCCTCTTGGAGCATGGCCAGCTTTTGGTCGGCGGCAGACTCGTGAGCGCACCCCACGAGCGTGAGCGTGAGCGCGAGGCCACCCGCACCGAAGGCGAGCCCACGCCAACCCGAACGCAACAAACGACGGTGAGACCGCATCGCTTGAAAATGTACGGCGCCGATGGCCGAGGGGCCAAATTCCCCGTACGCGCCGCGCCGTCGAACATCGCCCGAAGCACGACCGGCTGGCTCCCGTGACGCCCCCGCGGAGCTCGCCTCAAGCTCCCGTACGCGCGAAAATCCTGAATGAAATCAGGGCTTTTTTGGCGGGGAGAGATCGTCGACGAGGTAGCTCAAGATGACCTCGTCGAGCGATTTGTCGCCCACGAGGTCGTCGCCGAAGATCGACGAGCTCGGCGCCTGGGTCTGCCCGAAGATGGCGGCGGGCCGCGCGGGAGCGTAGCGCCGCGACTTCGCGGGATCGTCCTTCGGGGTGTCTTTTTGAGTCGGAGGGGGCGAGCTCGCGTTCGATTGGGCCGGCTGAACGATCGGCTTCGAGGTGGAGATCGGCGCGACCGAGGGCCGGTGGAGTGGGCTCGTGGGCGGCGGCGCGACGGAGGGCTGGGTGCGGCCGTGCGGGCGTTTTTCCGGCGCGGGCGTAGAGCCGTTGCTTCGCCGTGTCTGGTTGAGCGGAGGGCTCGACGCGGGTCGCTTCACCGGGGTTTGCACGCCGCGGCTGGCCTCTTCGTCGTCGACGTGGGTGCTGCGGTAGCCGATGTTCCCGGTGAGCTCTTTCTGGAAGAGGTTCTTCGGGGGAGGGGGAAGATCGTTCGAGATCGACATCGCCGCGCGCTCGCCGGTGGTGAGCGAGGCCGCTTCGATCGCCTGCATGTCGATGCCCGCGGGCATGTCGCGCGAGGTCTCGGGGGCCTTCGCGCTCGTGACCGCGACGTCCGTTCTGGAGTCGTTCCGCGAAAACGGAACAGCCGGGGCATGCGGGCCAGGCTGGACGGGGCCAGGCTGAACGGACGGGCCAACCGGGCCAGGCGCTTGGGAAGGGACCTGAGATGCTTGGACCTCGCGCACGTCGCGTCGGCCGGACTCCTCCTTCATCGGAGCGGCGCTGGCGGTGGGGGCGCTCGCGAGCGGCGCTTTCGCGACCGCGGTCTGCCCGGAGCTCGGGATCGGCGCGACCTCGAGGAGGTGATCGTACTCGCCGTCGCGCAAGGCGATGAACATCGCCTTGTGCTGCTCTTTCATGAGCTGGCGAACGGTCTCGCTCAGGCTATCGGAGCCCACGTGCTCGGCGTAGCTGCGCTTCACGCTCTTCAGGATGCGACCGCCATCCATGAACAGGTGCGTGATGACGTGCGGGTGCTTCACCCCCGAGTCTTCCGTTTGAATGTGGAAGACCCGGTTCTTGTGCCGGACGTTGTTGTTGTAGCCGAGTAGCGGCGACTGAATTTTGGCCATCGACGCGAGGTCCTACGCCTGAAAGAACGAGGGTATCGGCACCTTTGCCGGCAATGCAAGGCCCGTGGACACGAGCCTCTCGTGAAGGCTCGGGGGACCGCCGCGAAGCTCGAATCCGAAAGCGCGATCCGAGCGGTGCGAGCTGGGTTTCCACGATCGAAACGGGTCCACGAGAGGGCCCGAGGCGGCTCCGATCCACCAGGCCGCGAGGGCCTTCGAAACGAAACGAAGGACCAACGGAGGGCTGGTCCTTCGTATCTCGTGAGGGATAATTTACTCGGCGGGGACGGCGTCTTGCTCTTCGAGCTTGGGCACCGGATAGGGCTTCACCACCGGGTCGGCCTTGCCGAACTTCGCGTCGTCCCAGAAGAGCGGGTTGAACACGTTCGACCGCTTGTGGTGGTTTCCGTGCATGTAAATGCCGAAGAAGATGCGGTTCCCGAGCCAGTAGTATCCGCTGTCGATGTTGACCGGGTGGTAGTTGCCGTCCTTCGCGAGCCCGTTGTGGGTCACCCAGTTGAAGTGCATCACGAACATCCAGCCGAGCACCTGCGCGGGGAGGAAGAACGCGACGAACCCGCCGGGGCCGAGGAGGCGATAGAAAAACGCGATGAGCACGAAGTTCGTGCTGAAGCTGATCATGGCGCGGGTGCGCTCGCGAGCGCGGTTCTCTTCCGTGTCGCCGTAGACTTCGAGGTACGCCGTTTGGAGCTGCTTCTCGACGTTCGTGATGCCGCGCCACGTGAACTCGAAGTAGCCAGGGAGGAGCGGGTGCGGGTCTTTCACCTGGTCGTCGCTGTAGCGGTGGTGGCGCTCGTGAACGATCTGCCAGGAGGCGAAGCGCGACAGCACGATGAACCCGCAGAGCTCGCCCATGATGCGGTTTATCGCGCGGGGGAAGCTGCCGTGGGATGCGTTGTGCACGAACAGGCTGCACACGATGTGGAAGTAGAGGACCGCCGGGAACGCCGCGAGGTACCAGAGCTTGAGCTCCGGCAGCAGCATCGGGATCTTCGCGAAGTGCAAGACCGCGATGAGCGCGAGGCTGAACACGAACCACTTCGCGTCGTAGCGACGGTAGAAGTTCTTGTCGCGACGGAAGTGCAAGTGGGGCAAGGTCCCGAACGAGGTGAACCACGAGGGGGGACGTGTTGCGGCGGCCATGAACCCGATTTCCTCCTTGCAGACCCCACCCGGGGCCACGAAGTGCGGCTGTTCTAGCTGTGGGTTCCCCCCTCGGCAACGAAGTTGTTCAACCTCTTTTCGACGCGAATCCTCCTTCGCGCAAGACCCCGCCGAGAGCACCCCCTCGAGGGCCTCCGCGTAGGGAGATTCACAGCGTTTCGTGCGCACCCAGCCCGCGCCACGACGCGGTTGACGGCGGGTCCGGAACGGCTCAAGAAAGGGGCGCTCATGTCCACCTCCGCCCTGCGTCCCACCGACCGCCCCAAGAGCGCCGACGAGGACCGCGCGCACGTGAAGACTCGCCGCGAGCGTCCGCGGCCTCAGGTCGCGAAGCCGTTCGGTCCGCTCAAGAACGTGCACGACCTCCGTCAGGTCGCGATCGTGGTGCTGTACCTCGGGCTCCTCGGCACGATGTTCTTCGTGCCCGCCGCGCGCACGATCCCGTGCCTCCTGTTCGCGTGCTGGCTCTCGTTCTTGAACTCGGTGGTCATCCACAACTCGCTCCACGCGGGGCCGTTCAAGGCGAATTTCGCGAACGAGGTGTGGCGCCTGCTGCTCTCGTTCGGGTCGCTCTACCCGGCGTCGGCGAACATCCCGTCGCACAACTTGGTGCACCACCACTTCGACGACGACGGCCAGGAAGACTGGGCCGCGCCGGAGCACGTGCGCTTCGATTGGCACCTCCTCAACCTGCTCCACTTCCCGAACGTGGCGGGGCCGCGCACCTTCAACGGCGTCACCCGGTGGTCGAAGCTGCTCGGGCGCGGCGAGTTCCGCGGGCAGTACGTCCGAGAGCAAATCTTCGCCTTCGGTCTCACCGGGGTGCTCCTCGCGATCGACTTTTGGACGGCGCTGTTTTTTATCGTGATTCCGCAGCTTTGGGGTGCACGGGGCATTCTCCGAATCAACCTTATCCAGCACGACGGCTGCGACGTGACGAGCGAGTGGAACCACTCCCGCAACTTCGTCGGCCGCGCCTTCAACTGGGTCATGTGCAACAACGGCCTCCACACGATCCACCACAACCGCGCGGGCCTTCATTGGTCGGCCCTCCAAGAGTGGCACGACGCGGAGGCGGTGCAGCGGATCGACCCTTCGCTGAACGAGCCGAGCATGGTGCTCTACCTCGCGAAGACGTACTTCTTGCGGTTCTCGCGGCCAAAGATGCGCGCCGTCGCGCTCGCGGAGGCGAACGTCGAGTCGGCCGACCTCGCCTCGCGCGAGGTGCGTCGCGCCGAGGTCGAAGCGGCGGGGACGTCGGCCTAGGGTCATGCTCGGTCCCGTCCCGTATCCCGTCCTGGGTTACCTCTGCCTCGCGATCGTGTGGTGCGCGGCGCTCCTGTGTGCGCTCGCGTCGGTAAGCTACGCGCGCACGCTCGCAGCCCGCTTCCGCAGCCTCGCGAAGGTTCGAACGGGAACCGTGCTCGCGGGGGAAGGCGAGGGGGGAGCGCTCGCTCTGCATGCCATCGATCAGCTCGGGCGCGCGATGGACGGCGAACCTCCCGCGATCGTGTTCTCGGACAAGACGTACCGCGGCGAGGTCTTCGGCGGCACGATCGACGCGAACGGCTCCACCGTCACGATCACGGGCAAAGGCTCGCTCGAGGTTTGGCCCGACGCGGCGACACAAACGACGAGCGCGACGCTCGACGGCGACGCGGAGCTCGATGCACTCTACAAGGATGCGCGGAGCTCCAAGGGGGCGGCGCGCACGGTGAGCGTGCCCTTCACGAAGGGCAAGAAGGTCTGGTTCGTCGCCGAGGGGGAGGCGCTCGTGTTCCTCTCCGCGATCGAGCCGCGCGCGTTCCTCTCCGCGCGGGTGAGGGCGCACCTCGCGTTCGCGGTCGTGGAGCTCGCGATTTGCGGAGCGCTCACCTACGTCGCCACCCGCGCACCGGCGTTCGGCGTCGTCAGCACCATCGGCGGCGCGGGTCTCCTCGCTTTTTTCCTCTCGGTGCAGCCGGTCGGTGTCGCGGTGGAAGAAGCATCGCGCGAGCCATTCAGGCGCTTCTTGCGTGGCGTGCACAAACGCTCCGCGCCCTTCCCTGGCGGCGTCGTCCCCGGGCGCACCACCTCGCGCGTCGAGAGCGGATGAGCGTGGGTCCCATCCTCGCGCGTGAGTCTCCCCGGACGCTGCCGTGTGTCGCGCGGCCCCTCGTCGAACCGCGGCCGCTCACGCCTACGCGCGAGGCTTCGCGCTAGCGTGGACCTCCTCTATTTCGTCACGTTCGTCAGCGTCCTCATCTTCATCCACGAAGCGGGGCACTTCGCGTTCGCGAAAATCTTCGGCGTGAAGGTGCTCACGTTCTCGATCGGGTTCGGCCCCAAGATCGTGAAAATCCGCGGCCGCGAGACGGAGTACTGCATCGGCATTTTGCCGTTCGGTGGCTTCGTGAAAATGCTCGAGGAGGGCAAGAGCACCGAGGCGATCCTGCCCGAGGATCGCACCCGCACGTTCGAGTCGCAGAAGCTCTGGAAGCGCATCGTGATCGTGCTCGCCGGCCCGGGGATGAACATCCTCTTCCCGATCTTGCTCTACACGTCGGTCTTCTACGAGGACCGTGACTTTCTCTCGCCGGTCGTGGGCCAGGTGATCCCCGGCAAGCCCGCCGACGGCAAGCTCATGCCGGAAGATCGCATCGTCTCGATCGACGGAAAGCCGGTCGCGAGCTTCCCCGAGGTGCAGGACGCGATCGCGAAGCGCGCCGGCAAGACCGTGCGGATCGTGGTCTCGCGCGACGGCGCCGAGACCGACGTCGACTTGAAGCCGGCGGAAGAGATCGAGGAGCTCGAGCCGCTCGAGCTCGAGATGGTGCAGAAGGTCGCCCGCATCGGGATAAGCCCCACGTTCTCGGCGCCCGTCATCGGCGTGCCGCGCACCGACACCCCCGCCTACCGCGCCGGCCTCCGCACCTTCGATCGTGTGACGAGCGTGAACGGCCGCAAGATCGATCGTTTCGTCGATCTGGTGCGCATCCTCACGAAGAGCCGCGGCGACACTTTGACGATCACCTACATGCGTCCCGTGCGCGCCGAGCCCGGGCTCTTCGAGGTCGCGGTGATGGACATGGGTGTGGCGACCCTCACGCCGCTCCCGCGGGAGGACATGGGCACCCACGTCGACGACTGGGCCGCCCGCGAGCGCGACGTCGTGACGCGCACCGGAATCGAGGCGAGCGACATGTACGTCGCGTTCGTTCCCGAGGGCTCGAGCGAGTGGCGCGCGGGGCTTCGCGCCGGCGATCGCATCATCGCGCTCGACGGCGAGCCGCAGCGCCTCTTCGTGGGGATGAAGACGGCCCTCCTCCACGACGCCGCGCGCACCCACGAGCTCGTGTGGACCCGCGAGGGCGAGCGCAAGAGCGGTACGTTCCAGCTCCGCAAAGAAGAGTGGCAAGACGAGGTCGGCCAGTCGTATGCCCGTTACGTATTTCGCACGACGCACTGGGTGCCGAAGGCCAAAGACGAGACGGTGCCGAACGACAATCGCCTGTTTTACGCGCTCCGAAAGGGCTTCGAGGAGACGCTCGCGGTCGTCCGTTTCATCGGCGTGGGATTCTTGCGTGTGACGCAAGGGCGGGTCAGCCTCGCGACGGTGAGCGGGCCGATTACCCTCTACGACGTCGCGGGTCAGGCCGGGGCGAAGGGCACGCGCTACTTCGTTTGGGCGATGGCGATCACGTCGGTGAACTTGGGGCTCATCAACTTGCTCCCGATCCCCGTGCTCGACGGCGGGCACCTCGTGTTCTTCGTGCTCGAGGGCATTCGTCGAAAGCCGCTCTCGCTCCGCACGCGCGAGATCGCGAGCCTCGTCGGCATGAGCGTGCTCGTCTTGCTCATGACGCTCGCCTTCAAGAACGACGTTGCCCGAAAGTGGGACACGATCAAGGCGCACGCAAAAGAGCTCGTGACCTGATCTGCGTGCCAAGGCGCTTGCGCAGCGCGCACGAATCCTGGGTCGACCTTATTCGCGCTCGCGACTTCCGACCCGGTTTCGATGGTCGAGGACCTTCACGCCGCCGCGAGCCGTGTCGCCAAAACCTTAACCAGGCCCCGGCGCGTTCGGCTCACAGCCCCGCGCTCTTCATCCCGATCCCGAACGCGAGGAAGAGCCCGATCATGGCCCCCGAGACGAGCCCCAAGAAGAGCCCGCGCGCTTCGCCGACGCGGCCAGCGGAGCCCGCCGAGAGCGCCCGCTGACCTACGAAGAAGAGCGGCGCGAGCACGGCGAGGAGGGCTATCGCCTTGTCGCGGGAGCTCGACTCTCCGAAGAGCGAGCCGCCGACGAAACGGGTCGCGACGAAGACCCCGATCGCCATCGTGACGGCGCCGAGTCCGAAGCCCGCGAGGAGGCTCCCTTGCTCTTTCTTTCGCTCGCTCACGCCGTCAAGGTAGCACCACCGGTCGCGCGCGACGCAAAAGGAAAAGGCGCGATCCCCGAAGGATATCGCGCCTTTCCAGAGATGAGCCGAAGCTCAGCGGCGGCGACGACGGGAGACGAAGAGCGCCGCGACGCCCATGCTCACGCCGAGGAGACCGAGGCCGCTCCGAGATCCCATTCCGGGCGCGACGGCGCAGCTTCCGCCCTCGAGCTTTCCGTCCGGGTTCGGATCGAACTCGGTCAGCCCGCCGTCCGAGCCGGGGCCTGCGTTCGGGGCGGTGTTGTCGAGGAAGTCCGGCTTGCCGTTGCCGTTGCTGTCGCCGACGCCGTCCGCGAGGTCGGGGACGCTGTCGCCGTCGGAGTCGGGATCGAGCCAGTTCTTCTTCCCGTCGCCGTCGACGTCGTCGGTGAGGTTCGCGAGGCGCTGCTTCGAGATCTCGTCTTTCGTGAGGATCCCGTCTGCGTCGTCGTCGTCGTCGTTCGCGTCGATCTTGCCGTCGCCGTCGCTGTCGAGGCCCTTCGTCTTGTCGGGGCCGAGCTCGGCGCCGTCGAACAGGCCGTCACCGTCGGTGTCGGGCGAGGTCGGGCTCAGGCCGAGGCGAACCTCGTCGTCGTCCGAGATGCCGTCGTTGTCGCTGTCTTTGGCGGTGGGGACGTTGTCCACGCACTGACCGATGGTCGCGTTGGTGGAGCTGCACTTCTTGTCGGCGGGGCAACCGTTGCCGGCGGTGGTGTCGCCGCGGCAGCCGTCTGCGCACTTGTTCGCGTTGCAGACCTTGCCGCTCGTCTTGGTGCCGCAGTCGTCGTCTTTGGTGCAGTCGTTCACGCAGAGGCCGCTCGTGGTGTCGCAGCGCGGAGCTGCCGAGCCGCACTCGGCGTTCGTCGTGCACTTGCCACACGAGCCGCTCTTTGCGCCGGTGGTGAAGCAGTTCGGCGAAGCTGCGTCGCAGGCCTCGGTCGAGCCGCTGCCGGCGTTTCCATTGCACGCCTTGCACGTCGCGGTGGGCTGGCCCGCGGGCTTGCAGAAGGGAGCCGTCGCGGTGCACGCCGCTGCGCCGCCGGAGCCGAAGTCGCCGCTGCAGGGGGGCTTGCACGAGCCCTTCTCGGCGCCCGCGGTGACACAAATCGCGGCCGCCGCGGTGGGGCACGCGCGGGTCGCGCCGGCGTTGCCGAAGTCGCCGTTGCACTCCACGCACTTGGCGTTCGCTGCCGCGCCACCAACCTCGCAAACAGGGTTATTTCCGGTGCAGGGAACGTGCGGCGCCATGTCGGCGGGCGCGGTCGCGGGGCACGTGCCGGCGATGAGGCGGATGTCGTCGAAGTCCGGGCCGTTCGGCTCGGTGGTCTGCGCGCCGCCGCACGCCGCGCTGCCGCAGAAGTGCTCGTACTTGATGTGCGCGAAGTTGTGGGTGGCCACGCTCGCGCCGGTGGTGAACTGGCGCGACACGAACGTCCACGTGGTGCTCGCGGCCGGCACGGCGCCGGTCGCGGGGTTGTTCCCGATTTGGTTCGTCGCCGCCGACGGGCAGAAGAAGCCGGCGGTGCCCGTGTTCGAGAAGCCCGCGGTGCCGATGAGCCAGCACTCGTTGTCGGTGGAGCTGCCGACGCCGGTCATGGTCGCCGTCGCCTCGAAGTTGATCCCGAGGTAGGGCACGCCCGCGGTGTTCGAGCGCACGTATCCCATGAGGCAGTACGTGGTGTTCGCCGCGATGGGGATTCCGGCCGCCACCTTGGAGAACATGCGCCCGCCGGAGGTGCCCCGCGTCTCGCGCGCATAACGACCCGCGCAGGCCGCGGTCGGTCCGTCGTCGACGACGGAGTTGCGGAGCCCGCTCGGGACGCCGGTCTCGTTGTAGGTGTTGACCGTGCTCGACGCGACCCACTTGGCGGTGGTGTTCTGCTCCCAGCTCTCCGAGAAGAGCTGCGCGTGCGCCACCTTCGGGGCCGCCAGCGTCGCCGCTGCAGCGAGGGTCGCGTAGAGGGCGTGCATCGCGCGGCGTCGGGAAGGAAGAGGAAATCTCATGGGTAGCTCGCAGGGTGAGGACGAGAATCGCTCGTATGGGGGAACCACGGGCACGCACGGTTTCACCCGGCGCACCAAACCGTGATCTTACTTCAGAGGGTTCGCCGCGTCCGCCAACTTTTCAACCGCCGTTCGCGCGTCCGAGCCGAATTCCGGGCGCTGCGCATTTCGGCAACCGGGCGCGACAACATGGCGACTTTGCCGTGGTTTTGGCCGTCGCCGCGCGCCGTTTGCCGCGCCATGGCAAGCTCCGCGGGAATGTGGCATAGACCGCCCGGGAGCAGGTGATGAACATGCGAGCGAGCCGCGGGACGAACATGCAAGCGAGCCGCGGGCGACGGGGGCCAATCGCATCGGTCTTCGCCGCGCGGCGCTTGGTCGCGATCCTCTTCGTGTCGATCTTGGGCCTGGGGGGAACGCTCGCGAGCGCGTGCTCGAGCGCGGTCCCGATCATCGACGAGCCGGACGCGGCTCCCTCGGTCACGCCCTCGGCCACCCTCACCGGGTCGGTGCCGCCCAAGCCCACCACGTCGGCGCCGCTCGATCCGGACATCGCCAAAGCCCCGATCGTGACCAGCGTCTCGCCGGACAAGGCCCTCGTCGGCGGCGTCGGCCCCAGCATCGTCGTCACCGGAAACAACTTCGTCGCCCGCTCCGTCATCCAGCTCGACGGTGCGCCCCTCGCGACCACCTTCATCTCCGCGACCGAGCTCCGCGGCGCGATCCCCTCGAACAAGCTGCTCGCCGTCGGCACGCTTCGCATCTCGGTCGGCACTGCGCCCCCCGGCGGCGGCGCGAGCAAAGAGCTCACCTTCGAGGTACAAAATCCGGCTCCCGCGCTCACGCAGCTCTCTCCTCTCAGCGCCGTCGCGGGCTCGCCCACCCTCACCCTCACCCTCGCCGGCACGAGCTTCGTGCCCGGCGCCAAGGTGGCCTTCGGCACCACCGACCTCACCACCACCTTCACTAGCGCGACCGAGCTCTCGGCGACCGTGCCCGCCGCGCTGCTCGCGACGTCGGGGTCCTTCCCGATCAAGGTCACCAACCCGGCTCCCGGTGGCGGCCCGTCGACGACCATCGCGTTCACCGTCACGAACCCGAACGTCGTCCTCACGCGCGTCACCCCCGCCATGTCGACGGTCGGCAGCGCGGCGGTCCCGATCACCTTGGACGGCTCCGGGTTCCTCGCGACCACGCAGGTGCTGTTCAACGGCGTCTCGATCACGAAGGCCTTCGTAAGCGCGACGCAGCTCACCGCGACGGTGCCCGCCACGTCGCTCACCGCGGCCGGCGAGTTCCCGATTACCGTGCAAAATCCGCCACCTGGAGGTGGTCTCTCCGCGCCGGTCGTCTTCCGCGTGCAGTACTCGGCGCCGGTCCTCGCGGCGGTCGCGCCCACCACCGTCGCGGCTGGGTCTGCGGCCACCGTGATCACCGTCACCGGCTCGAGCTTCTACGCCGCGTCGCAGGTCACGTTCGACAACGTCGCCGCGCCCACCTCGTTCGTGGACGGCGGCACCCTCCGCGCCACGCTCCCCGCCGCTGCGATCTCCGCGGCAGGCGCGGTCTCCGTTCGTGTCGTCAACCCGGCTCCCGGCGGCGGCACGTCGTCCGCGGCGAGCATCATGGTGCAGAACCCCGCGCCCATCATCTCGAGCCTCTCGCCGAGCTCGGGCACCGTCGGGTCCGCCGACCGCGCGATCAGCGTGCTCGGCACCGGCTTCGTCGCGACCAGCGTGGTCCGCATCAACGGCGTCGCGGCGACCACCACGTTCGTCAACGCTACGCAGCTCACGACCACGATCTCGTCGAGCTACATGACGAACCCCGGCACCGTCGCGATCACGGTCATGACGCCCAGCCCCGGCGGCGGCACCTCCGCGGCCTCGAATTTCACGGTCGGCTGCGACACGGTCGGCGTCGACGTTCCGCTCGGTGCGCTCAACAACACGACCACCATCCCCACGTTGTTCACCGCCGCCCCCACCGAGACCGGCTTCCAGAGCGCCGCGGTCTGTCCGGGCTTTCTGAGCGCGATGGTTCGTCCGGTTCGTTATTGGGTCGTCCAGAACACCTCCGGTCAGCCCGTCACGCTCTCGGCGTGGGCGGTCTGCACGGGCGACGGGGCACGCTCCGACGACGGCTTCATCTCGCTCTACAAGCGCGGCACCAAGCCCGTCTCGGTCCCCGAGCGTGAAGGCTGCGTCGGCGCGATCGCAGAAGGGCTCGATGGCCCCGGCGCCTTCAGCGCGCCCGAACCCGACCGCGGCGGCGCGGTGTACTGCCCTGGCCTCACCAAGGCGAACGGCGGCGGCCTCGCGCTCGGCGTCTGCGAGAAGGCCGTCGTGCGGATCCAGCCCTACAGCATGACGGACCCCACGTTCACGCCTCCCCCGCAGATTCGCATGCGCCCCGAGTGAAGCCCAGCAAGAGCACGGTGGACAAACCCAGGCTGAAACCGACGGCGAGGCTCGTCGCGGCGCGTGTCGTCGCGCGCACGCTACGTGACGGTGCGTTCGCCGCCGCTGCGCTCTCGTCCGAGATCGATCGCGCGGTCCAGCTCGACGCCCGCGAGCGAGCTCTCACGACCGAGCTCGTCTACGGGGCCCTCCGGTACCGCGCCCTCGTCGACGCCGAGATCGCGCGCGCGTCGTCTCGTGGCAAGGCCGATCTGGATCCCGAGACTCACTCGAATTTGCTCGTCGCGGGGTACCAGCTCTTCGGCCTCGATCGGGTGCCCGCGTTCGCGGCGGTCAACGAGGCGGTCGATCTCGTTCGCGCCGTTCGTGGCGAACGGGTGGCCGGGTTCGCGAACGCGGTGCTTCGTCGGCTCTCGGAGCGCGCCGCCACGTTCGACGACGCGGCGCGCATCGAAGCGCTCGTCGCGCAGGCTCCCGAGTGGCTCCGCGTCGCGCTCGTGAGGTCGCTCGGCGCCGAGGGCGCGAAGGCGTTCCTCGCCGCGTCGCACGTGCCACCGCCGCCCTGTTTCGGTGTGCCCGCTCCAGAGCTCCGCGCGCGAGCGATGGCGCGTGCGAGCGAAATTTCACCGAGCGCGGTGGTCGTAGAGGGGCGCGTATCGCCGCTCGCGTTCACGGTGAAGGGCGGGGGAAACCCGGCCACCCTCGCGGCGTCGATCGGCGACGGAACGTTCGTCCAAGAAGAAGGCTCGCAGCTCCTCGCCCTCGCGGTGGGCGCACGGCCGGGAGAGCGCGTGCTCGACGCGTGCGCCGGTCGCGGAAACAAAACGGCGCTCCTCGCCGCCCGCGCGGGCTCGTGCGACGCGGCCGATTTGCACCCGAAGAAGCTCGAGCGCCTCGCGACCGAGCTCGAGGCACGGGGCGCGAAGCTCGGCGCGACCTTCGCGGTCGACTGGTCGGTCGGCACCGGCGACGCGCCGAGCGGGTACGACGCGGTGCTCGTCGACTCGCCCTGTTCCGGCACCGGCACCTTGCGCAGGCGCCCCGATCTCTGGCTCCGTCGCACCGCCGAGAGCCTGACGGAGCTCGCCGTCCTCGAGGGCCGCATCCTCGCGCGGGCAGCCACCCTCGTCCGTCCCGGCGGAAGGCTGGTGTACTCGGTGTGCAGCGTGCTCCGCGACGAAGCGGAAGACGTGGTCGACGCGTTCGTCGCCGAGAACCCGAGCTTCACGCCAGCGCCATTCGCCTCCGAGGACGTGCGCCGCGTGTTCGGCGAGGCGAGCGCGTTTCGTCTGTTGCCGAGCGACCACGGCACCGACGGGTACTTCGCGGCGTCCTTCGTCCGTCGCGCCGAGTAAACGACGGCGCGTCTCTTCGCTCGCGAAGGGAGCCCTCCGTAAAATATGTATTACGCACGTAAGCCGCGCGTGCGTTTGTCGTCGCGCTCAGTCCTCGCCGAGGGTCACGCTGTCGAGCACGAGCTTGGCCGCTGCGCCCTCGCGTATCTTCTCCCCGACGAACACCCTCGGAGCGAGGGTCGTTTTGGCGGACGGGAACGCGAGCGGTTCGTTCTCGTACACGACGTCGTCGCCCGAGCGAAAGCGCATATGCCCGATTCCCGGGCCGTCGACGTAGACGTCGAGGCGCACGGAGGTGAGATCGTTCGGGTCGACGGCGACCTTCGTCTCGCGCAAGAGGAGGGTGGGACTGGATCCTCCATTTTGGTCGAAACGGGTCTCTTCGACGTACCAGGTGTCTTTCGCGTCGAGGCCGATGACGAGCTTGTATACGCCGTCCTCTACCCCCGCGAGGTCGACCCGGCCGTGCCCGGGGAAGAGCTGCGCGAGGAAGAACAAGTTGTACTTGATCCCTTCTTTCGCGAGCGTCACGAAGCGGGCGTCGGTGCTGCCTTCTCTCGGCGTGAGCACCGCGACGTTCGGCTCCGACGGGGAGTCTTTCCTAGGCTCGAGCGAGAAGAGCGTCGCGTCGCCTTCGATCGCGTCGAACGTTCCGGGGAGGGGCTTCTCGTCGAAGTCCTCGCAGAACGAGAGGCGCGGCCGCGTGCGGCAAAACGGGTCGACCCCGCGCGCGCCGCCTTCGAGCCCTCCGTCCGTCGGAGCGGCGGTGGTGGACGAGCACGCGGTGACCAAAACGGCCAACGATGCAGCGCCTGCGAGCGACCCGAGGATGCGGTTTCCCATCGACGCACGCGATAGCAAACGCGGCTCCCCGAATCTTCTTGAAAATGATTTTCAAGATCATATGGTGCGCGCATGTTCTCTCGCACCACGGTCGCGTCGCTGGTTCTTCCGTTCTTCGTCTTCGCCTGTGCCTCGGCGGCCGAGCCGCAGCCGACGGGGGAGGGCACTGCCAAGGCTCCGCCGGTCGCCACGCCGACGGAGACCCCGGCCGAGACGCCCGCCGAGCCGTTCGAGCTGTTCGGCGCCGAGCTGACCGGGTCGAGCGAGGTCTCGTTCGAGGAGCTGCTCGCCAAGCCGAAGGACTACGCGGGGAAGAAGCTCACCACCTCCGGCGTCGTTCGCCAGAACTGTCTCAAGCGCGGCTGCTGGATGGACGTGCGACCGGAGAGCGATCGCTCGGCGCTGTCGCTCACGGTCCGTTTCCGCAACTACAAGTTCTTCGTGCCCCTCAACTCACGCGGCGCGCGGGTGAAGATGGAGGGCACCCTCAAGGTTCGCATGATGACGGCCGAAGAGGTCACGCACATGGAAGAAGAGGGCGCGACGATCACCAACAAGAACCCCGACGGCACCGCCGAGACGGCCGAATTCACGGCGTACGGCGTCGAGATGCGCGGCCGCAACGCCCAGTGAGCGCCTCCGGTTCTCTCGGCGGAACGCGCGGCACGCCTGGGGGCCGTGGCCGTCCATATCCGCGTGTGTTCGCCTTTGCGCCGCTCGTCGTCGCGGCTGGGCTCGTCGCGCTCGTCTCGTGCACGACCGCGAAGACGGCTGTGCCGAAGCCAACCGGCGACGCGACGGTCTACGAGACGGAGGCCGGTACGTTCACCCGCGCCGACGTGCTCGCGTCGATCGCCGCGTGCACCTACGGCATCGCGCGCGAAGCCGCGGTCTCCGCGAGGGCCTTCGAGGCGGCGTGCACCGCCGCGGTCCGCGACCCGAGCGACACGAACCGTGAAGCCACGAAGGCCGCCTATGCCGCGCTCATGATCTCGGTGCAAAAAGCGGAGATCGTGCGCCTCGGACCGTATGGCCCAAAGACGTCGCCCGGCGGCGAGGACACCCGCGTCCACGTCTACGCGTGGCCCGCGCTGAACCCCTGCCTCGTCGACGAGACGCTCGTTTCGAAGGGCTACGCGGCCGGCGATTTTGTCGCGCGGTCGCTCGTCGCTGCGCGTGGCCTCGGCGCGGCCGAGTCGCTCGTCCACCGCACCGGAGCCGAGAACGCCTGCGCCCCCACGTCCGTCGTCAACACGGAAGGCACGTGGGCCGCCGTCGCCGAGCCCGAGCGCGCGGCCCGTCGTCGCGAATACCTCGCCGTCGTCGCGAAGGACGTGAGCGCCCGCCTCGAAGGTGTCGCGCAGAAGTGGGATCCCGTGGGCGGAGACTTCTCCGGCGAGCTCGCGAAGGCTGGCGCGGGGAGTCGGCACTTCGGGTCGCAACAAATCGCCATCAACGCGATCGTCGACGCGCTCTTTTATCTCGAGTCGGACTTAAAAGACCAAAAGCTCGGGCGGCCGCTCGCCAAATCTGGCTGCACCGGCGCTTCTTGTGCGAAGCAGGTGGAGTCCGTTTACGCGAAGCTCGATATGCCGTGGATCAGGGCGAACCTGGAGGCCTTCTCGCGGATCTTCTTCGGCTGCGGCGAGGGAGGGGTCGGCGGGGCCGGAATCGCACTCGACGATTTGCTCGAGGGCCTTGGCGCAAAGACCGTATCGAACGACATGCGCGCGGCCTCGGACGAGGCAAAAAAGGCTGCCGGCGCGATCTCGAGCGCATCTCTCGAGGACGCGATCGCGCGCGAGCCCGACAAGGTGATCGCGCTCCACGACGCCGTCCGCAAGATGACCGACGTGCTCAAGGTCGAGGTGCTCTCCGCGTTCGATCTCGAGCTCCCGAAGAGGGTCGAAGGCGACAACGACTGACTCCGACGCCGAGCGCGCGCTTCGGGAAAGCGGCATTGTCGTCGTCGCCCCCGCTCCTTTCATATCTGTCGTTTTGGGTAGTCGGAGCTTTGAGTGCCACCTCTTCTGGAATCGCTGATCGAGCCATTCGTCGCGCTGTTCGGGCCGAGCCACCGGGTTCATTTGCCGTACCTACTGTGCTCGGTGGGCTTCGTCACGCTCGCGTGGATTGTCGCGCGGCGGCGTGTGGCGCGTGCGTCGCTCGGGCGCTGGCTCTTCCCGCGGAAGCTCTTTTTCCACGCGTCGTCGCGCTTCGACGTCGCGTGGTGCGTGGTGCGTGGGCTCGTGCACGCGGTGTTGGTTTGGCCGTTTCGCGTCGGTGCGCTCGGGATCGCGATGGCGATCGCGGGGTTCGCGCTGGAGCACGTGGGTCGGTCCGGGCTCGTCGCTCCCGCCGATCGCACGTGGCTGTTCGTCGCCTTCACGGTCGCGCTCTTCGTCGCCGACGATCTCACGCGCTATGGGGTCCACCGCACCATGCACGCGGTGCCCGCGCTCTGGGAGATCCACAAGGTGCACCACTCCGCCGACCTGCTCACGCCCCTCACGCTCTACCGGGTCCACCCCATCGAGAGCGCCTTGAACCAAGCGCGCGGCGTGCTCACCGCCGGTCTCGTGACGGGCGTCTTCGTGTGGCTCTATCCTGGCAAGCTGCGGGCGATCGAGATCTTCGGGGTCGACGCGATTGGCTTCCTCTGGACGATGGCCGGCGCGAGCTTGCGCCACTCGCACGCGTTCGTGGCCTGGCCCGCGCCGCTCGAGCGTATCTTCGTGAGCCCGGCCCAGCACCAGCTCCATCACGCAAAATTCGCAAAAGTATCCAGCAATTACGGCTCAGCGCTCGCGATCTGGGATCTCCTCTTCGGCACCCTGCGCATCGCGACACGCGAGAGGCCGCCGCGGGTCGGCCTCGTGCGCGCGGAGCGAAACCACGAGCGTACGTTGATTTCCGCCCTCGTCGATCCGGTCCGCGCGTCGCTGTCACGGATCGTCGGCCACGATCTCGGGCGTCGATCTTCTCCGCCTCGCACGGCTGCGCCTCGTCCGTAGCGGCTACGTGGCATGCGTGAGCGACGCGCTCGTGAGTGCTCTGCCGCGACCCCGTGAGCGCCGTCGCTCCGTGCCCGCGCGAGCCCGCGAGGTGGCTCGTTCTCGTCGGCCGCACGTCCCTGGATCGGCAAGCGCCGGCGTGCGACGGACCTCGGCACCCGCCAGGTGGCGGATCGCCGCGGGAGGCGCGCGTGTTAACTTCCGGCATGCGGAAGTGCCTGACGCTTTGTGTCTGTTTCGTCGCAGCGACCAGCTCCATGGCGTGCAAGCCGAAGCCGATCGCGGTCACCGCCGAGCTCGTCGAGGTGACCCCCTCCGCGGTGGTGGTGCGCGTGACGACCGAGCCCGGCGTGAAGGTCGAGCTTTCGAACCACGTGCGTGAGGGCGGCGGCACGCTGGTGCCACCGAGCGGCAACGTGAACCTCACCCTCCCGCGGTCCCGTTGGCGCGGATACTACGGCAGCGCGATCGATGTCGCCGCGGGCCAGAAGGGGTTTCGCAAAGATCGCTGGGGCACGAGCAAGGTCACCCTGCCGGTCCCGATAGCGTCGCTCCCGTGGCTCCCCGAGGAGCCCCTCGGCGCCGCGATCCTGCACGGGAGACGCGCGCTCACCGGCAAGCCACTGCCGATCTCGCTCGCCCGCGCCCGCGCCGGCGCGCACCAGGAAAGTGGCAAAGAGGCGGCGGTCATTTACTGGGCTCCGGGTGATCGAACGCTGCCGGTCGTCGTTGGTGGGCCAAAGGGCGCGAAGGTGACGATCGGGAGCACGCAGGTGGTCGTCCCGGAGACGGGGCTCGCCGACGTGGAGGTGTCGTCTTCCGAAATCGCGCGCAACCTCGCGCTGGAGACGCTCGCCCCCTCGAAGGGCCTCGTGAGCACGCTCTCGCTCGTGGTGGAGAAGAACGGAGCGCGCGCGGTTTCGGAGGAGAGCTTTCTCGTCGGCTCTCCCGGGCTCCGCGATCGCGCGTGGATCGCGGAGGCCGTCGATCAGATGGTGCGCGCGCCAAAGGCCTCGGAGGCTCCCGTAGAGGCGATCGTGTGGCGTCAGACGGACGGCGAGGTCGTGCACCTCGGCGCGCCTGGCAAGGTTCGGGACGCGCGCTACGTGGCCCTCGAGACCGCGACGTACCGCGAGGGAGCGACGTGCCCCTACGCGTCCTTCTCGTACAAAATACGCTACGAAGACGTCACTCTTCGTGTGTATGATGCACAGACCGGAAAGGAGCTGCGAAGGTCCGCGTTCGTGCCCCCGAAGGTCGCCTGCCTGCTCTTCGCGACGCGCGGGGAGAAGGGCGTGCAGACGTACCGCGCCGCCGATGTCGCCTACCGTGACTGGCTCGCGGCGGGCCTCGCGAAGGGATTTCGCTGAGGAGCCTCGGAGCCTCGTCGTCGCGCCTCGTCGTCGCGCGCGTCCGGCGAGCGTGATCGATTCGACCGCGCGTGCTCCGTCGCGGACGCAAAAAAACGGCGACGCACCCGCGTGGGGTACGTCGCCGTTTTGGTGAAGCGCGGGTTACTTCTTGGGGGCAGCGGGGGTCGCGGCCTTGGGGGCAGCGGGGGTCGCGGCCTTGGGGGCAGCGGGGGCAGCGGCCTTGGGGGCAGCGGGGGCAGCGGCCTTGGGGGCAGCGGGGGCAGCCGCGGCGGCCTTCGGGGCCACCTTGGTGAACTTGAGCGTCATGCGATCGCTCTCGCCGATCGCGGCATACTTGGCGTGGTCCTTCTCACCGAGCTCGAAGCTGGGGGGGAGCGTCCAAACGCCGTCGGGGTAGTCTTTCGTGTCCTTCGGGTTCGCGTTGAGCTCGCTCTTGCCCGCGAGCTTGAAGCCGGCCGCTTCCACCTTCTCGATGACCCATTTTTCGGGCAAATAACCGAGCTTGGAGGTGTCGGCGACGTTCGCGTCGGCCTTCGCGCGGTGCTGCTCGATGCCGAGCACGCCGCCGGTCTTGAGGGCCTTGTGGAACTGCCCGAGCCACGCCTCGAGCTTGCCCGAGTTCTGCATTCCGTGGAGCGAGCGCATGACGACGATGAGGTCGGCTTTGCCTTCGACGGCGAGGTTCGGCTCTTTGTCGACGAGGAGAACCTCGGCCTTGCCGTAGAGCTCGGGCGCCTTGTCCAAGAAGGCCTTGAAGCGCTGACCGTAGAACGTGCTGCGCTGGTCGGCGGGACCGTTCGGATCGTTGTTGGTCACGAAGAGCTTGCCCTGCTTCGCGAGCGTGGGAGCGAGCAGCTCGGTGTACCAGCCCTCGCCCGGGCCGTACTCGATCACGGTCTGCTTCGGGGTGAGACCGAAGAACGCGAGCGTCTCGCTCGGGTGGCGATGGACGTCGCGCTCAGCGTTGCCCGGCGCGCGGTGCTTGCCCGCGAGGATCGCGGTAAGGGCCGCCTTGGTGTTCGGGTACGTCTTCTCGGCGAGGGCTTTGCCTTCGGCGCGGAGCTCGGGAGTGAAGCGCGCGGCCTCGATCTTCGCGGCGGCTTCGGCCTTCTCGCGATCGGCGGTGAGCTTCTTGAGGTCCTCCGCTTTTTTCTTCTCTTCCGGGGTGGGCTCGGGGGCCTTCGGCGGCTCGGGCGGAGTGGCGACCGACGCGGCCGTGGTCTCGGCCGGCTTCGGCATGGCGGGGGGCGGCGCTTCTGGCGGCGACTCGCACGCGAACAAAAGCGAGCCGAGGAGCGAGCCGAGAACGACGGGAACGAGGAGGCGTGAGCGAATCATGCCCTCGCCTCTACCAGCCCCGACCGAGAACCGGAAAGCCTGCGTGCCGCACCACCGACGATCTTCGAGGCGGACTGTGGCAGGATGCCTCATCTACGAGAGCGGTGGCTCGGGTTCCCGTTTGCTTTCGTCGAGTCCACTTTCGACACGCCGCTCGAAAGACCGTCACCCGGTTTCAGCGCGCTCGTCCCACCCGAGGCCGGAGTCGTACAACCACGCGTGCGCGTCCGAATTGGCGTATCGAGACAAGACATAGGGCATGACGAGGTCGCGTAGCCAGCGCCCGAACGGACCGGGCACCTTCGTGCCGCCGACCCGCGCGGAGTACTTCACGACCTTCTCGACCCGCGGCCGCCTCTGCGCTTCGTACGCCGCGAGCGCCGGCTCGATCCCGTCGACGTCGCGGAGGCACTTCGCGAGGACGAGCGCGTCTTCGATCGCGAGCGCCGCCCCTTGCCCCGCGCTCGGCGAGGTGGCGTGCGCCGCGTCACCGAGGAGCACCGCGCCCTCGCGCCTCCAAATGGGCACTCGTGGCATATCGAAGATTGGATATGCCACGATGTTCTCCGTCGCCGCGATCGCCTCGATCGCGGGGCCGGCATCGCCCTCGAAGAGCGCTCCGAGGCGCGCTTTCCACGCGTCGGAGCCCACCGCGGCGAGCGCCTCGCGGGTGGTCTCGGGCTCGGCCACGTTGGCGAACCAATACACCTCGCCCGCGCGCGGAGCAGAGTATCCGAAGAAGGCGCGCTTTCCGAAGATCATATGGTATTCCCCCGGCGTCGCGGAGATCCGCGCGCCGCGCGTGATTCCGCCCACGCTGAGCTGTCCGGTGTAGCGCGGCGCCGGGCACGAAGGATCGATGAGCGTGCGTACGCGCGAGTGGATGCCATCGGCTCCGACGACGAGGTCGGCGCGGTCGCTCGAGCCGTCCGCGAACGAAACGCATACACCGTCGCCATCGAACGCGAGCCCGTCCAGCTTCTTGCCGTGAGCGATACGAATTCCGTGCGCGGAGGCTTCGTCGCGCAATCCACGGTAAAGGTGCCTTCGTTCGATCGTGACGCTCGTAGAGCCGTCTGCGCTCGTGCGCCCGTTCGCGACGTCGCCGAGGCGCTTGCCGGTGCCGCTCCACATGACCATGCGTGGAGTGGAGAATCCCGCTTCGAGCGCGCGAGGGCCTATCCCGAGGAGGCGGAGGGCGTCGACGCCGTTGGAGGCGGTATTCAAGAAGCTCCCGCGGTCGTGATCCGGATCGAGGTGCGCCTCGTATACGACCGTCGAAAATCCGACCTTCGTGAGCGCGATCGCAGCGACGGGCCCTCCGATTCCGCAGCCCACGACGATAGCCTTCGTTCGACGTTCGTTCATCCGCTCGAGTTAAGCGCGGTCACGAGCCACGTCTTCCCGCGGGCTGCTCGGTTTTGCTCGATCTTGCTGCGAACGGCGGGCGGCACCGCGGAGCACCCGAGAACCGTGGCATCGTGACGAAATGAAACCGAGCGCGAGAGAACGAAAGGAGGCGCTCGTCGCGATGATCGGGGTCGAGATCGTGCACTTTCAAGACGCGACGAACACGATCGACGAGGCCGCCGCCGCGGCGCTCGGGCTCCCGCGCGGCGATCTTTCGGTGCTCTCTGCGCTGCTCTACGGCGGCGCGGCGACCGCGGCGAAGCTCGCAGAGCCGGGGGTGGAGCCCGCCCGTATCGCCCGCGACCGCCTGCGACGGCTCGAGCTTGCAGGATACACGCGTCGGACGCGAGGACCGGGTGGCGAGCTGGTGGAGCTCACGGAGCACGCGCGGCAGTGGGTGGCGACGATATGGGGCCCCCTCGCGCGGGAGGGGCAGCGTGTCCTCGGCGCCGAGTCG